>DASZSY010000043.1:0-11650 GCA_035548435.1 Candidatus Nanoarchaeia archaeon | reverse complement strand
GAATATGTTGTGTCCATTTGGTGTTCTAACTTCAATTTCTCCAGAGTTTTTAGCAATACTTTCTCTGTAAACAACAATTGGAGCTCCCATTCTTACCTCAAGTCCTTTTTCGTTCTTTATTCTTCCTTCAATGATTTCAAGGTGTAATTCTCCCATTCCAGACATCAAGTTTTCTCCAGTTTCTTCATTGATTTCAATCTTAAGTGAGGGGTCTTCTTTTCCTACTTTTCTAAGAACGTCAATAAGCTTTGGTAAGTCTTGAGACTTTGTAACTTCAATACTCTTTGTAATAACTGGTTGGAAGATGTGTTTTATTTCTTCAAATGGTGTTTGTTCGCCTAGAGTTATTGTTTCTCCAACTTCCACATTTAATCCAACAAGAGCCAAAACGTTTCCAGCAGGAACTTGGTCTAGTTGTTCTGGTTTTATTCCGTTGTAAACAAGAACTTGCTGTATTCTACATTTCTTCTTAGCGTTATTTGCCCAAACTTCTGCTCCGTTGACAATTGTTCCAGAATATAATCTTCCAGCTGCAACTTCTTTTCCTGACTTTCTATCTATTGCAATATTTGTAATAACAAATGCAGGCTCTCCATTTCTGTCACATGAAAGCAAGTCTTTTCCAAACTTTGTTTCTATGTCTCCTCTCCATATTTTAGGGATTCTATATTTTTGAGCGTCTACTGGGTTTGGCAAATGCTTTACAGCCATATCAAGAATAACTTCATGTAGTGGTGCGTTAGCCCAAATCCATTTCTTTCTTTCCTCTTCATCTCCTTCATAAATTCTATAGATATCTTTGAAAGAAATTCCTCTCTTCTTCATAAATGGAATTGATAGTGCCCAGTTTTCACGTGCGCTTCCAAATGAAACGCTTCCATCCATAACGTTAACTTGCCACTTCTCTTTGAATTCATCTTCAGCAATCTGCATTATAAGATGGTTGAATGAAGTAATTAATTTTGCAAATCTTTCTTGCATTTGTTCAGGTGTTAATTTCAATTCCTTAATCAATCTGTCAACTTTATTTATGAAAAGAACTGGCTTAACTCTTTCTCTTAAAGCTTGCTTAAGAACTGTTTCAGTTTGAGGCATTATTCCTTCTACAGCGCAAATAAGTACGAAAGTTCCGTCAATAGCTCTCATAGCTCTTGTAACGTTTCCTCCAAAGTCTACGTGTCCTGGAGTGTCAATCAAATTGATAAGATATTCTTGTCCTTGATATTCGTGACCCATAGATACGTTTGCAGCGTCTACTGTCATAAGTCTTTCTTGTTCGTCAGCGTGTTGCCATGTAGCCATTCCATCCTCTAGGTCTCCAGCGTTCTTAGCAGCCATCATTCCTGCAGCAGCTAGTAAGTTATCAGTAAAAGCAGTTTTTCCGTGGTGAATGTGCGCGCTTGTAGCTACGTTTCTAATATTAACTTGACTGTTTGTAAGTCTTTCAATTTTTTTCAAACTTGATTCTTTTTCTACCATGTTAAAATTTATCTTGCTGAGTCAGCTTGCTTCTCAGATTCTGTTTTCTTTCCAACAGCGTAACTGTCCATACTCTTCTCAGATGCAGCTATAATCTCGTCAGCTAGAGTGTCTTTCATGAATTTCTTTTTTCCAAATGCCTTAGCATAAGATCCTTGAACAAACCATCTTATTGCTAAATTAACTCTTCTTGTTGGGCTGCAGTCCACTGCCTGAGGATATCTTGCTCCTCCAGATTCAATAACTGTAATCTCATCTCTTGGGCTTCCATTTTCAATAGCGCTAACAAGAACTTGAACTGGATTCTTTTTTGTTTTTTCTTCGATTCTTTGTAGAACTTCAAGTATGGTCTTCATGTTAATATTATACTTTCCTGAGCTCCAAGAAGTAATTATTTTATGTTTCTTTCCAACGTGTCCTGGAACTGCCAATCTATTTGCTAGCTTTTCAATTATATTTGCTTTTGTTGATTGTCTTCCGTGTGTCTTAAGTAGTAATCTAGGAGTCAAGTTAATGTATGGCTGTAGAGCAGGGTCTGCTACTTTAACTTCAGAAACATCATATACATCAAATAATTTGAAATGAATAGGTGATTGGTCTGCCATGTTTATCTTCTACCCTTCTCAATCTTACCTTTCCAAAGTCTATGAAGAGGTTGATCGTTTACTTTAATTACTGCGAATCTAATACCTGGAATGTCTCCCTTGGAACGTCCCATTTTTCCACCAATCTTTTGAATTATAACTTCGTCGTGTTCATCTACAAATTTTTGAGCCAAGTTTCCAGGGATGAAAGCTCCTACTTGAATTCCATTTTTAATAAGCTGAACTTTGCAACACTTTCTCATTGCTGAGTTTGGCTGTCTTGCTTCTTTAGGGAACTTTTCAATAACAATTCCTTTAGCCTGTGCTGATCCTTCCAATGGGTCTACTTTCTTTCTAAGATTAAGAACTCTTTGTTTGTAAGCCCTCTGGCTCCATCTAAACTTTCTGCTTTTCTTCATTATTTTCTGTGCACTCATTAATCCCATGGTAGTATGTGTATAATATCTCTTTATTTTAGTGGTTTTTAAACCTTTACTCTGGTAAATATAAAATAATCGTCGGAGTTATGGTAAACTGTTCTTCTTCTAGCAATGCTTTCTTGCTAGCCTTTATTAATGCTCTTTTTCTACTTCAGGGATGTGGAAGAATAAAGAGTCGTTTTTGTATAAACTTTTTGAAGTTGTTCTTTCATACAAATTTATTTTTGCATTATTGCAAGTTTGTGGAGGTATTGCTCTGATATTCACAAGTCATAATTTAATTGCAAAATATGCTATAGATATAACTCATGGAGAATTAATTGAAGATCCTAGAGACTCAATTGCTCAGCACCTTTTATTTTTCTTTCAGAACTTTTCAATAGGTACTCAACTTTTTTTTGGATTTTATTTAATAGTTAATGGAGTAGTTCATGCAATTCTGATATATGGCCTATGGAAAAAGAAATTACACTTCTATCCAGTTGCCGCA
The DNA here is from genome assembly GCA_035548435.1 of Candidatus Nanoarchaeia archaeon. GTDB lineage: Archaea > Nanobdellota > Nanobdellia > Pacearchaeales > GW2011-AR1 > DAIEOU01. Next base: position 8,657 of record DASZSY010000043.1, on the reverse strand, counting down.
GGACTTCTCTCTCTAATATTAGTTTATCAAATGTACAGATATACAATCACTCACTCACACTGGCTCGTATTCATCAGCATAATTGACTTTATTTACATATGGCTTATATTGCACGAATATAATATCTTAAAGAAAGAAATTAATTAAAATTAAATTATTTTCAGTTCAAGTGAGAAAAGATCTTTTATAACCATTGCAAGTTCTTCGTATCTTCTTCTGTTTCTACCAATTAGTGCTGCTTTATGTTGACTTCCAGCGTTGAGAATACATTCTTCTCCCTTAACTTCAATTGATTTAAATCCAACTGGAGCAATTATTTTTGAAATAAATTCGTTCAAATCTTTTATTCCTTCAGGAGCAGGAACTATTCTAACTCTCTTTCCAAGTTCTTCTTGAATTCTTCTTACATTAAGTGCGTCAGGGCCAAGAGCCTTAGAAACCATGCTTCTTGGAACTGCAAACATTATCGTATTATTGTAAACAAAACAAGTGTGAGTTTTAACATGACTTGCCTTATCAAGTAGGTTAATGTACCTCATTGTTTGCATGTCTATTATTGCCATTTTTTATTTTAAACTTCCTCTATTGAGAATAAAATTCTTTCTTTTCACTTGTTTATAAACGTTTGCAAAAGAATTAAAAAAACATTGTTCCTACTGAAAGTATATGAAAAAAGGAAAGGGTGAAATCAAAAAAGATTCTAATGGTTCTAACAATGGATATTCAGAAAAATTAACATTTGGACAAAGAGCAGCAGATTTTCTAACAGAAAAAATTGGTTCATGGACTTTTATTCTTGTTTTTATGTTTATAGTTATAATCTGGATGATCATCAATGTTATAGTTATCTTGCAACACTGGGATCCATACCCTTTTATTTTTTTGAATTTAGTTCTTTCTTGCATTGCAGCAATACAGGCTCCAGTTATTTTGATGTCTCAAAACAGACAGAACGAGATTGACAGAGCAAGATCCAAACTGGATTATTATGTTGATAGAAAAACTCAGAGAGAAACCGATATGCTTTTAGATAGACTTGATAGAATTGAAAGGAAGTTAGATAAGTTGAAGTAAAATGAATTTATCGACGGAAAAAGCCATATTTGCAGCAGGGTGTTTCTGGGGAGTTCAAGAAGAATTTGATAAACTTCCAGGAGTAATAAGTACAAGGGTAGGTTACACTGGAGGGAGAATGCACAATCCAACGTATGAAGATGTATGTTCAGACACAACAGAGCACGCTGAGGCCGTTGAAATAATTTTTAATCCTAAAGAAATTTCATATTCTCAATTGCTTGATGCTTTCTGGGGAATGCATGATGCTACGCAGTTGAATAAACAGGGGAATGATTTTGGAAAACAATATCGTAGCGCTATATTTTATACAAATTCAAAACAAAGAGAGCTTGCAATTGAAAGCAAAGAACTAGAGCAGCAGATGACAAAAGAAAAGATAGTTACTCAAATTGTGAAGGCAACAGAATTTTATGAAGCAGAAAGCTTACATCAAAAATATTATCAAAAGAAAGGAAAAGGTTTTTCTGTTTAGTTAAAAAATTAAAAAAATAAATTTAAGCTTTCTTAGCTTTTGTTAACTTGCTATTTACAAGAGGTCCTGTAACTTGAACTAGAAGTCCAGGTAGTCCTGTTCCAACTGGTATAGGTTGGTTAAGTAGGATGTTTTCAATTACTGACTTAAGCTCATCTCTTCCACCTTGTATTGAAGCGTTTATGAATTGCTTGTCAGGTGTTTCGAATGTTGCTCTTGCCAAGATAGATGCCTTGTCAGAGATAATTCCCATTCTTGTTACTCCCTTTACAATTCCTGAACTTGTCATAGCGTCTGCAATAAGCTTAAGGTGTCTTGCGTCAATGTCAAGTCCCTGGTTTTCTAGTACTCTTTGGATTTCGTTTGCAATTGTTTGTCTTGCAGCTTCAATTCCAAATACACTGAATACGTCGTGGATATCGTTACTGGTTGCCTTTTCAGGATCAATTCCCTTAACTTGTATTACATCAGCAAGGTTACTTCCATGTGTAAGTATAACATAGTCTTTTCCTCTTGTTGTAATAACAACCTGGCTTACTTCCTTAACTCCAGAGATTATTGTGTCCTTCAACTTCTCCTTTAGCTTGTACATTGCTTTAAAGTCAAGTTCTTCTAAGTGAAGTGAAAGAGTGTCTCCATTGCTCTTAACAGTAAATCCTTTCTCTACAAGTCTTTCAGCAATCTTCTGGCTTCCAACGTGAACAGTCTTAAGTGCTTTAGGATCAAGTTCAACCTGTATCTTCTTGCCTCCAAAATCAATCTTAACTGAAGACATTATTTCCTTAAGCTTTACTTCTTTTATCTTTTCAGCAACAACCTTTGCATCTTTCTCGTTGTTGTGTTCTTTATCAAGATAAAGTTCCATACTTGGTGTTGAAGGTGTCTTTCTTGCGTCCAAAATTTCAATAAGTCTAGGAAGTCCCTGAGTGATCTGCATTTGAGCAACTCCTGCGTGGTGGAATACGTTAAGAACCATCTGTGTTGAAGCTTCTCCAAAGCTTTGAGCTGTTACAACTCCAATAGCTTCTCCAGGTACAACATTGTTATCTTTAAGGTGAAGCTTGGAAACATCTTTTCCGTCGTCTCCATACTTGAATTGTATTATGTTTTCGCTAGCGTCACGAACAGTTGCGTCATACTCAACCTTTAGGTCTTGTAGTGCGCTAACTAGTCTTCTATACAAGTATCCTGACTTTGGTGTTCTAAGTGCTGTATCCATCAGTGAGTCTCTTCCTGTTATTGCTCCAAAGAAGAATTCAGTTGGCTTAAGTCCAGCGAAGAATGAACTCTTGATGAATCCATGTGATTCAGGTGTTAAGTCTCCTCTCTTGAAGAATGCTAGTGTTCTATCGTGATATCCAAAGCTAATTCTCTTACTCCATAGAGACTGCTGACCTACACAGCAACCAATCTGTGTTATGTTAAGCATGCTTCCTGCAGCTCCAGGTGTAATCATCTTGTTAACGTTTCCATCAACTGGGAAGTTTACTTTTACAACTTTTCCAATTTCAGTTCTAACTTCGTTAAGTATTTGTAATATCTTTGTTTCTCTTGTTTCTTCAGCAGTCTTTCCTGGCATTAATACAAGTGTTCCAGAATGATATTCACTAATTATGTCTGCAGTCTTCTTCTCAGCTTCTTTAACAACTTCATCAGTCATTGCTTTTACTTTTTCTGATACGTTCAAATCTTGTACTGAAAGAGTGTATCCCTTTCTTGAAAGGTATAATGCTCCAAGTATGAATGCTTTGTTTATGGATGCTACAGCAGCTTCTCTTCCGAATTCTTTATCAATTATCTTTACCATCTCTCCGTTTTCAGTTCCAAATGAATTTTCTCCAGTCAATACTTTAGGAACAGTTATGTTGTTTCCTTTTGGTAATATTTGTGAGAATACTTCACTTCCTGAAACTGTTTTGTTCTTTAGAGTTGATTCAGATCCAGCTGAGAACAATAATTGTTCTGCTTCATATCTTGACATGTTATCCTGTGAAAGTATGTGTGCTCCAGTTACAGAGTCTCCAATTGTTCCAATCAAGTTCATATTGTTCTTTGAAGATATAATGTTGTTGTTTACATTCAAAAGAACACGAGCTTCAGATAATGCTTCTTCTGTCTGAGGTGAGTGTATGTTCATTTCATCTCCGTCGAAGTCAGCGTTATAAGGAGCAGCTGTTGCAGGGTGAAGTCTGAAAGTTCTGTTTGGAAGTATTCTTGCAACGTGAGCCATAAGTGACTGCTTGTGAAGTGAAGGGTGTCTGTTGAACAGTACAATATCTCCATCTCTCAAATGTCTTTCAACTTTGTATCCAGGAGCAAGTTCAGCGCATATTTCATCTTTCAATTCAGGAGTGATTTTCTTTTTCTTTCCGTCTGCTCTTATAACGTAATTTGCTCCAGGGTAAACGTCTGCATTCTTAACAAGTTCTTTCATTGCTTCAAGGTTAAGTGTTGTAACGCTCTCTGAAACTGTAATTATTTTTGCAATTTCAAATGGAATTCCAACTTCGTTTATCTTAATGAATGGATCTGGGGATACAACAGTTCTTCCAGAATAGTTAACTCTCTTTCCTGCTAGGTTGTGTCTTATTCTTCCTTCTTTACCCTTGATTCTTTCAGTTATTGTCTTAAGTGGTTGTCCGCTTCTATGTCTTGCTGGAGGTATTCTAGTTATATTGTTGTCAAAGAATGTTGTAACGTGATATTGTAGCAAGTCCCAAAGGTCTTCAATAATAACTTCAGGTGCTCCTGCGTTTAAGTTCTCCCAAAGTCTTTGGTTTGATCTTATAATATCTGAAAGCTTGTGAGTTAAGTCGTCTTCAGATCTTTCTCCAGAATCAAGAGTTATTGAAGGTCTAACTGTTACTGATGGTACAAGTAATAATGCAATAACTGCCCACTCAGGTCTGCATGTCTTAGGATTGATTCCAATTTTCTTTAATTCGTCATCAGGGATTCTAACAAGTCTTTCTCTTACTTCAATTGGAGAGATTCTCTTCTTTCCAATCATAAATGTACTTGGTTTCTCTAGTTTTACTCTTTCAAGTTGTTCACTGCAATGTGGACATCTCTTAGCGTCTCTTGCTTTCTTTGCTCTTTCTCCAGGAGTATATTCTTTTTGTTTCTCATCACTAAGTGTTAACTTTCCACACTTGAAACAGAAGCTTCTCATACAAAGTTCAATCAAGTGAATATACTTTATGTGAAATACTGGTCTAGCAAGTTCAATTGCTCCAGGGTGTCCAGGACATTCTTTTACTCTCTTTCCACAAGTTCTACATCTAACTCCAGGATCTATTGCTCCAAGTCTTAGGTCCATAAGTCCTCCATCAACTGGGAATCCGTCAATGTCGTAAAGTTCAGGTGTTACTATTTTTGCTGAAGAAAGTCTTTTAACCTGCTCAGGGCTAAGTAAGCTAAACTTCAATGCTCTAACTTGTTTTCTGTAGTGTTCGTTCATGTTTATTGTTCAAATTTGTTTTTTAGTTCGAATCTTGTGTGAATTCCAAGTCCAAGGAGTTCATCAACAAGGAGTTTGAATGCATATGATACTTCGATTGGTTCTGCTTCAGCTGAACTGCACATTGTACAAACCACTTTGTTTCGTAGTGTGTCTTCGTAAGTCAAATTACCACATTGCTTGCATACATAAATTGTTGTTTTATCTGAATCGTATCTTTCTTTCAATAGTAATGATGCTCCGTGTCCAGCTAGTGCTTGCTGCTCCATTTCTCCAAGTCTTAAAGCTCCTCCACGAGCTCTTCCTTCGATAGGCTGTCTTGTAAGTAATGTAACTTTTCCGCTAGCTCTTGCGTGTATCTTGTTCTTTACCATGTACTTTAGTTTCAAATAATACATGTTTCCTATGTAAATCTTAGCATCCATTTTCTTTCCAGTTATTCCGTGGTACATTGTCTCTTTTCCGTCGAAGCTGAATCCCATTTCTTTTAGTTGTGATTCCAAATCAGCAACACTATTTCCTGAGAATGAAGTTCCGTCAATTATCTTTCCTGTTGTTGCTCCAACTTTTCCAGCCAACATTTCAATCAAATATCCTACTGTCATTCTAGATGGAATTCCGTGAGGGTTGAACATCAAGTCTGGCTTTACTCCACGAGCAGTGAATGGAATATCTTCGCTATCAGCAATAAGTCCAACTACTCCCTTCTGTCCGTGAGGTGTTGAGAATTTATCTCCAGGCTCAGGTAATCTGCTGTCTCTTGTTCTAACTTGAACAATTCTGTTTCCTTCTCCATCAACTGTTATGAATACTGCATCAACTGTTCCTCTTTCCTCTTGTCTTATTGCACTTGAAGCTTCCTTCTTTGCTTGTATGGAAATGTCTTTGGCTTCAGAAAGGAACTTTGGAGGTGTTACTTTTCCTATAACTACTTCTCCTTCTTTCATATCTGCTTCAGGATAAGCAATTCCATCGTCTTCCAAATATCTATATGATTGTTCTGTTCTATATCCAGAAACATCTTTTTCAGGAATAAGTATTTCATCTGCTAGTCCTCCAGCATATTGCAATTCAGTTGCAGTGTATGGTCTGAAGTATGTACTTCTTCCCATTCCTCTATCAACGCTTGCTCTGTTAAGAACAACTGCGTCTTCCATGTTATATCCTTCGAATGGCATTATTGCAACAACAATGTTTTGTCCAGATGGATAAACTTCCAGTGTGTCATAAACGAAACTTCTTACAAGAGGCTTCTGAGGATAGTGAAGAATTGAAACGTCAGTGTCAAGTCTTACAAGGAAGTTTGCAGCATATATTCCAAGGCTCTGCTTAAGTGTCTTACTTCCTCTGTTAAGTCTAGATGACTGGTCGTGGTTTCCGAATGGTACAAGGCTTGTTATAAGTCCAAACAAATCAATTGGATCAACTTCAAGGTGAGTGTTCTCTTGTGTTAATTGTTCTTTTGTCAATGAAACTAGTGCGTTTTCTTCTTCAGCAGCGTCAATATATTCAATTATTCCCTTTGAAACTAAATCTTTCCAAGCAAGTTTGTTTTGTTCTATAAGAAGTAGGTGCTCATCCTTAAGTAAGCTAGCTCCATTCTCAACAACAATAACTGCTCTTAGTACTCTTCCAACTTCAGTTGACATGCTAACTTGATCTAGAATATAATCATACTTAACAGACATTTCTCTTGGTAATTCTCCATTTCTTCTTGCCTTTCTAACTTTCTTTGTAAATTCTCCAGGAGTGTTTGTAGTTCCAACGAATCTTCCATTGAAGAATACATCTTTTCCTACAGCGTCTTTTGCTCCAAGGCCCTGAGCAACTAATGTCTTCATTACGTTACTCTCATCAAATTGTAAAGCTGTTGAAATCTTACTTAATATTGAAAGGTTCTTTCTAAGTCCAATTTCAGTTCCTTCTGGTGTTTCAGTTGGACAGAATCTTCCGTAGTGTGTTGGGTGCAATGTTCTTGCCATAAAGTTTTCCTGTTCTCCAGGTAACATACTTGAAACTCTCTGTAGTTGTGAAAGCATTGCCAAATAATTTGTCTTATCCATGTTTTGAGTAACTCCAGATTTCTCTCCAATCCAGCTTCCTGTTGCAATTGCACTTTCAATTCTGTGTGTGAATAGTGTTGATTTAGCGATTGTTTTTATTGAATAGAATTTCTTTCTCTTAGCAACTTTCTGTAGAGAATATTGTATATCTCTTATAAGAATTCCAACGTTAACTCTGAAAAGATCGGCCATCAAATCTCCAGAAAGTTTAACTCTCTTATTTGCATAGTGGTCCTTATCTGTTCTCATCTTTTCATTTTCTTTAGATCTTAAGAATAGTGAAGCAAGTCTGCTTATTGTTAGTGCTTTTTCAGTTCTCATTGACTTGTCTGTTCCAATGTGTGGAAGTAAGAATGAATCAATTCTTTGTTTTACTCTGTCAAGAATTTCTTTCTTTGTTCCTTGAATTCCAGATTTCTCAGCAATTGCAAGCATTGCATCTTCTGCAGATTGTAGCTTTGCAAATTCATACATATTTACAATAAGGCAGTCGTTTTCGAAGTTTATTGCCTTAGCAATTTCGCTTTCCTTTGTCATTCCAAGAGCTTTTAATACAACAATAAGAGGGATGTTCTTTAGTCTGCTAAAGGTTAACTCAAGTATTCCTTCTCCAGTTTCAGTTATTGTAGTAGGGATTCTGTATGCTCCTCTTTGTGAGAACATTCTAAGCATAAGTCCATTTCTTCCTTCTTCAATGAAAGGTTGGTTAGGAGCAAGATCCTCAGACATTACCATTACTCTTTCATTTCCGTTGATTATGAAGTATCCTCCAGGGTCTAGAGGGTCCATGTAGTTGCCTCTTAGCTCGTCTTTAGTCATTCCATATGTGTTACATACTGCGCTTCTAACAATAACTGGAATTCTTCCAATTTCAACTTCAGCGCTGTCTGTTTGTCCTGCATACTTTACAGTTAATTCAACAAAAACAGGTGCAGAATATGTTAAGCTTCTTAGTCTAGCGATTGCAGGAGTGATTCTAGTTGTTGATCCGTCTGCTTCAATTATGTTAGGTTTCTCAATTCTTACTTTTCCAAGCTTTATATCAATCTCATCATTGTCAAGTGTGTCGTTTAACTCTTGAACAATTTGTTGCATTTTGTTTTGTACAAAGTCGTTAAATGAAATAACGTTTGACTCTACAAGTGAGTGTTGTTCCAAATATTTCTTAATTAAAAGGTGTTTATTCTGTTGCATGTTTATACCACCACCCTGTAATACAGGTTAGTTTTCTCTCCTTCTTTTCTTTCAATCTTTAGAACATCTCCACTTTGCGCATCCTGTGGAACACAAGGATCATTCTTTCTTATTTTTGGTAATTGTGATAAAGAAATATTCAGCTTTTCTATAAGCTCTTTAGATTCGTTTGGCTTCAGTTTGATGTGTTTTGGTTGTAGGATGTGCATGGTGAGTAAATATGACAGCTAAGACAGCTTTCGCTTGCTTAGAATAATTAACTTTGTAAAAATCCCCTTTTAAATGTTTCGGAATTTTTAGTTCAAAGAGGTTATATATAAACTTAGCGATTTTTCGCTTTTTTTAACTTTTATTTTAACTTTTTTCAAACAATAAAAAAGAAAAATGGCCC
>DASZSY010000042.1:0-17714 GCA_035548435.1 Candidatus Nanoarchaeia archaeon | reverse complement strand
GTTACTGAAGTCATAGTCATTACTTCACTTCCTTTTGGAATTAATTCCAGAGCTTTTGACTTGGCTTGAGCAGCATTTTCAGCGAAATAAGCATTTATTCCATTTGCTTTTAATGCTTCAATTGTTTTTTCAACAGTTTTCTTGCTGGCCACAGAATTCCAATTTGTTTGTTTTGTTTTAGTCATATTTTCCTCCTTTCATTGTATCGTATATACGATATAAATAATATAGTAGTATTTAAATATATCGGATAACCTATATATTAATGAAAAAGGAAAAAAACAATTGTAAAATTAGTTCTTCAGGACTATGTTTGGACTTGAAAGGAATGCTTTCTTTCTTGATTTTATTTTTATTGTCTAAAAAAGATATGGACGGACAGGAAATTGCGTCTGAACTTGAAAGAAGAAGAGGAGAAAAACCTAGTCCTGGAACAATATATCCCGCTCTCAAGTCTTTAAAAGAAGCAGGTTTGATAGTTGAAAGTAATTGTCCAAATAATAAGTCTATAAAATACAAATTGACTGATAAGGGGAATGGGTCTTTGCAAGCTTCAAAAGAAAAATTCAAGCAAATATTTAAGGATATTTTATAATTAAATTCCTAAATCATATCTTCTAGGATTGCCTGGGACTATGTGGTGTTCAAGGCATCTTGCTTCATATGATTGTGTTGGAGCTCCTTCTATTTTCTTATCTCCTACTAGAACTATTGGAGAGTCATAAGGTGCAGGTTTTCCGTTAATCAATCTTTGAGTTCTTGTTGCAGGGTTTGGACAATGAACCATTCTATTTTCACCATTACAAATCATACAATCACATACTGCAGTTAAAACTTCTATATGGTCTGCTCTTGCTAGAAAGTAAGGCATCATACCAAAGGGTTCTCCTCTAAAATCTAGATTAAGTCCTTCTATTATTAAGTTGCATTTTCTTTGCAATAAATATTCTGCAACCTCTGCTATTTGTTCACTGAAGAATTGAGCTTCACTAAATACTATCACTTTTTGATTTTTCACGTAGTCTAGGATTGCTCTAGGATTGTTTGAAGGAATGGTGACTGATTTTATTATATCTCCTTCTCTACTCTGTATTTCGTCTGTTCTCGTATCGGTGCTAGGTTTGAAAGCTATAAAATCTACATCTTCTAGATGTTTTAATTTTCTTAATCTATAAGCTATTCTAGAAGTTTTTCCGCTTTTCATTGGACCTGTATATACTTCAGCAATTGACGGATTGTAAGGTTTTAGAGATTCCACATTTTTTAATATTTAATTGATTTAAGAACATTATTATCTTGAATAAGATATTATTTAGATAACATTATAAACTTAGAAAATTACCCTTTATTATGGTTAAAAAGAGAGAAGTGAAAGATATGAAAGAAAAGTGTGAATGTCATGGACATTGTTATAATCACCATCATGGAACTGCATATGGTCTTGGAGTTGTAGGAGCAGCAGTTTACTTTATATCTAATTCAGTTGGGTTCTGGGGCGGAGTACTTGGATTATTGAAAGCACTTGTATGGCCTGCATTCTTGGTTTATCAAATGCTTAAGTTCTTTGGAGCTGCATAAATGGCATCAACAGCACCTGGAGCAAAAAAGAAGAAACTTGAATATAATGTTGATGGAGCTTTATATGATGATTTTCATAAGGCGTGTAGCAAGAAAGGGTATGCTCCACAGGTTATTCTTGAGCAGGCAATGAGAAAGTTCAATCAAACCGGACAAATTTAATTTTAGTTTTTTATTTCGCAGTTTACAAATCCCTTACTTATCTTATATATTGAGAATATCAAAAGGATTATTGCAATGAAAGATATTTCAATTCCATGAAATGGAAGCTTTGCTAAAATTGTCCCTAGTCCAAGAGCAGCAGCAAGCCCAGCACCACATGAAGCGCAGCCTGGAGCTGCAAGCCCGAAGAATATTCCTATTGATGAGATAATTCCTATTCTTTCTTCTGAATATTTCTTTATGTTATCAAATCTGTATGTCAATAGAGAGATTAGAATTCCGGTTAGCAAGGCAATTATAATTGTAGAAGTAAATATTGTTGTGCTTGAGAAAGTGTAGAATGCTAGTAGAAGGATTTCTAAATTTTTTAAACTCTCTAGGGAAACATATTGAAACTGAAATAGAATTGAAGAAATAATGTAGAAAATAAATGAAGTTGCTAGAACAATAAATGGATATTTCCATTCTTTGAATATCTCTTTGTAAATAAATAATATCTCCTTAAAATTATTCATTTCATTTGATATTTTTACGACTTATAATGCTTATGAATTTCAAAACCTCATCGTATGTTTTAAGTTGCATGAATTGGTTTCTCATCTCCGCAGCCCCCGGAGTGTTTCTTATAAAACTTGAGCCTATGTATTTTATTCTTCCTAAATCAACTATTTTGTATTTTTTAGCTAGTTTAAGATATTCCAAGAAGAATTTTATATTTTTATTGAAATCAAATTCAGTTTCTTTGCCTTTCTGAAGATAATCTTTTATTTGTTTGAATATCATTGGATTCCCTATGGCGGCTCTGGCAATCATTACTCCGTCACAAATGTCAAGCATTTCTTTTGCTTGCTTTCCTGAGAATATATCTCCGTTACCTATAACTGGAATTTTTACATTTTCTTTTACTTTTTTTATCCAAGACCAATCTGCTGGAACACTAGAACGTTGGCTAGCCATACGTGCGTGAACAGTTATTGCATCGGCTCCTGCTTTTTCAACTTTTTTGGCAGTTTCTATTACATTATTATTTGTGTATCCTAAACGTACTTTTACAGTTACTGTTAGACCATTATCTTTTAGTAATTTAACAATTTCAGCAATTTTGTCTGGGTTTTTCAAGAGTGCTGAGCCAGATTCGCTATCAGTTATACGTGAAGAAGGGCAGCCGCAGTTTATGTCTACAAGGTCGTATTTTTTTAGGTAGGGTATTGCAGCCTTGAAGTCCTCTATTTTTGAACCAGTGATTTGAATTCCTATGGGACTATCTTTTTTGCTAGTTTTCATTAAACTTTCAGTTTTAGGGTTTGTGTGAGTTATTGCATTTACATGAAGCATTTCAGTATAAGCTACTGCAGCTCCGTTTTTCCTACATATATCTCTATAGGCAAGATCTGTAACTTCAACCATTGGGGCAAGAAAAACTGGAGGACTAATCTTTATCTTTCCTATTTTAAGGGTTTTCATAATCCAAAAAACATAACAATCTTTATATAGATTTCATTCTCAACTTTATAATGGAAAAAGATATTGATAGAATAACAAAGAATTCTGAAACTGACATTGTGATAAGAATGGATGATTTTAATGGAAAGAAAGGAATTACAATAAGAGAATTTGTTAAAAGTGATAAGTATACCGGTTTCACTAAAGCCGGAACAAGAATTCCTGCAGATAAGTTTGCAATATTCAAGGCAGCTATAAATTCAATAAATGAGAAAGAATTAATGGAAGCTGCAGAGAGCAAGCCAGATCCAAAGTACTCTGGAAGAAGTAGTGGAAATTCAAACAGCTTTGGAAATAATGGTAGTTCAAGCACATTTGGACAAAACAAATTTGGTTCTTCAAAACCATCAAGTAAAAAACAAATTGATGAAATAGAAGATCAAGAATTTTAATGGAAAGACAACAGATTAAAGATATAGTTCTTAAAATAATTGAGGATATTGCTCCTGATGAGGATTTGAGCAGCATTAAACCTGATGTGAGGTTAAGAGATCAACTTCAACTAGATTCAATGGATTTCTTGGATATTGTAATGGAACTTAGAAAAAGATATAATGTTGAAGTGCCGGAAAGCGATTATGGTCATTTGGCTAGTTTAGATAGCGCTGTTGATTATTTATTGCCTAGAATTAAAAGATAATCTGGTTAATTGGCATCCATTTTTTTGTAAACATCTCTTCCACAACTTTCTATCTTAACTTTTATCTTTCCTTTTTGCCTTTGTCCTTCAAATGTTCCACTGTACCATCCTCTTGAGTTTCTTATTGCTTTGAAATCGACAGTATAACCTGATTCTGAAATTGTTGTAAATTCTATTTCTTCTCTTGTAAATTTTCCTCCAGATTTAATTTTAGATGATTCTCCCCGACTATCGCAGTATCTTCCAACAACTATCTCTCTTGTTTCTCTATTAATTTCAATGTATCCGGCTATGGGTCTATGTTCTTTTTGTAAACATATTTTTTCTCCACCAAACATAATTCTATCGATTAGTGTCATTTGCTTAGCTTATTTTAAATTGCTTTAGTTAAAAGTATTTTGTATGTGTAGAATATACTTTATCTATTTCTTTTTTATAATCTTTTCAAGAGCTACTTCTCCTAGAGGAGAGTCAAATCTTGATTTTGTAACACTTTGTTTCAACTCAAAAAGTTCGTCTTTTGTTCTTGTTGATATTCTTATTATGAAAACAACAAACATTGTTATTAGAGAACCAAGTCCTGCCAAAGCCATATCTTTCTGTGCGTCCCATACATCTCCCTGAGCTCCGAGGAAAGCAAGCCCTGCTGATGGGTCCACTCCAATTGCTGCAGCCCATTCTATTAATTCATAAATGGCAGAGAATGCGAGAGTAAGTTCAATAGGGAACCAGTAAGCCCAGAATCCTCTTGCCCTAGTTATTCTTATGAAAACTTCTCTTATTGGATAAGCTAGAAGGAATCCAAAACAAAAATGTACAAGTCTATCATACATGTTTCTATCAGAGTTAAACCATTGTTGCAGCGTGTCCCCAAAAGGAACTTCTGCATAAGTATAATGACTTCCAATTACGTGTAGAATCATAAATATTGTAATTAAAGTGTATGATAGCTTTGAAAGTCTGAAATAAAATCCCAATGCAATTATTACTGGGACAAATATAAACACAAGATAATTTTCAAGAAGCCAGTCTTCTTTATACACTGGATTTATTGCTGCCCAAATCCAGAAAGCTAAGAATATTGTTATAAGAGAAATGTAAAACCAGCCTTCTTTTTTCATATTAATAGAACATTTCTTATTGTTATAAATATTATCTTGCCTTGTTTACTGAAGAGAAAGATAGGTTTTTAACCAAGTTTCTTGAAGATATAACATGGCACAATTAAGACAACCTATAGTTACGGTATGTGGACATGTAGACCACGGAAAAACAAGCTTGCTTGACTGTTTTAGAGGAACTAGTTTGCAAGGTGATGAAGCTGGAGGAATAACTCAGAAGATTTCGTTTACAAAATACCCTTTAGATCAAGTTCACTCTGTTTGTCCTTTGATTGAGAAAAGCGGAGTTAAACTGGAAATTCCGGGATTCTTATTTATAGATACTCCTGGGCACGCAGCCTTTACAAATTTAAGGAAGAGAGGAGGAAGTTTGGCAGATTTAGCGATTGTAGTTATAAGTATAAAAGAAGGTATAAAGCCACAAACTGCTGAAGTTTTCCAAATTCTAAGAGCAAATAAAACTCCTTTTGTTATTGCATTAAATAAAATTGATTCTCTTTCTGGATGGAGACCTGGAGAGAATGGTTTGAAAGAATCAATTGAAAGACAACCAATGCACGTACGTAGTGAATTTGAAGAAGCATTACTTACTTTTCAAGGAAGTTTGAAAGACCATGGTTTCGACTCAGCCCTTTATCATGAAATAACTGACTTTACAAAACAAATTGCAATAGTTCCATGTTCTGCTAAATCAAGAGAAGGAATTCCCGAATTACTTTTTGTGTTATGTGGACTTTGTCAAAGATTTCTCAAAGAGCGTCTTGTGCTTTCTGAAGAAGCTAAGGGAGTAGTACTCGAAGTTAAGAAAGAAAGAGGAATATCCTATGCTGAAGCTATTTTATATGATGGACATTTAGAACCTGGAGACGAAATAGTTATTGCAAGTTTTGGAGAACCTATTCAATCAAAAGTTAGAGCTATATCTGAGATTTTGCCTTTGTCTACAAAATATACTTCTGTGGAGACTGCAATGGCTTCAACAGGAGTTAAAATACAATTAACAAATAAAGAAGGGCTTGTTTCAGGTATGCCTTTTCAAGAAGTTTCTTCTAATATTGATTCAGTTGTCAAGCAGTTCAAAAAAGACATGTCTCAAGTTATTAGTTTAGATAAACAAGGAGTAATAATAAAAGCAGATTCTCTTGGAAGTCTTGAAGCTTTGATTACTTTACTTAAGCAAGAAAAAATACAGATTTTGAAAGCTGGAGTTGGGCCTATAGGAAAACAAGATGTTCTTTCTGCTAAAGCAAACTTGTCTATATCTCCTTTGGATGCAGTTGTTGTTGCATTTAATGTTGAAATGGATGAGGATGTTGAAATTCCTAAAGATGTTAAGGTGCTAAAGAATCCAGTTATATATAAGTTAATTGAAGATTTGGGAGAGTGGAGAAGAAATAGAGAAGCTGAAATCTTGAGAGAAAGAATGCTTGGACTTGCAACAATATGTAAACTTGAAGTAATGCCTCAATATGTTTTCAGAAATAGCAACCCTGCTATATTTGGAGTTAAAGTTTTAGCAGGAAAAGCTAAAGTCGGATTACCATTTATACAAGCTAATGGAGAACAAGTTTCAAGAGTTAAATCACTTCAGGCAGACAAGTCTGCTGTTGAAGAGGCTACAGAAGGAATGGAAATCGCAATTGCTTTTCCAGGAATAACCTTTGATAGACAGTTAAAAGAAACTAAAATACTTTATTCTGACATATCTGAAAGCCAATTTAAGACATTTAAGAAAAACAAAGAATTGCTTACTTCTTCTGAATTACAAGTTTTGCAGGAAGTAATGCAAATAAAGCAAAAAAGCAATCCTAATTGGGGAATGTAATATAATATCTATCTTGCTATACAGCAATACTTTTAACCTTCATTACATCTTTTTCTTTATGAAAGATGATAATTATGATGATTTATTGGACTATCTTAATCTAGAATTGCACAAACGTTCTTTTGCCGTTAGGGATGGACAAGAGTTTCCAGTTAATTTTAGTACTAGGCAACTTGCAAGAGATGCTTATCAGTTTGGAAATGTTAGAAATTATGATTTGAAAGCAACAAGACAGATAATTGAGGGCTTTTTGGAAGACAGATTTGGAAGAGAAACTGCAAAAAGTGCAATAAAATCTCTTGACTTCTAAATAGGGAATAGCTTTAAAAACCCATATTCTAAAGTAGTATTATGGTATTCAAATTGAACATTGGACACAAAGGAAAGAGCTGGAAGTTAGAACTAGCTGATGAAGGATTATCTGGAAAGTCAGTTGGAGACAAGTTTATGGGAGATGAAATAAAGCCAGAACTTGCAGGATATGAATTACAAATAACTGGTGGAAGTGACAATGCTGGATTCCCTATGTTCCAAGAAGTTGAAGGAATTGGACTTAAGAGAGTTCTTTTAACAAAAGGAAAAGGAATGAGAAATAACAAGGCAGGATTAAGACTTAGAAAGACTGTGAGAGCTAAAACAATTTCAGCTGCAGTTTCACAGATTAACATTAAGGTTTTGAAGGTAGGGGCAAAGAAGCTTGAAGAAGTATTCCCCGATCAAAACAAGAAAGAAGAAGCTAAGGCAGAAGCACCTGCTGCTTAAATTTTTACTTTTATTTATTTTAAAATATTTTTAGATTTTGTACTTTTTATTTATCTAAAGAGAAAGTAACTGCACTTGCCATTGCTGCATAGGAACCTACAATCATTATTTTTATTAAAACAAATACATTTTCATAGCTCACATTGAACAAAAAGATTGAAAGCAATTCGATTACTATAGATATTGCGTAAATGAATGTAAGTCTTCTTAGAATTGTAGATGCTTTAACTTGGTTGCTTAAAGTTTTCTCATTTTTGTATATCAATAGGGCTGAAAGAATGAGTACGAATGCAAGTATTCCGATTGCATTAATCCAAGGAAGACCTTTTGCTACATTGTCAAGTCCAAGGAAGCTTCTTCCAAGTCCTACTCCTAGAAATGCACCTGCGCTTGCTCTTAATATCTCAAAGAAATGTTTCTTTCTTACATTAACTGCTCCTAGGCTAATAACCGAATTTTCTATTGCTTTTTCTTCTTTTTCTATGGCTCTTTCTTCTTTCTCTATTCTGTCTATTTTGTTTTCTATTGACCTAAGACTTTGTTTTAAAGAATTTGATTTGTTTGCTTTCCTCTTCATATATTTCTTCCTTTTCTTATTTATTTAAATCTGTGCTCAGACCATAGTGTTTTAAAACCCCTATCTATACACTATAAAATGGGTAAACCTGAAACAAAATCAAAACAAGAACTTCCAGTTGTTAACGTTGGAATAGTAGGGCATATAGACCATGGAAAGACAACTCTCTTATCTAAGTTAAGCGGAAAATGGACCGATACACACTCTGAGGAAATGAAAAGAGGAATTACAATAAAATTAGGATATGCTGATATTATACTACACAATTCTAATGGAATTTATGGAATGGAAGAGAAAGGAGAGGCTGTAAGGCACGTTTCTTTTGTTGATGCGCCTGGACACGAAATGCTCATGGCTACAATGTTATCTGGAGCCGCACTCATTGATGTTGCCATTTTAGTTGTTGCTGCAAATGAAGGAATAAAACCTCAAACAAGAGAGCATTTGCTAGCTGTTCATGCGAAAAGAATTCCTCAGCTTGTTGTTGTTCAAAATAAAGTAGATTTGGTTTCTCAGGAACAGGCAATTAAAAATTACAATGAAATTAAGGCTTTACTTAAAGGAAAATATGATAATGCTCCTATAATTCCAGTTTCAGCACAGCAATCTGTTAATTTAGAATATATCTACGAGGCATTGGCAACTTTTCCAATACCCGATAGAAAACTAGATGGAGAACCAGTATTCATAGTTGCAAGAAGTTTCGATATAAATAGACCCGGAACAAAGCCTTCTGGACTATCTGGAACTGTCCTTGGAGGAACATTAAAACAAGGAAAACTAAAAGTAGGAGATGAAATTGAAATAAAACCTGGAAGACTTGTAAAGGAAGCTAACAGTTATAGATATGAAGTGCTTAAAACAAAAGTAAGATCTCTTTACAATGGTTCACAATCAGTTTCAGAGCTAGTTCCTGGAGGAAGTATGTCTGTTGAGACTGAACTAGATATGTCGCTTGGTAAGGGAGATCAGTTGGCAGGAAATGTAGTTTCAGTTAAAGGAAAATTACCAGAAGCCTCACAGACATTGAAAATATCTTATTCTCTATTCCCTCAGATGTTTAGTGTAAATGGAAGCGTTGCAGTTGAAGCAATTAAGCCAAGTGAAATGCTTTTCTTGAGTATAAATACAAGTATGACTGTCGGTGTTGTTAAGAAGGTTTCAAAGAATGAAATAGAACTTTCCCTCAAGGTTCCAGTGGTAGCTTTCAAAAATGATAATGTTGCAATAGCAAGAAATGTTAATACTCACTGGAGACTAATAGGTCACGGAAATATTATCTAATTTAGTATACTTAGGTTTTTAATTCAAAGATACGTTCTAGATTAATGGAACAGTTTTTTCAAATTGACAAACCTATGGCTATTCTTGCAGGCGCTGGAACTGGAAAAACATATACTATAGTTGAAAAATTAAAGCATTTGATTGTAAACAATGTGTTTAAACCAGAAAAAATAGTATGTATCACTTTTTCTAATGAAGCTGCAGAATCTATATCTAAAAGAGTTTTAGCTGCTATAGATGGAGAGAAAAAACCAATTATTAGGACTTTTCACGGTTTTTCTGCTGATTTGCTAAGAGAATATGGAGATAGAATAGGGATAAGCAAAGATTTCAAAATACTTGACCCAGACAGAGCAAAAATTGTAATTCATAGTAATTTGAAAATTCCTGCATATTATTGTCATAAATATATTGCCGCTATGGGGAGTGCAAAAGATTTGGGAATTTCTTTGGAAGATATGGAAAAGCACTTGCAGCTTTTGATGAAAGATAGAAGTTTCGAGGATATAGAAAAAAGAAGAGAATCGTTACAATTTGATTTTCAAACATTACATTTAGACAAAAGTAAAAATAAAACTCTTGTGACAAAAGAATTAGAAGAGCTAAATGAAATTGTTGAATTTAAAAAATTTGTTTTTGCTTGGAGGGCTTATGAGAAAATTAAGAAAAAACAAAATTACCAAGATTATGCAGACCTAAATTCAAATGCATCGGAACTTCTAAAAGTTTGCCCAGATATTTCCAAAGAATATGAATATGTTATAGTTGATGAGTTTCAAGATACAAATAAAATTCAGCTGGACATAATATTTAATCTTGCAAAGAAAGGAAACATTACAGTTGTTGGAGATTTGAATCAAAGTATATATAGATTCAGAGGGGCTTATAGAGAGAATTTTTCAGAATTTAAGAAGCATTATTCTATTGGCAAAGACAATATTCTCGCACTTGACTCTTCTTACAGATCTTCAAATAAAATACTTAGAGCTGCGCACAAACTTATAGAACATAACTATGAAAATAAAGAAGATTGTTTTGAAGTTAAAAGTTATAATAATCGAGAAGGAGATAATATTGAAGTTTTTGAACTAAAAAATGGAAGAGAAGAAGCAAGAAAGGTTACAGAAATTATAGAAAAGTTAACTAATGACGGAATGAAATTAGAAGATATTTGTGTTATGGTTAGAACTCATCAGCAAAGTCAAGTAATAAAAAGAGTTATGGAAATGAAGAAAATTGATTATTGTTCTCTTGATAAACCTTCTTTACTAAAACAAAAAGAAGTGAAAATGGTCGTCGATTATCTTATTATTTCTAATCATTTAAAGTCTTCAAGTCAGGGAGGAGAACATAGCTGGTGGGAAATAATGTATCAGTCTGAATTTTCTGCTGAAGATTTGGCTAGTATTGGGAGTTTCATAAAGGAAAAAAAGAAAGAAGATTGTTTAAGTAAGGTATTACTTGAAAATATTGAAAGCTGTAAATTGTCAGATGAAGGTAAAATAAAACTAAAATTTATTTTAGATAAAATAAAAAAGATTTTTTCAAAGGTTGATTTGAAAATTGATGAGCTTATACAATACTGTTATTCTGTTTTAGGTTATTCTTCTAAAGAACTGGATGATAATTCCGCTCTTGCAAGAGAACTAAATTCTTTTATTGATTTTGCAAAGAGTTATGCTGAATTTTCTTCAACAGATATTTCAAGCTTTATTTATCATCTAGGAGTTTTAGCAAATTTAGACATAAATGTTGATCTTGAGAATGTACAAGATGGAGGGGTAAGAATAATGACTGCTCACGCTACAAAAGGACTAGAGTATAAAGCAGTTATAGTTACAAATATGGCTCAGAAAAGATTCCCTATACTAAGAATGACAAGTAATTCACTTTTTCCTAAACATCTTCACCCAGAAGTTAGAGGGCTAGATGAAAAAACAAGAACTGAGAGAATAGAAGAATGGGAATATCATGAACAAAAAAACCAAATTCATGAAGAAAGAAGATTATGTTATGTTGCCTGTACGAGGGCTAAAGAAAAACTTTACTTTACATATGCTTTAGATTATTCAGATAAAAAACATGGGTCTTCACAATTTTTAGAGGAAATGCAGTATAAACAAAATAATGATTTTGTTTTTACACTCGACAATGATGAGAAATATCCTTTGCTATCTGTTTCTGTACAAAATGAAGAGCTTGACAAAGCTTTGATAACCAGTGGAAAGGAAATTACTTTCTCTCCAAGCGCTTTATTATTATTTGATGATTGTCAAAAGAAGTATCAATACAAGTACGTTTACAACATGCCTGATGAAGAGATAGTTGATTGGGAGGCAATAAATCTCGGTAGCTTTGTTCATCTTGTTTTGGAAGAAGGAGTTAAAGAGCAATACAACACAGAGAAACAATTTATTGATTTTGCAAGAATACTGCATGAAAAACCTGAATGGGAAAAAGTTTCTTTAAATGATGCACTCGGAATGATAAGAGTATTTTTCCAGAGAAATAAAAATAAATATTCTTCTAGTTCAAAAGTTGAACAATCTCTTTTTGCAGAAATTGAAGGACTAAAGTTTATGGGGTATGCAGATAGAATTGATATAAAAGATGGAGAGGTTGAAATAATAGATTACAAAACTGGACGTGTAAATATAAGTCCTAAACACCGACGTTGGCAACTTGGTTTCTATGCTTTTGCAGCTACAAAATATGGAAAAATTAAAGCTTTAACTTTAGATATGTTGAGATTAGATAAACCTTTGAGCTTTAAAGTTGATTCAAACGGCAATGCTAAAAGTACAGTGTCTGATAGAGTTGAAGGATTCAATATTTTAGAAGTAAAAGAGGAATTAGTTGATACTGCTAGAGCACTTCAGAAGGCATTTAAGGAAGGTTTTAAGCCCTGTCCAGTCGACAAACACTGTGAATTTTGTAATGAGTACGTTTACAAGCTCGGGTAGTAAGCTTTTTAAACCAACTTTTTCTTTGAGGAGAGATGTTTTATTTACTTGAAGTAGAGGATCATGTACGTGTAGAGCCAAAGCATTTTGGATTGCCTACAAATGAAGCTATTGAGAAGCAACTATCTGAGAGTTATGTAGATTCTGTATCTAAAGATCTTGGATATGTTATGGCAGTTATTTCAGTTGATAGCGTAGATGATGGAGTTATTATTCCTGGAGACGGAGCAGCATATTACAGATCAGTTTTCAAGGTTCTAGCTTGGAAGCCTGAATTACATGAACTTGTTTACGGTACAATTGCTCAAATTACAAACTTTGGAGCATTTATGCAGATAGGTCCAATGCAAGGAATGATACATATTTCACAAACAATGGAAGATTATGTTTCAGTTTCTAAAACTGGAACTTTAACAGGAAAAGCAAGCAAGAGAATTCTTGGAGTTGGAGACGATTGTGTTGCAAGAATAGTTGCAATAAGTTACAAGGGTGGAGAACCTAAAATAGGACTTACTATGAGACAACCAGGACTAGGAAAAGTTGACTGGGTAAAAGAAGATAAAAAGAGAAAAGAAGCTACAGTCAATAAAGCTAAAAAGGCTGATAAACCTGAAAAGAAGGAGAAGAAATAATGGCACTTAAAGCAGTAAAATCAACAAAGGAGTTAATTGAATCTGAAGAGCAACAGAAGTATGACTCAGACGATTTAACTGAAAATTTCAAGGGTAAATTAATTGTTCTTAATCCTGAGCAATCTGAGATTGCTAAGAATGTAAAGATAAATAAAAAAGGAATTTTTGCAATAAAAATATAATTTAAAATGGAAATAATAAGAGACTTTAACAATAAACTATTGAAAAGAAGAGAATTACTTGTAAGTATGAAAGTTGAGAAGACTCCAAGTATGATTGAAGCACAGGATGCTATATCTACACAACAAAAAGCAGACAAAGAACTTGTTGTTGTTAAATCAATAAGAAGCGGATTTGGAACAAGAAATTTTGATGTTGAAGCTTTTGTTTATGCTACTGCAGAACAAAAGGCAAAAACTGAGAGCAAGCCTAAGGTAAAGAAAGCTCCGGGAGCAGCTAGCTAATGGGAGACGACAAGAAAGGAAAGAAGCCTCACAAGAATAAACCTACAAGTGAGAAGTATAAGATGTATGATGCTTCTGGAAAGAAGAAACAAAGATTCTGTGTTAAATGTGGACCTGGAATATTTATGGCTAACCACGGAGACAGATTAAGCTGTGGAAAGTGCGGATATACTGAGTTTACAAAGAAGTAATTTTATTTAGATTGTTTCAATTTCTTTGCTTCTAGTAGCTTCAATAGCTTCTAATGTTTTGTCTTTCCATTTATTTTTCCATCTGTTTACAATATATTTTGTTACAATTGGTGCTGCTATTGCGGCAATTGCTACTGCTGGAACGTCCTTAGAATCTGCTGTTCCTGGAAGAAGATAGGGCATTACTGTTTCTCCAAGAGAGTAATATGCTCCTACAGCTGCTCCTGTTGCATAGGGTAAATATTTTCCAATTTTTTCTACAAGTTTGTTTGATGTTGTTTTACCATGTTGTTCTATTTTATCTCCTATAAATCCTGAAGCAAGTATTGTAGTGAATATTTCTGGAACGTCACCAAAGTAAGATTGATTTATAGGGAGCCACCTAAATCTATCTTGTGCAAATGCTGCAGATCTATGAAGAAGGTCAAAATTATGATAACAAAGAGCATACTCTGTTGCTATAGCTATGCTTGATGCAATAGTTGCAATTTTTTCTAGTTTACTCATCTCTTTTTGCATGTTTATAATATGTAAAACTAGTATATAAACCTTATTATTTGTAACTACTATAAAGTTACATTAATATCCTGTGAAACTTATATGTGCGTCAATCATTTTTCTATAAAATTGTTCTTCTTGAGTTTCCTTTTTTGGAGGGAATGTTAGATGTTCAAATCCAGTCCATATTGTAAACCAGCTAGCTGGAGAAAGTATAATTTCAACTGCATGTTTTAGTATCTCATAAATATTTGTTATTGAAAGCCAAACTGCAATAAATCCTATAATTGTTCCTACTGCTATAAGTGTGACTGCTTGTTTCTTATATGCAGTTAACTCTCTTTGAACCATATAATGGTGCTTTCTAAAGTGATCTTTTAGTCTTTGTTTTATAAGAGTTTCATGCGCAATACTTCTTTGAGCTTTTGGAATTATAAATCGAAGTTCAATTCCTTCTCCCTTATCTCGAACTGCTCTTTTAGCCTCTGATAATAGGTCTTCTGACAGAGAACGTTCATTATAGGGACGTGGATCGAAGCTTGAAAAGATATCATTGTAGGTATCAAGAATCAAACTTACTTCTGCTTGATTAACTATTTCTTTTATTTCACCCTCTTCCATGTTAAGATTAGGAAAATGGAGTTTTTAAGTTTTGAGAGTGTAATCACCTCCGAATCGGATATGCATTATCTGCCTTATAACAAAGGACTTTCTTGAAATGCCTTGAAGACTCTTTTACTATCGTGTTTCGTGCCTTATTTTAGAAAGGATAAACTCAATAACAGAACTAAAAATCATAGCTTGTTTAAACCCTAGAAGAGGAGGCCTCATCCTTCAAATAGATTGATGAAACGTCCTCTCCCGGGAAAAAGAGGTGATAATAATCCTACAAACTGACCATATTTAAATGTTTCTGTTTTGTTGTAACTATGCAATGAATACAAAACAGACCTTATTGCTTTCTTTGGTTATGGAAGCGAAGGCATATAAATATTGATTTGCTTTGCTCACCATGTCTGAGAATAGTAAAGAGGTTCAGAAAGTTGGACAAGAACAGATCCACGGATTGCTTTTCGGAGATACTCTTAGTTGGCAGGCAATCATTTACGACTTGATAAACACTGAACAACTCGATGCCTGGGACATAGATATCTCTCTTTTAGCTAACAAGTATCTTGAAAAGGTTAGAATGCTAGAAGAGGCTAACTTTTTTGTTTCAAGTAAGGTTCTTTTGGCTGCCGCTTTGCTGTTAAGAATTAAGTCTGAAATACTTCTTAATGAATATCTTCCTTCACTTGATGAAATATTGTTTGGAAAGAAAGAAGAAAAACCTGCATATATTCCAGAAAGAATAGAACTTGAAGGAGACATTCCAGGACTTGTACCAAGAACTCCATTGCCAAGATTTAGAAAAGTAGGATTGGAAGAGCTTATGGAAGCTTTAGGAAAGGCAATAGCTACAGAAACAAGAAGAATAAGAAAGGTGATTGTTGCAAAGCAGCAAGAGTATGAAACTGCTCTTTCACTGCCTAAAAATAGAATAAATTTACAAGACAGGATTGTTGCTGTGGACAAGCAGCTTAATGAGATATTTAAGGATAGAGAAGAAAAGGTAGCCTTCTCTGAGATATCTGGAGAGACATACGATGAAAAATTAGGAACTTTTGTTCCCTTGCTTCACTTGGATAACGCTCAGAAAGTATGGCTTGAGCAAAATGGACATCTTGAGGAGATATGGATATTGCTTAAACATTTATACGAAAAACAGAATAAAACTCAACTTGAAATATGGAAAGCTGAAGTTGAAGAGGCTTTGAAGGAAACAAACACTGACGAACCTGTGGATACAAAGGCACTTGAAGATGACGGACCTGAAAAGGAAGACAGGTTTGAAGATAGAAGACCTATAGCAGATAATCAAGATTCTGACGAATAGTTATCTTTAAAAGTTGAATTATTTCTTTAGTGCTGCAATTAAGCTTTTTTCTGCTAGTAAACTTTCTTTTCCAGAACTCATATTTCTTAGTGTGAATTTCTTTTTCATAGCTTCCTTTTCTCCTATAAATATTACATTTCTTATTTGCTGAACATTTGCATATTCTATTGCTTTTCCGGGTTTATCAAACATTGTAATAACTGAAATTCCTTCTTTTCTTAATTTAGAAGTTAGTTTTATTGCATCTCTTTCTTTTCCTATTGAGATTACTATCACATCTGCCAAGGATGAAGTTTCAAGTTTACTTACCTCGTCACTGCATAAGCCCATTATCGCTTCAATGCTGAATGAAATTCCTACGGCAGGAATTTCTCTATTTAGGAATTTTCCTACAGTTTTATCATATCTTCCTCCGCCTGCAATTGCATATTTTGCATCAGTCATAAATTCGAATACGTTTCCGGTGTAATAGCTAAAACCACGAACTAATGTTGGACGAATTTTTATTACAAATCCATGTATTTTACAAAGATCTCCAAGTTCCTTTAGTTCTTTTGCTCCTTCAAATCCATTTTCTATAAAGAAGTCTATATCTTTGTTAAGAAGTTTGAATAATGTGATTATTTGATTTGAATCTGCATATTTTTTCAAGTTTAACTTTACATTGTCTTCTCCAATTTTGTCAAGTTTGTCAATTTCTTTTAAAACTTGTTTTTTAGCAGTTATCTCGCAACTTTCTATTATCGCATCAATTAATTTTCTGTTGTTTACATGTGCTTCTGCTTTTATTCCTAATTTTGTAAATATTTCTTTTGCCAGTGCAAGACACTCTGCATCAGCATGCAAGGAAGAATCTCCAAGAATATCTGCATCACATTGAGTGAACTGCCTTGTACGACCTGCTCTTATAGGTTCGTCCCTGAATTGTTCTCCAATCTGGTAACGTCTGAATGGAAGTTTTATGTTTGGATTAAGCTTGAATATTTTTGCAAGTTGGAAAGTAAATTCATAACGCAGACCAAGATTTCTACTTGCTCTGTCTTGAAGTCTAAATCTATCTGAAACCGCTTCATCTTCTGTTTCATTTGGAAGCATATCAGGTTTCATCATTTCATCATATTCTATTATTGGAGTTTCAACTGGAGCAAATCCGTACAATCTATACGTTTCCTCGACTATCTTCTTTATTGCTGCTCTCTTAAGAGATTCAGGGGGAAGGTAATCTGTGAATCCTTTAACGTTATCAACTTCTATCTTCATTGCCTTACATGTAGAAAGAGGTTTTTATAGTTTCTGCAATAGGATGGTTTAAATACGTCTTTTTTTCAGGATTTATATGTCCAAAGGAACGCTACTCTCAAGACTTGGATTTGGAGCAGGATTGCTTTTAGCGGGAGCAGGATTATATCACTCATGGGAAAACACTTCATTGTTTGATAATTTTAGAACTCCTACAGTTGAAGTGGCAAGAAGAACAGAATCTAGAAGACAAGATTTTCTTAATCAGATAGCCAAGGATTTGGATTTAAAATATTTAGACGGGGTTGTTTACGATTATGATGGAACTAAGAGGGTAAA
>DASZSY010000041.1:0-5021 GCA_035548435.1 Candidatus Nanoarchaeia archaeon | reverse complement strand
AATGTTTCTGGTTTCTTTTATGTTCATAGCAGAGGCGTATAAAACAATATCAGTAATTCCATTTAGAAGAAAGATGGGAGTAACATTCCTTGCCTGGTTAGTTTCTTCAGCTTGTTTAGTTTTGTTGAAAAATTATATTTCTCTTAACATTGTATCTATGCTAATCCTAGCACTTATATTCATTTTATTGTATTCTGCCCTAATCTTCATGTTTAATGTATTCGACAAGTACGATAAGGAGCTTATCGCAATTACGTTAACTAAAATAAAGAATAAAGCGAGTTTGTAGTAGCATGGAAGCAAAACAAAAATACTCTGCAAAAGATATCTCTATGATTATAGTTACTTACAATAGACCAAATGAAATAAAAAGAAACTTTGACCATCTAAAAAAATTAAAGACATTTCCAAGAGAAATTCTTGTAGTTGATCAAAGTGAAAATAAGAAAACAAAAAATGTTTGTATAGAGTATAAAAAGATTATACCTATCATAAAATATCTTCACCAGAAAAAGCCATCTATTCCAATGGCAAAAAATCTCGGAGTAAAAAAATCTTCAGACAAATCAAAAATTTTATTATTTCTAGACGATGACGCATTTGTAGAGCCAAGCTATATGGATGAAATAGTTACTTACTATAATACTATAGAAAATGTTAACGGTGTATTTGGTTTTGATTATTATAAATTCGGCAATGTTGATATTAGAAATTTATCTCAAAATATAAAGTTCCAAATAGGGAGAGCAGTTAGAAGATTTTTCTTTTTAGGTTATGTCGGGGATGAAATCTTTGGAGTCACTTCCCCTTATGGCGCCAACTCAACTTTGCCAATTACTTCCCCAGTCAGAGCACAGTGGTTTCCAGGAACAAACCCTTCTTATAAAAAAGAGATATTAAAGAAGATAAAATTCGATGAGAATTTCTTTTGGTGGGCTCTAGGAGAAGATGTAGACATATCATATAGAATAAACAATACTTATGGAAATCTATATGTTGTGCCTGCCTCAATTTCCCATATTCATCCCCCTCATGAAGATGATTATGTGAGAAAAGTAAGAAAGATATATATGAATCAAGTTAATCATCTTTATTTATTTTATAAATTAATGCCCCAGATGAAAATAAGATTTGCTTGGAATATTTTAGGTATTGCACTTCTTAGAACATTTTCACTTCTTCAGATAAACAAGTTCAATAAAAGATTTATTGAATGGAAATTTTTCATAAAATCTCTAGTCTATGCTTTTAAAAATAAAGAGAGAATAAAGAAAGGAGATTTATCAATCCCAGTTTAACTCTTTCTATATGCAAAGTAAACGCCTTTAGAAGTTTCAGTAACTTGAAAGCCCATCTTTTCTATATATGATTTAAGTTTAATATGGTCTCCAAAAGGTGTATGATATTCTAAAGCAATGTTATTTATCTTATCGAATATTTTTCTTGGAGTATTGTAAAGTATTTCATACTCGGCACCTTCACAGTCTATCTTAAGCAAATCGCATCTTTTTATTTTATTAAATGAAAATATCTTAGCAAGATTTGTAGTGTTAACTGTAACGTTTTCTCCAGAGCCATAAAGAGAATTGCCTGCAAAATCTTCTCCTATAGTTTTTATGTATAACTTAATTGTCTTATTTTTATTTCCAGTTACAGCCAAGTTATATGCCTTTACATTACTTAGTTCATTTAAAAGAATATTTTCAGATAAAATTTTATAACTTCCTTGAAAAGGTTCATAGGAATAAACTTTCCCTTGTTTTGCTATTTTTCCTGCAAGTATTGCAAATGAACCTATATGTCCTCCAATATCAATAACTACAGATTCTTTGTTTAACATTTTAAGAGCATTATGATATGATCTTGATATGAAGACTTCATTTATTATGTTCACATCTTTTTCTTTAGATCTAACTCTAAAATTAAGACCGTTTCGCATTCTGCATATATAATTTCCCCTTTTTAATCTTAAAACATCGCATATTACTGTTGGCCAATTTCTATAAATCTTAATTATTTTCAAGAATGTTTTAATGCTATTAAACATGGAATTACTTTAGAACTTCTAGTTCAAAATACAATGAGTTTGCTGGGAACATGAAGTAAAGAAACATAGAGTAAAGTTTCTGCATCTTTGCACTTGAGTTAAATATCCAGTTCAAGAAAGGAAAATATTGATGAAAAACTATTTTTCTATTCAATATCTTAAATCTTGCCTTTGAATAATAGTTAAGAGAACATTCAGGCGTGAAATAATCAAAAGTCATATATGTGAAATATTGTTTATGCGTAGGATCTACATGTCCCCAAACACTAGGAGATATAGGTACTTTAACTATTACCTTAGCTTTGTTTTGGCATATTCTCCAAATTTCTTCAACAGGTTTTACTATGCTACTAAGATGCTCAAGTACATTGTCACAATAAACTGTGTCAAAAGTGTTATCTTTGAATGGCCAAGGAAACTTATCTAAATTGTGAACCACATCAACATTAGGTAGTTTTACAATATCCAAGTTAACATATCCCTTCATAGGGGTTTTTCCAGAACCTATATTCAATTTCTTCATCATACTAATCATTCTTGAAGTAGTCGTTTATATAATCTCTTATTGCTTCTTTCCAAGGTCTCATCATGTTGAGTTTTATTACCTTTAGATTTGAGTTCTCAAGTATCTCATATTTTGGTCTTTCTATTGGGAATTGTTTAGCAAAAAAGTCAGAGCTTACTTCTTTCATTTTGTAATTCTTTATATCTAATAGGTCTAAGATGTATTTAGCAATATCCACTCTATTTGCATGCCCAGAGCAAACCATATGGTATAATCCATAGAATTCTGTATTAAATAGAGCTTCCATATTCTTGGCAAAATCTTGAGTATATGTAGGAGTTCCATACTTATCGTTTACAACGTTAAACTTCTTATTTCCATTTTTTGCTTGGGAAACTATATACGAAACAAACTTATGATCTTTCTTTCCTCCACCCACCATCCATCCTGCTCTTATTATGAAATATTTAGTTAGTAGATTCTTAACAGCAATTTCCGCATATAATTTTGTTTTTCCATAAACATTTATTGGATTAGGAGTGTCCTTCTCAGTGTAGTAACTCTTCTTACCGTCAAAGACCCCAGCAGTGCTTATGTAAACCATCGGGATGTCAAGCTCTTTTGATATTTTAGCCATATTAACAGTTCCAACAAAATTGGTTTTGTGTGCATCATCGAGGTTATCTTCACAGTATTCTAAACTGGTTAATGCAGCAAGGTGTAATATAATATCAGGTCTAAATTTCATTGCAACTTTTCTAGCTTCATCGTATTCTCTAACATCAAGCTTAGCAAGCCAGTTTGCATTCAAATCAATGTCTGTTGCAAGAACATCGTAACCCTTAGATTTTAAGTATGGATATACTGCATTACCTAACATTCCTCCGCAACCTGTCACAAGTATCTTCTTTATTTTTCTATTTCTACTTTTGTTCCACATATTTAACCTCCGAATTGATTATATTATTTTTATTTCTTATACTTTGATATGCTGCCTTAACTAGTAGCCAGCTTCTTAATGGGAATTGTAAATGGAAATTCAAATTGCTAAATGTAGCTGGAACGTAAGATTGTTTCTTTGTAACAAATACTCTTGCAACTTCCAAAGCAAGCATCTTTAGCCAAGCAAAAGATCCATGGTGTCTTAGTTGTAAAAGAAGATTTCCATATACTTGTGCCTCAAATATTTTTGTTTGGGCTGATGCGTGATAAGATGAACTTCCAATGTGAATAGATTTAGCTAATCCATTATAAATTACATTATATCCTGCCTTTGTAGCTCTCAAACAATAGTCTATGTCATTAGGTCCATAGAAAAAGTTTTCATCATAGTATCCTTGTTTCTTTATTATAGTTGTTTTAAATATTATACAAGCACCACCTACTGCAGGAACTTTCATTACAAAATCATACTGTCCCTCATCTCTTTCAGACCAATCTCCAAAGTTTCTACCTGCATAAAGTAATTGTAATCTATTATCTTCAAAAACAAGTTTTCCACAGCTAATTACATTTTTCTCTTCTTTTTCAAGTTCTTCAATCTCTAGAGTCAACCAGTTTGGTTGTATTGTAACTATATCGCTATCCATTGCACAGATATATTTAGGATCATATTTCTTTAAGGCATATTTCCATCCGTTATTTGTACCGATGGTATATCCATAATTCTTGTCAAGTTTTATTACGTCTGCTTTAGAATTTATTTTTTTAAGTTCTGCAATTGAATTGTCTGTTGAACCATTGTCTACAAGTATTACTTTATAGTTTTTGTAAGAAGTTTTTTTCAAAGACTCAAGGCAATTTTTTATCTTTTGTCCGCCGTTCCAATTAACAATCACTATGCAAACAAGAGGTTCTTTTTTCATGTTATACTGTCTGTCGAGCCATTAAAAAACCTTTCGTGAACCCAAAAAAGTATATTAAATTTACTACTAAAAGCAACGGAATTTGCATAATTGTGAGCAGCCCTAGTTTAAATGGATTAACTGAAAGTAGAAATATAAAATATCCAAACAAGGGAATAGCTTTCAAAACTCCAACATACCATTTAGGCATTTTATTTCCATATATTCTTACTAGTGTTCCAAACGCATTAGACAATTGCAGTTCTTTCTTCAGTCTGCTCTTCCAATTATAGTAGTGATAATGAATAACCTTTGTTTCTGGATAAGCTATATCACCAACTTTCTTTAATTTTATATACATGTCAAAGTCTTCACCTGCAGTTCTAAAAGTTTTTCCATCAAAAAGTCCTATTTTTTTAAAAACTGACTTTCTATAGGCACACCCCTTCTCGTCCATCAAAGGAGTTATCAATTTCTGTTCTTTTACAGATAATATCTTCGATACAGAATCAAAATCCTTCCATATTTCCTCAGGCATCAATACTTTGGAGACAGAAGCAACTATTTCTTTATCTTGAAAAGGCTGCGTAAGGTCAGTTAACCATTTTTCATTAAATGGAACGCA
>DASZSY010000040.1:0-24842 GCA_035548435.1 Candidatus Nanoarchaeia archaeon | reverse complement strand
TGACTAGGTATCTAAACGTGTCTGACTGCCTTCTTGTTACTAGAAGGAACGACCTTGCCAACAAAGGACTAATTCCGAGCGCTTTATTTCATAGTTTAACCATTGGAAAGCCGCTATTAATTACAGGACTACCAGGATTCTCTGAGATGGTAAGAGACAAGATAGATGGATACACTTTCAAACCTGATAGTTTTGAGTCCTTCAAAAAAAAGTTGGAATATATTCAAATTCACCCAGAAGAGGCTAGGAAAATAGGAAAACAGGGAATAAAAAGAGGAAAAGAGGTTTTTGACCCTGAAAAATGTGCCAAAGGATTTTATGATTTTATTGACGAGACTATAAAGAAGAATAACAATTAATAAGATTTATCTACTATATTTATTTGAAACAAAGATGTGCGGAATAATTGGATTTAATTGGAACGATAAAAAACTCATAAAGAAGATGGGCTCTTTAACCTCCTACAGAGGGCCTGACGCTTTTGGAATGTACACTGACAGCTTTGTTTCTCTAGGACAAAATAGACTTGCAATTGTTGACTTGTCTGAGAATGGAAAACAACCAATGTTCAATGAAAATAAGAGAGTTGTTGTTGTATTCAATGGAGAAATATGGAGCTATAAAGGATTAAGAGAAGACCTAATAAAAAAAGGACACAAATTCAAGGGAGAATCAGACACTGAAGTTATAGTACATGGATATGAAGAGTATGGGGCGGAAATATTCTCAATGCTTGATGGAATGTTCGCCATAGCATTATATGATAAAAAACAAAAAAAGATATTTTTAGCAAGAGACAAAATAGGTAAGAGACCACTATATTATTATTTTAAAAAAAACAAATTGATATTTGCTTCAGAAATAAAAGCAATACTTGAACACGGAATTGTTAAGAGAGAAATAAATGAGCAATGTCTTTCAGATTACCTTTCATTAAGATTCTCTCCTTCTCAAGAAACAATGATAAAAGACATCTTTAAAGTAGAACCTGGAAGTTATATTGAATATTCTAGAGGAAAATTATCATTGAATAAGTATTGGGATTTGCCAAGTTTTACTCCAAAACACACTCCTAATTTACAAGAAGTGGATGAACTCATAAAGAAAGCCGTTGAAAAAAGATTAATAGGGGATGTTCCAATTGGAATACTTCTTTCTGGAGGATTAGACTCCAGCGCAATAGTTAGTTATTTCTCAAAATTGGGTTACAAACCTAGAACTTTCTCGGTAGGATTCGGAGATGTTACAGATGAAACTAAATATGCTGAAATGGTTGCCAAAAAATATAACACAATACATAAGACAATAAATCTTGATAAAAATGTTCTTTCATACTTGCCTGAAGTGGTTTGGCATGCCGACGAACCATTGGCTGACCCTGCAATATTACCAACATACGTATTATGTAAAGAAGTAGCAAAAGAAGTTAAGGTAGCTTTCTCTGGAGAGGGAGGAGATGAAGTTTTTGGAGGATATGCAGATTATAATTTCTTATACTCCTTAGAAAAAATACATAAAATTCCAATGCCCTTGAGAAAAATAACTGCTTTATTTACGGAGAACATAAGTAAACTACTGAAGTATCCTCTTAAACAAAAGGCGCTGCTTTTAACAGAGATACTTAGAAACCCGGACTTCTCTTCAAATCACAAGAAACTTTTGTACTTGCCTTTTGAGGAAGAAGATAAAAGAAAACTGCTGTCTGAAGAGATTTCTTCTAAGGTGAATCTGAAGAACCCTGTAGACGAATATCTGAATAAGGATGGAAGCGCAAGAGATAATATTGTTAAGTATTACTTTAAGCAGTGGCTGCCTAATGATTTGCTTATGAAAGCAGATAAGGCAGGTCTAGGTAATGGGCTTGAACTAAGAAATCCTTTTCTGGACTACAAGTTAATAGATTATTTCTTTCATATAGAAGACAAATATAAGAAAGAAAGAAAATTGTTTAGAGAAGTTGTCTCAAGAGAGCTTCCGCAAGAAATAATGAATAAAAAGAAACAAGGATTTGTTTTGCCAATTTCTAATTGGTTTATGGAGGAAAATGTTCTTGTTAAAATAAGACCTCACTTTGAAGATTTAATGAAAAGAAACTTCTTTAAAAAAGAAGAAATTCAAAGGATACTTGATAATCCAGGTGAATTTAGAAATGATCATAGATTATGGGTGCTTCTCAACTTTGAGATATGGGCAAAACTATATCTTGACGGCGTGAAAAAAGAAGATATTAAGATTTAGTTTTTCTTATTTAAAGCTACATTTATTTCTTTCTTCAAAAAGCTTTTTAGAGAATTAAGGTTTTTTGGTTTTAGCTTTATCTTTTTCTTGTAGCTGTTAAGTAGTTCTGGAGTTAGCTCTGACATTTCATATACTGTTTTAACTCCAAGCTCTTTATCCATGTATTCTGCAAAATCAACTTGATGATCATTCACGTGCTCTTTATACTTAGCTTGCCTAGGAACAATTATGATAGGTTTATCTGATTCATACATGAATTCCCATACACTTGAACCTCCATGCATTACCACGAGACTTGCTTTTTTGTAATAGGGGTCTAGGCTAGGTACAAAATCGAAACTTTTGCAGTTTTTAGGAATATATTTGGTATGCCCTCTTTGGACAACTATCTCTTCTTTAACAAAAGGAGCTATTTCATCAACTCTTTTTAAAAATCTTGAAAAATCCATATAATGTGTTCCAACAGTTACAAGAATCATAGTATCCCTCCACGATAAATTGCTTTTTTTCCTATTTTCTCTGCTAGCTGTTTATGTTGAACTAGAAAAACATCTGAGAAAGGATAGGCTACCAAACCAGTTAAAGTGGGTTTTTTTACTCTTATTATGGTTTCAATGAATATTGTTTTGGCCCCTGCTAATTTACCTGCAATCATGGCCATGGTTCCTAAATCTGCTCCAGTAGTTATGACTATTTTTGTTTTAAGCTTTCTAAACAATCTCAATAGCTTCAGCATTGCAATAAAGTTCTTGAAAGGGTTTAGCTTTAAGGGAGTAAAATAAAATTCTCCAGCAATAGTATCTCTTTTCTTTGAAACACTCTCAGTTATAAGAATACTTGAGTGCTTTCCTATAACTTCTTTAGTAAATATTTTATGAATCTGTGCAAGATGTCCTCCAGAAGAACAAACTAAAGCAACTTCTGCTTTTTGCTTTTTTATTTTTTCATCCATTTTCTAACGCTCTCTGCAAAAAAGTCATATACCCTTATAAACATTTTTAATGGAGAACTTAATATTCTTAGTCTTACTATCCCTAGAACCATCATTGGCCCTGCAGTTAGTGCATTTATCTTTGAATAATCTTTATCTGACCAGAAGGTTGGAACTTCTATTACTATGAATCCTGCTTTTCTTGACTTAAACAAGATTTCTACATCAAAAGCCCACTTGGTCATACCTATTTGATTGACTATTTCTGAAACAAGCTTTCTTTTGAAAACCTTGGCACCACACTGCGTATCTCTGTAGGGCATTATAAATAAAGCTCTAATAACCAAGTTATATATTCTTGAAACTATCATTCTTTGTAAAGTTGGGGCTGGATCCATCTTTGCTCCTGGAATATATCTGCTGGCAATTGCTCCGTCGTTGTCCTTCATATTCTTAACAAGTTTATAGAACTCTTCAGGCTTAGTCGATGCATCAGCATCTACGAAACCCATTACATCTGAATCTCTAAGGAGTGCATCCTTAAAACCTTGAACGACTGCAAAACCTTTTCCACCTTTTTCAAAGTCTAAAACACGCAACTCTTTTGTTTTTCTTTTCATTACTTCTTGTTTAGTTTTATCTTTACAGGCATTTAGAACCACTATAATTTCAAAGTCTACAGTTTTTAATTTTTTAAAGAAATTAAGATATAAGTCAAGCATATTTCCTATTCTTTTTTCTTCATTGTGTGCAGGAACTATTATAGATATCTTTTTTACCATCTTGGTACCACTATTGAGACTATTAAAAAGATAATTGAGATTAAAAGATACATACTAGAGAATCCAATTAAAGTTGAGGGAGCTAGAGACAAAGCAATTATTAAAGTTAAAACGGACAGCGCTAAATAAAACAAAAGATTATTCTTTACTTTATCTAAAGCAAGAGCATAGGATAAAACCATATTGGATATGGCCAATAAAGAAACTGCCGCGGCAACTATTGGAAGAACTCCTGCAGCGATTTCTTTATCTGCTCCTCCAAATAATAGTACTGCGATGTCTGAGAAAAGATAGGATAAAACAAATCCTACTAATAATATTAGAATGAGTAAGAACAAAGACTTTCTGAAAATTAAACTTTTGTTTTTACTTTTCGCACTAACTACATGGGTTAACATTGTTTTACTTATAGGCATGGTTCCTATGAAGAAGGTCTTAGCAATTGTTGAAGCTATTGCATAATATCCTGCAAGCTCTGGAGAAAGAACTGCGCGGGCAATAAATACATCAAGCATGAAGAAAAGTAGTATACAAGACATGACAAGAGTTACGTCTATTTTGAATATGGAAAGTAAATTTAAATTATTTTTATTTTCTTTTTTAAACTTGAATATTTCTTTTATTTGGACTAGGCCATAGAGAAGAGAAATTATCATTGAAGCCACTATTGCCCCAAACACTCCGTAAACTTCCCATCCCATAATTAAAAATAATACTCCTAATCCAAGTTTAACTGTCCCCTCTGAAATCATGTTTAAACCTAAATCAAAAAATCTTTTCTGCCCTTGAAGTATTCCTCTTATTACTGGAGATGAAAGAGAAAGAAACACAATACAACCATTAAACAAAATTAAACTTAAAGGTATCTGGAATACCTTGTTTACTACAATTAGAATTAAAAGATAAACTGCCAAAAGCATTGTAGAAATTATAAATCCTCCATTCATTGCAGAGGAAAATAAAGTTCTTACATTTTTATTTGACTTGGATTCTGCAACCTTTTTGGCTATGGTTAACTGAATAGATTCTGAGAAGATTCCAAATATATAAATAACTGAAAAGAGTGAAGTGAATACTCCATAGGCAATAACATCTAGATTGTGTGCAATGAATATCTGAAAAATAAAATTGAGAAGATTGAATATATTTACCATTAAAAGTAGTATTAAACTACTTTTCAATATTCCACTATTATTTTGGTCTTTCATTTAAATCACCAAGCTTGACTTGAAGATTATTAATCCAATTAAAATTATTACTAGTTGGAACAACCATATGGAATAAACTACTCTTTGTTCTGTAACCTTCATTCCTAGTTTTTCTTGAAGATATATTGACAAGTGTTCTAAACCATATACTTTGTCATATCTCATCTTAAGAGAGCCATCCTTCTGAGGAAGTCCGAAAGATTGTTTGACTAGTTTTCCACGAGACTTTAATATCACTTCTAATACATATGGTATAAAGAAGAACACTGCAATTCTCTCAAAGTTTCCAATTATAGAAATTACTGCGATTAAACTTCCAACTGCATAGGTTAAAACATCTCCAGGGAAAACTTTTGCAGGATATAGGTTAAAGAAGATGAATCCTACTAAAGAAGCAACCATACATAAACCAACTATTGCAAGCCAAGGGTTTCCAGTTAGAAAGGCCACAAGACTTAAACTGCTTAGAAGAATTATACCTTGTCCAGATTCAAGACCGTTGAATCCTGCTAAAAAGTTGAAAGTTGTTGTACAACCAACTATTCCAACAGGGATTACTATTAAAGAATAAAGTATTCCTAAAGAAACTTCTCCAAATCCTGGAATGCTAACAACATTTTGTCCAGCATTTATTACCATTAAAGGTATTGAAGCGAAAATAAGTAAAACTAATCTAGATTTTCTAGATAATCCTCCGTGTTGCCATCCAAATAAATCGTCAATCAAACCTATGGCTGCTGCAAGAAGAATGACTGTAAGTAATGCAAAGGATTCTATAACATAATCAGTAGTATTTACAATAAAAACTCTATAGGCTACAAATAAAAGAACTGCTAAAACAAAAGAAAGAACTGCAATTATTCCTCCAGAGCCTGCAACTTTTGGAGCTTTTATTTTATTCATATCGTCCCAAATTAAACCTATTTGATGGGCTTTTCTAATCCAAAAAGACATAAGAAAAAAAGAAACAAGTAAAGCAATTATTATTGGAACAAATAATAAAACATCTGCCATTATCTAGTCACCTTCTCAAGATTTTCATCTGGGAAGCTTGTCTCTAAATATGAATTATTTGCAGTCATTCCTTTTGGATAAGTTATGTTCCAAATCTTTATTGGGCCACGAACTCCTCCGTAATAAACAAAGTCGCTATTTGAAAGTCCCATTTGTTTAACTTGGGATACAATAGGATCATCTTGACTGTAAACCAGTTTGATTGCATCTGTTTGTTGCCCGTATAGATAGTATCTTGCAAGTCCAGATCTAACTGTTTTATTTGAAAGATAAAGTACTGAACCATATGGATCAACTGAGGCCTGCTGTCCATCCTGTTGAATGGTAGGTATAAACATTATTCCAGCATCAAGTCCTGATCCAAAGTCAGTTAGTTTGATTCCATCAAATACATATCTTATTGGAAGTCTGTATTGCTTGTTTTGATATATTGCGATAGCTTGAGGTTGTTTTATTGCTCCAGAGTTTGCTTGCTCTATAATTACTCCTCCAACTCCGCTCTTCATTCCAGGCAAGAAAACATTGCTTCCATTTTGACTAAATACCAAGTCGTCATCTAAAACAAAACTTCCAACATAAAGATAAGTTGTTGCATTCTTTAGTTCGACAGTCTTTGTGTTATCTTTGATAAATGAGTTAAGCCAACTATATCTATCATAGTTCTCGTTTGAACCTATGCTTGAGAAAGCAGGGTACTTTCCAATGTCTGAAGAGTCTATTAAAAGATGTGTAGCGTTGTGAGTGTAAAGGAAAGATAAAGCTTCTTTTTCATCTTGACCTGTGAGGACATGTCTTCCAAGAAGATAGTTCCAATAAACTATACTGTTTCCTCCATCAAGAATTGTTGCTCTGTTTCCCATTGACTGTACCCAGTAACCATAATCCCACCAGTGTGCAAAAACTGCATTTTGAGGAGTGTTTTCTCTAACCCATGACATAGCTTCCTGCCATTGTTGTGTATATGCAGAAGGAACATAACTTTGAGCAGTTGCAATACTTGCTTTTGAAAATTGTATTCCTGAGAAAATGCTACTTATTAGCACCACTGCAAACATTGCAATAAGGAATGTTTTCATAGAATCTTTTTTATCTTTTATTGAAGCTCCCAAACTAACTAGAAGATATGAAACAATTATAGAGACTGGAGGAACTAACATCATGATAAGTCTAACTCCTCCACGAGCTGAAACAACGCTAAGGAAGAAGAGTGAGAAAAGCATCAAGAACCCGAAATCCATTTCTTTTAAATCAGACATCTTGTTTTCTTTGAAATATTTATAGTACCAGTAAAGGAATGCTCCTCCAAGAACCAACATTCCACTAAAGTAAACAAGATTACTTATGAAATTATCTCCATTGAGAATGCTTGTTGAGTTGTATCTGCTAAATATTATTGCAAACAAAAATAGAGTATATGAAAGAGTTAGATATCTTTGTGCTTTCTTTTCAAATACTGAAACTAGATGCCAGAACAAATAAATTGAACCAACAAAGAAAAGCCAGAAGAAGATAGGAATGTTTGAAAGATAAGGTCCGAAACTTCCAGCCCATTCACTGAAGAAAGGCATTCTGTTTTCTGCTACAGTTATGTTAAATCTTGTTTGTGTAAATGGATCTATAAGTCTTGAAATTAAATGTCCTATTCTGTCTATTACTGCTGAAGGACCTTGTAGAATACCTAGGCCTATAACAAGAACTATAGCAGTTACAATTAAAGTGATTAATCTTGGAGGAATATTTGAGAATCTTGAAAACTTGTCTTTTAACTTTGTTTCAAATAATATGAAGTTAACTAAAAGTATAACACAAATCGCTAGTGAAACGCTTGTGCTTTCTGAAGAGATTATGTTAGGCAAAGAAAAACGGAAAGTGAAAGGCATTGCGATTGCAATAGAAACCAAAAGCCAGACTGGAACTATAAGATGTCTTTCTCCGTGAATTTGGTTTAAGATAAATGCAAAGAAGGCAGCTATGGAGATTGTTAGATAAACATAAACTGAACCTCCCCAGACTAAGCTCATTGCAGCAGTAGATACTCCTGCTAATATTGAATAGGTTATTCTAGGAATTCTTTTTTGTGCTGTCCAAGCTTCTAGGAAAAAGTAAAATGCTAAGAACATGAATAAAAATGCAGCAGATTCTTTTTCTGGAATACCTGCTATTGTTCTAGGGAGAAGAGCAGGAATTACTGACAAGAAAAATGAAGATACAAGTGCGATATAATTTGCATTAGTTTCTCCAAGTTTAGATACAAACAACTTTCTTACGAAAAAGAAGAAAGCAATTACTGTTAAAGCAAACATGAATACAGGATAGATAACTGCAGATTGTTCAACTGAAGTAGAACCGAAGAATGCAGCAAGTTTATGGAACCATGCCATGGAATAAGGAAGAAGTGGAAGTTCTTCGTTGGTTTTCATGCCAAGAGGAACGTTACGCATTATGTCTATAGCATACAAACTACCTGTTGCAACTATGTGTTTAGCCCATCTAAGGAAAAGGAAAGGGTCTAGGTCAGGTCCAAGAGTCCACCCATTTGTAGTAATATCTCTTAGTCCAGGAAGATTTCTAGTTCTTATGTATATTGAAAACCAAACAATTAAAGCTAGGAAAACAAGGGAAAGTTTGTTTAAATTCTGTTTTATGAATGTAGTCACTGAGGCCATACGCTGCTCTAGAATACGGGATTCATCCATTTACATAGGATAGAAATACCATATATAAAGCTTCAGGAATAGGAATCTATCTAATCTAGAATATAGCTGGAGTAACGAAAACCTCAAGTAAAGCTGCAATAAACAAAACTATTACTGCGATGATTATTAGATGCAGGGAATCTTCTAAAACTTCCCAGAATTTTTCAGTTCCAGTTTCATGTCTTATCACTGCTACGGAAACCATTCCGCCTGCAAGAGCTACAATAAAGTATGAAGCAATTTCAGGAATTCCATGAATCATATATCTTGCAAGACCTAAAGGCAAAGCAGAAAGTTCAGACTTTGTAAATATTCCAATTGCGGCTGCAATGACGCTTGCATTCCAAGCAAGAATGAATATTACTCCAGCTCCAAAAACAAGAGAAAAAAGAAGAGTGAAAATAAGAACATATATGTTATTTGTGAATATCATAAATAATCTTCCTGAGGAAGCTAGAGCTCCTGTCGTAGAAGAAGTTCCATCTTTGAGAGTATATTCGCTTACACATTGATCAAAGTTTGTTGGTCTATTTATTACACAATAAGTTTGTATTTGGGCTTGGAAACTTTCTGTTGAATCTAAAACAATGTACCAAAATGAAAAAGCAACTACAAAACCAAAGAAAAGCCACATGAAAGCTTTTAGGGCTTTTTCGTGTTCTTCTAGTAATGCCCACATTCCTTTTCCTGGCAAAACTTTCTTTTCCTCAAGCCTTATAGTATAATAAATGAAAGGCATTGAAAACATAACTGTAAAAGTAACAATCAAAACTCCAAGATATTTTGATAGAACAGTATCTTTAGCAAAAACCCAGTTTACAATTAAAAGAGAAAGGGAAGCATAGAATATTCCCACGAAAAACATTTCCCATGGTTTTCTTTCAGCCTTCTTTGGATTAACAAGCATTTCAAACATAGAACTTACTGTTAAGAATAGTATATAAAAGTTAGTTAGAAAATTACTCTTTCTTCAGGCTTTGAGCTTGCACAAGAAGGGATTGCATTTGATTAACATAAAACTCTTCTTGAGTTTGCAGTTGCATAAATGCGTTCTTCAGTTGCATAACATTACGAGCCATTAGCTCGGTTACATCTTTCATTTCTCTCTCGACAACAAAGCCTGCTCCTACTTGTACAAGCATTTTACTGTCTTTCATCGCAGACTTAACAAAAACTCCACGACCTAGAGGAGCCAAAAGAGTTTTATCTTTTGCAGTTGGAAGTTGTTTCATCTGTGCGTTAAACAGCTCTGTCTGCTGAAGCTCTTCTTCTATGGCCTTTCTATGTTGTGCAACTCTCTGTAGCTCTTGCTCAAGCATTTGAGCCTGCATAAATAATTCTTGTTCGTTCATGTAAAAAGGCTATTTTTATCGTTTAAAAGGGTTTCCACTATATTCTGGTAAAAGATATAAATAGAATCTAGCTTAGCAATTTATGATTGTGAGTTTAGATAAAAATGAATTAATTCCAAGAACAATTTCTAAGGATACTATTCAAAAGAACTGTAGAGTCGCTTTAGAAGAAATTGTTGAGCAGCTCAAGCAAAAGCATGGAAAAAATATTCACAGCATTTACTTATACGGGAGTTTTAGCGAAAATAGAGGTAAACTAAAAGAATCAGATTTAGACTTATTTATAATAACAGAAGATAAATTTGACTTTCTTCCTCTAGAAAGAAAGATATCTAAGAAATACTCAAATTTATTCGTAGATGTTAATCTACTTTCTGAGACAAAAGAAAAAGTTTTGAAGGATAATTATGGATGGTGTGCATTTGTAAAGATATTTTGTGTTTGTATATGGGGAGAAAATCTCTCTGAGAAAATACCTGATTATACAATATCTAAAGAGCTTGTCGATGGATTTGTAGCAGACACGAAAGAGCTTATTGAAGGATACTTGAAATCTAATCTTTTAGTGAAAAAGAAAAGTCTTGCTAAGCTACTTATAAGAAGAATTTATTATTCTAAACTTGAAGAACATAGAAAATGGACTACAGTACTAGACGAACAATACTTTATAGTAAAAAAACTATTTCCTGAGAAAAATTTTGAAGAATTGTTTAAGCAAGCAACAGGCGAGAAAATGATAGAATCAGATGAAATGAAAAATATGATTGACTTTACAATGAAATTAGTTCTTCAATAGAAGGACAAATATCTCTTCAAAGTCGAATTTTTCAGAGGCAATCTTCTCTACTGTAAAACCTTGCTTTTTACATAAGCTGTTGAATTTATTCATGGGAGTTAAAGAAGAAAGCAAAAGCAAGATTTGCCCGTCTTTTTTTAGATGTGGCTTTACTTGCTGCATGAAACGCAGAAGAATTTCATCTCCTCTTTTTCCACCGGTTGTAGCCAACGCGCTTTCACTACTTTCTCTTCTATCTTCTGGAAGATAGGGAGGATTAAAAGAAATAAAATCAAATTTACTTTTTATTTTAGAGAAGAGGTTTGTTTCTATAGCGTTGAGCTTTTCTTTTTTAAGCATTAGCACTGCTTCTTTATTTATATCTGCAAACAAAACTTTTTTTGCCCCTGCCTTAAGAGCTGCCTTGCCCAGGATACCTGAGCCACAGCCCATGTCCAAAAAAGATTTGTTTAGAAGATTTAATTTTAGAATTTCTTTCTCTATTAGGAAAGAATCTTCCCTTGGATCGTATATCATTT
Source organism: Candidatus Nanoarchaeia archaeon (assembly GCA_035548435.1). Lineage (GTDB taxonomy): Archaea > Nanobdellota > Nanobdellia > Pacearchaeales > GW2011-AR1 > DAIEOU01. The sequence goes on along the minus strand of DASZSY010000040.1, from coordinate 13,307 downwards.
TATCCTAGAAGAGCAAGAATTTGTTCTTTGAACAGAAGACTTGCTGCTAAAGTTCCAAGAAGAATAAGAAGTATAACCACTAAAACAATTATTTTTAGATTGCTTGTATTTTCATTGTGAACAGTTGAGTCTATTTCAGGTTTAGGAGAATAGGTTTGTATTCCCCCTGCAGGTGCTGGGACTGACATTGGTTGAGATGGAAAAGAAAATTCGTTTTTTACTTCTGGTTGGGATGAACCAGTTAGACTACTGTCAAGAGAAGATTTTTGAGATACAGATAAAGAAATTTGGGGGGCAATGGTTGTAGCTCCTTCTGTAACAATTCTTGCGGCAGATTGGACTATTGCAGATTGATAACCTGCATTAATAAATGTTTGAACAACTTTGTCTAAAGGTACACCTCTTTCTAAAGCGTTTTTTATTCCTGATTGTATTTCTTCTTCAACACTCATATTTCCAAAACAAGTCCATTTCGCATGAGGTGAACTGTTTCCCCCAGTTTGTATCCCATTTCCTGTGCCAATGAAGCTCCAGCAGTTAATTTCTTTAAATCTCCATGGGAAGGAATTACGTGTTTTGGTTTTGTTAGCATAATCAAATCTCTCAAATCTTCTCTTCCTCCGTGACCTGAAACGTGCACATTATCAAATATTCTAACTTGGAATTTCTTGAGTTTCTTTTCTAGTTCTCCTCTACTTGCTTCATTTATTGGAGTAGGAATTGTTTTAGATGAAAATATTATATGATCATTTGCATCAAGCTTTAAGGGAAGTTGACCTCTCGCAAGTCTATCTAGGATTGCTCCAGGCTCTCCTTGATGTCCTGTGCAAACAAGCATATATTTTTTCTTGTTTGAGTTCATTGTCTTTAGTGCTTTCTCTAATTGTTTTTTGTATGTAACTATTTTTACTTGATTTGTGAAAGAAGCTTCTCCGGCATTTCTTGCGGCCTGTACGTACTTTGCTAGACTTCTACCTGCGAATATTATTTCTCTATTCATTCTTTTTCCAAATTCGACTATTGTCTTAAGTCTAGCAATGTGTGATGAGAATGTAGTAATTATAATTCCGGAATTATGATTGTCTGTTGTAAATAAAACATCTTCTAGCAATCCTCGGGCAATCTTTTCGGAAGGAGTTTTTCTATCATCTGGAGCATATAAACAATCAACCACTAGTGCTTTTACTCCCTGCTCTGCAAGTTGTTTTAGTCTAGCATAATTTGGTTTTTCTCCAAACACTGGAGAATTATCTAATTTGTAATCGTTAGCATACAAAACAACTCCCTCTGGAGTATGAACTGCAATAATTGCACTTTGAATTGTTGAGTGAGTCATGTTAAGAAATTCAACCTTGTACGAGCTTCTTCCTTTTACTACAGTGCTTCCATTTGGACGTACTGAGATTATTTTATTTGGAATTTTTTGTCCAGCATCATTCATGAGAACTTTTAAAACTTCAGTTGTAAAATTAGTTCCTAAAACATCGGCCTTGTATCTTGGAGCTACATAGGGTATTCCTCCAACATGATCTAAATGTGCGTGAGAAACCATTATTGCTCTGACTTTGTCCTTTAACTGATGTTTTTCAAGGTATAAATCATCTGGCAAAGCCCCTATGCTTCTCATTCCTTTTTCAGTGGGAATTTTTTCTCTTTCTGAAACTCCTACAATTGCCGGAAGAAATAAACCTGCATCGAATAATAAAACATCATCTCCTATTTCTAAAGCAGTCATATTCTTTCCGACTTCGTCATAACCTCCAATGGTATGTAGTTTCATGGACATTTATATGAAGGCTTGTTTAAATAGCTTTCACCAGCTTTAAATCACATAACTTATAAAGTTGTAAGGATACAAAGAAAAATGAGAGACCATAAAAATATCTTATATTTACTTGTTTTATTTCTCTTGATTATACAAATTACCTCTTTGGTAGTTATGAGTGTGCAAATAACAAAAGTAAATGATAATTTAGAGAAAAAGGAGAACAACATAACCCTGTATGTTAATTCACAGTTAACTGAGCAGGCTAGACAAACAACAGGAAGTTTATCTGAAATATCTCAAAATATAATTTCTCAAAGAAATGACTTAAGTAAAGAAATACAAAACTTAAAAGCTGGACAAAGTGATTTTTCTGAGGTTATTGAAAAAACAATACGTGGAGTTGTAAGTGTTGGAACAGACAAGTCTGTAGGTACAGGATTCATAGTTAACGAAGACGGGTATATAATAACAAATAATCATGTTATTGCTCAGGCCCAGATTATACAGGTTATGACTTTTGATAAAAATATTCTGCCCGCCACATTAATTGGAAGTGATATAATGAGAGATATTGCAGTGCTTAAGATAGAAGGAAAATATCCTGCACTGCAGCTTGAACAAAATACTGCACTTGGAAATAAAGTTATAGCAATAGGAAATCCTCTGGGACTATCATTTACAGTTACAGAAGGAATAATATCTGCAATGGATAGAGTCGGTCCGAATGGATTGGCTGAATATTTGCAGACTGATGTATCACTCAATCATGGAAACTCTGGAGGTCCTTTGATTGACACACAAGGAAAAGTTGTGGGAGTAAACAACTTTAAACTTGGAGAGGCAGAAAATATAGGATTTGCGCTTAGAGCAGAGGCAATAAAAACTTCTGCCAACGCTATCGCAAACAAAACAATAATTCAATGAAAACAAAATCATCGCCAACAGAGAGAATAGATAGAAGATATCTTTTAATAAAAGCTGAAAGCAAAAAAGAAATTGAAGAAATACTGAGCTATTATCTTGGAGCTATGGGAATGTCCAGAGCAGCAGTTATGTTTTTAGAAGTAGCTGGCCTGAAAAAAGGAGAGATTGTAATGGCAATAAAAAGAAAAGAGCTTGATAACGTTAGAGCTGCTTTTGAACTACATAACACTAGCGCAGAAATCAAAAGAGTTTCAGGGACGATAAAGGGCCTAGGCATTTAGAAAACTTTAATTAGGTTTCAAGCCCTCCAGAAGCATGAAAAGAGGGCAACTTGAGATTTCATTTGGGATGATTTTCTCAATAATTATAATAATTGCAGTGATTGCCACTTCATTCTATGTCATACAATATTTCACCAATCTTACAAAATGTAGCACCATCGGACTATTTTATGAGGGAATCCAAAAAGAAACAAACACTGCATGGCAGGGAACAACAAGTAAGTCTTTGTTTGTGGGAAACGTTCCAAGTCAGATTTCATACGTTTGTTTTGGTAATATGACCTTGTCCCCTCGCTCTGCAGATATAGAAAGATATAATGAACTTAAGAAAACATATAGACTAAGCAGCTCGAATGCATTTATGTATCCTGTTCAAAAAAGTTGCTCAAATCTTGGAGACCATAACATAAACCACGTAAATATACCTGAATTTTTCTGTATAAAACAGATTGGTGGAAAAGTTAAGATTTCTCTTGAAAAAGGAGCTTTCGACAACTTTGTGAAATTTAGCTCAACATGAACAATAAAGGATTTGAGTTTAGTTTTGGATGGATGTTTGCTATTATCGTAGGAGCTGCAATAATTGCCATGGCAATATATGCCACAACAACATTTATAGACACTCAAAGAAAAGTTGAAGATAGCAGTAAAAGTTTAGAGCTTTCTGGATTACTAAGACAACTTGAAACGGGACTTGAAGAGCAAGGAAAGGCAGAAATAAAGACAAATGTAAAGATTAGGATAAGTAATGATTGCACCATAGAGGGAGATACTGTTAGCGCAAAGGCATTTGGAACTCAGGTGTTAAAGACTTCAGTGTCTTCAGGAATTGGAAAAGAAGAATGGAGTGATGGAGGAGTTCCCTTGAAAAGCCAAAGCATATATCTTTTTAGCAATAAAACAATAGAAGGAAAAGAATTTGTCACATTAACCAAGAGATTTGAATTTCCATATAAAGTCGCAGACATGGTAATGATTTGGCCAAGCTCAACAAAATACTGCTTTGTTAACTCTCCTGTAAATGTCAAAAATGAGATTGAACCATTAAACATAGGAATAAATTTCTCTTCTTCAAGTTCTCGTTGCCCAAGTGGAAGCATAAAGGTCTGTTTTGCTCAGACTGGATGTAACATAGACGTTTCTCAAACAACAAATACTGCAACTAAAAATGGAAAAGTAATGTACTATGATGAAATAGGAAGTGCTTTGTTTTATGGTGCAATATTCTCAGATCCTCAGGTATATGAATGCCAAACTCAAAGACTTGCAAAGAAAGCTAAAATACTAGGAGAATTATACTCTGAAAAATCTTCTTATGGAGCAGCTCTGGGGTGTTCTGCAGAGTCAATTCAGCAAAGTTTAGATTTGTTAACTTCACAGCTAGGTAATGTTAGAAGTTCAAGAGAACTTGTACAGGCTATAGAGATAAAAAAAGAACTTGGGAGGGCTAACGATGCACTCATCTGTCCAGTATTCTAAGGGACAACTAAAGATTCAAGAAATGGCTTTTGTACTTGTAGCCATATTCATATTCTTTGGGCTTGCAGCACTGTTCTTCTTTACTGTTAGTCTTGGAAACTTAAAACAAAGCGTTACAGATTTGGAAGGTGAACAAGCAAAGCAACTGGCATTTCAACTTGCAAACACTCCTGAATTTAGTTGGAGTGATGACACATGTGTTAACTGCATTGATTCTTTGAAAACATTGTTGTTGAAAGATCATAAAGATATATACCTTCAATACTGGAATTTAGATTATCTTGTAATAGAAACAACTTATCCTGAAAAACAGGGAGAATGCACACTTCAAAACTACCCTAACTGTAGAACAATAACTCTTGCAAATAGAACAGATTATTATGGAACTCCTGCTACTGCATACGTAAGTATATGCAGACATGAGAAAGTAAGTTCTGGAGGAAGTTATCCAGTATGTGAAATAGGGCTAATTCATGCTTCCATGGAGGCTAAAACATGAGAAAAGGACAGGAAGAGATAGTTGGATTTGTGGCCATAATAGTTATAATGGCCTTGGTAGTAGTGTTCTTTTTAGGAATAAGCTTACGAAACCAAGACCAATCTCTAGGAGAAAGTAAGGCACTAAGTCAATTTATAGAAAGTACAAAGAAATTCACATCTGATTGCGACTTAGGATTAAAAGAAAGATACGCTAACCTTGAGGATTTGGTCGTTGAGTGCTATAGAAACAATGATGGACAATGCGTAAATGGCAAAAAAGTATGTGAAGTTTACAATGAAACAATGACTAAGATTATTGAAAGCAATTGGAAAATAGGTGAGGAAAGACCAATAAAAGGATATATTTGGAATGTAAGTTACGATAAAACAATAAAAAATGAGAATGTAGTCTTGTTAAGCAATGGAAGCTGCAATGGACAATATAAAGAAGAAGAAAGTTTGTCTCCTGATTCCCTGTCTGGAGGGACTTTTGTTTCAAGATTTAGAACTTGTTTTTAGAATTTTATTATAATATTCATAGAGTCTATAACTAAAACTGGGCGAAGTCTAGCTCTTTTTCCAGTCTTTTCTGAAGCCATTTGAACAAATCCAAATCTTTCTAAAAGCTTTATATCATCGCTTACTGACTTGAAATCTCGGCCTGCTTTTTTGGCCAATTCATATATTGATTTTGGCTTATGAATGCGAAGAATATGAAGTATTTTTGCTCTCTCATTGCTCAGTAATTGCCTTAAAGCACCGAGACCTTCAAAATCATAGGCCTTATTTTCACCTGTAATTCTTTTAAAGAACACAGAGAAGGCACCATCTTCATCTGTAATTGTTATTTCTCTTGTTTTAGATTTACCAGCCATACCGACGATGAATATATCAGAGTATATATATGTTTTCTATGTTAATATATGGTAATAAAAGACATATATGCTTATTTTATATATTTTAGACATTATTTTAATACCCTATAAGTGTCTTACAATAAAGTGGCACCAAAAGGTTTATAAATGAAATCTTGACTTTCGATGAACCTTATTCGTTTAATCTCTGGGACTGAAGTAAGGTTTAAATAGGGACATTTGCTCGAGTATATTAACTCTATTAAGCTTAGAGTCCCGCCAAACACAATTTTAATTGTATATGGCGGTTTGCGGGCCTATGGCCTCCCTTACAGGGGATCCTGCGGGATTGCAAATGACTAATAAAGCTGAAAGGGGGTTTATTAAATAATGAAAATAAACTTTAGAAAGATTGCATCTGTTTTGACAAGCACAGTAATGCTGAGCTCAACAATTGGGTTCGCTGCTGCAGCTAACTACCCAGCTCCATTCGTAAAGAGTGGTAACGCTGATGTTGCTGTAGTATGGGGTTCATCTGCTCAGGCATCTGACCTAGTAGCTGTTACCGACATTACCGCTGACTTACAAGCAGAACTAGCATCACAAACTGCAACTACAGGAAGCTCACAAGGATCAACATCTGTTTCTGGCGGAGACTATGTTAAACTTGAGAGATCTTCTGATAAATTCAACCTTGGCGATTCTGCAGATGATTTCTATTCATCACTTGACTCTGAAGAGTTAAGCGCAGTACTTGCTGACGGAGTTTATCAAAACGATGCGAATGACGAGTTTGACTTCACACAGAAGATCACTCTTGGCAGCGCATTAACACTAGAGCATTTCCAAGATAACGATTTCAATGACGACAAACCAGTTATTGGATTCGATCTTAACGATGGAGACACAATCTTGACTTACACCCTAGACTTCACACCTGACGCAGCTGAAGGAGGAACAAATTGGGCTGAACTTGAAACAACTGAATTGACTCTACTTGGTAGATCATACTATGTTGTACAAGCTCAGAACGACAGCGGAGTTCCAAAGCTAACTCTTCTAGACAGCGCTAACAGCGCAATTGTCGCAGATGGAGAAAGCTCTACCATAAGCGTTGGAGATAAGGACTATGAAGTTTCTATAAACTACATAGGAGAATCTGACGTCATCCTTGTAATTGATGGTACAACTACCAACAAGCTACAGGAAGGAGATGTATTCAAGATCGGTGCTGACACTTACGTTGCTGTAAAAAACATCTTGTATTCTGCAAAGGACACAGGAGTTAGCAAGGCAGAGATCAGCATTGGTTCAGGAAAGATCGTTCTACAAGACGGAGAACAAGTTAAAATCAACAACGAAGACGTTAGTGACATTGATAAATACAATGACGCTAGCCTTGTTGCCGACATGACCGCTTCAAACGGAAATTTGGATAAATTGGTATTAACATGGTCCCTTGGAGACGATGCCTGGATGACATCTGGAAGTGAGCTTGTCTTACCTGGATTTGAAACTGTTAAAGTTTCAATGGGTGCATTCAATGTACCTGCAAAGGAAATGACAAGTTTGGAGAACGATGGAAAGCACAGCATCAAAATGTCAACAACTGTTGAAGATGGAGATGTGAACCTTAACCTATTGTACTTCGACACAACAAATATAACAGGAACTGGAAAGGACGCTAACAACAGATTAGTAACATCATACGGAAGTTCAATAACTTTCAACAAATCCAAGGATAATTGGTTTGTTGCATCATGGATGAACGGAAATGATGCTGAGTCCTACGTACTTGAAGTATCAGATATCACAGATACTGATGCTACAAAGAACACCACAACTGTTAGAAGCGTTGCTTCTGGTAGTAACTTGCAGAAAGAACTGGACATAAACGAAGCTGAAGACTTTGGAAGAGTTAGATTGACATTAACTGCAGCTAGCGAGATTGGAGATACAGCTACATTAGCTATATCCTCATCAAGCGGAAGCGGAAGTGTTAACTTTAGCAAATTGTACACTAAACAAGGATTGACTGTAGCATTGCCTACATCAGTTAACGTTAGTGCCAATTCCCAAGTTGTAACCTTCACTGAAGAGGACGAAGATGGAAACATTGCAGCTGGTGACATGTTCACCGCTACATTGGGTCTTAACTCAGACACAGATGCGCAAGTATCTGCTGTTAACGTTACAGATTACGAGACTGACGACAACTCAAACGAGTACGTTGGTTACGTTCTATCACCTCTAGCAACTAAGACACTTTATAGCACAGACGGAGACCAAGATTCTCTAGAGATTGAATACCACGGCGAGGAAGCATATGCTGATGTATATGTATCCGAAGCTGGAGCTGTTCTATCTGTAGACGCATCTGAAGCTGTTTCCTCAGGTTCTGTAAAGAAACTTGGTTCTGTTTCAGTTAGCGATGCTGAAGTTGCATCTGTTTCATCCAAGAACTTAATTGTTGTTGGAGGAAGCGCAGTTAACACTGTTGCAGCCGAATTGCTTGGTGGTGCCTTCTCAGGCGCTGCTTTCGAGCAAGCTACTGGCGCTGGCGCTGGACAATTCGTAATTGAGACATTCTCAAGAGCGGGTGGAAAGGTAGCTACACTAGTTGCAGGTTACAACGCTGCTGACACAAGCAACGCAGCCAGATACTTGACAACTCAAACTGTTGATACAACAGTTGGTAAGAAGTACTTAGGTACTTCAGCAACAAGTGCTGAGCTCGTTACAGAAGCTGCTTAAGTAAGCAAGGACAAAACAAAATAATTTTTTATTTTTTTATTCTTCTTTTCTTCCCGAAAGGGAGGAAAAAACACTGCCCGAAGAGGGCAGATTTTTCTTTTATATAATTTTTTAAACCTTGATTTCCTTTTTTAAGCATGAGAACAATAGGAAAGAAAGAAGATCACGCTGTTAAAGCTAAGAAAAATGCTAGAAACTTCACAATATTTCTCTTGGGAATGCTAGTACTAAGTAGTATAGGGTATGCTTTCTTATCTAATCCTAACGTGGGAACAAAACAAACAACAAATACAAATTCTGGAGTTTCGCTTGTGGGAGACAGATGGGTCTTTGGAAATACCGGGAGCGAAATAAGTTTAGCCTATAGTCCAGAGGAAGTTGAAAATGTTTCAGTTTCATTTTTTGGAACATTAAATGATTATGTACAGGAACCTTTATTTTTAGATATAGAGAATCCTGGAATTCTAACTGAAATTGCTTCTCCATTGCAGCAATATGCTTCAAGAGTACAGGAAGCCTGCTATGGAAATTGCACAAGAGACCTTCCTGAGAAAGACTGTTCTGCAAACATAATAGTGTTTAGAGAAAGCGATATGCAGTCAGTAAGACAAGAACAAAGATGCGTGTTTATAGAGGGAGATATGAAGGCGGCAGATGCGTTTGTGTATGAGCTGTTCGGTATTACTAATTCATAAAGAATTTAAAGCTAAAAATTAAGGATTTATATGGCAAAAAAGCAGATTGTAAAAGATAAAAAAGATCAAACAGCTAAGGTAATTTGGGGAATTTTATTGTTAATAGTTGTGTTCTTTGTCAGTTTTTTTGCATTTAGAGGACTTGGAACTATAGAGTACAAAGGACTAACTTTCACAAAAGAAAGCATAGGACAAAATCTTGAAGTTTATCATTATTATTATCTTTACAAAGATAAATCTGGACAGATTGTTCAAAACAATATTTATCTTAGACAAAACCCTGAAACCAACGAAATTCCAGTTATGGGAGATAGTATAACATACCTACCTAAAAAGTTCACCTATGTAACAATAAATGCTTCTGCAATGGAAGGATGTAAGAACAATGCAATTGCTCTTTCAGAACTATCTGCTTTCTTGGTTAACGGAGGACTTCAGGTCAGAGGTGCAGTAATGGTAAACGATACTAGTTTAACTGAAAATAATGCAACAAGATATGTTACATGTAAGACTGATAAATACAATTCAGTTATACAGGTTAATTACGGAAATGAAAGCAAAGTCGATGTTTCTGGTTTATGCAGTAATATTCAGTTCTCAACATGCGATGATTTGTTGCCTGCAGTTGAGAAGTTTATAGTTGAGAGTATTGTGGATGCTAAGGAAGCTTCTTCAAATTAAAATTTATTTTTTCTTATTGAAATGTCTGTGAAAGAAAAAGTAATACATTGCACCTAAAACTAAAACTGTTCCTAAAGACCAGATAGTTATCGCATGTAAACTACCTGCCATCAACGCTTCATTGTTTCCAGCCTTTATTCCTACAAAGGCAAGTATAGAGCACCATATGAAAGAACCCAAAAGAGTGTATATTGCAAATTTTATATAATTCATTTTTGCTATACCTGCAGGAATACCTATTAAATGTCTTATAACTGGCACTAGACGAGATAAGAAAACTCCAAAAGAACCATATTCTTTAAACCATATTTCAGATTTGATTATCTTAGATTTTGGGATTAAAACATACTTTCCATAATTAAGAAGAATGGATCTTCCAATTGTCCTCGATAAAACGTACATAATGCTTGCACCTAAAAGGGAGCCCAGTGTTCCAGCTATTACAACTAGAAAAACTGCATAGAATCCAGACTTACTTGCCAAATATGCTGCTGGAGGAATTACTATCTCACTTGGAAGAGGAATTATGGAACTTTCAACAGCCATTAGCAAAAAAACAGTATAATAATTCAAATTATCTAGAAAAGCTTGAAACATAGATATAAGAACTGAATTCAAACTCATTTGCTTTTCTCCCCGTCTTTTGCCACATCTCTTAAAATATTCAGAGCGTCAGTATAGATAGGTATGGCTTGAATCTTAAAAAGCCATACGTTAGCAAACCATACTCCCACAACCAAAACTGTGCTTCCAATGTACCAGGCAAGCATATGGGCAATGTCAAAATACTGATATCCTACAAAAACAATCATTGCAAATATAATTATTCTTAAAGTATTTATTATCCAGAAAGAAAACATCAAGAAGATTAAACTCTTTATTCTTTTACCTATGTGCATTGGAGTTGTAAGATTTAATATCAAAAGCAAGTAATATGCTGCTCCTGCAACACAGGCAGGCAAAATATTTGCATAATATCCCTTGAAAAAGATTATGTTGCCTTCTAAAAGTTGCGCTGAATAAAGATTCTTAAGGGCTAAAAAAACTGCATGAACAGTTATGGGAGTAAAAATATCGTAGAATATGGAGATGTTAAAAATCGCTATTAAAAAAAGAATAAAATATCTTGAAACCAGGCCAAGAACTTCCTTAACATCCATAAATTAAATAAAATAAAGAGGTTTAATAAACTAACTAAAAATAAAAAATTAATTTCTTGAAAGTCTTATTGCTACAAGTACTATTGCTATTAACAATACTACGTTCACTATTGCAATTCCCCAGAATAGGCTGTTGCCTCCAAGGCTGAATCCTTGTGACTCTGCAAGGCTTACAACAACATCTCTTTGAGATACAACGTTTCCGTTTGTTGCTTCAAGAGTGAATGATTGCTCTCCAGCAGCGTCATCGCTTACTGCAAAGGTTAATGTAACGTCTGTTGACTCTCCAGCACCTAGAGTAACTATTCTGTCAGATATGCTCTTTAGGCTTGCCCAGTCATCGTAGCCAGATGCACTTATTACATAGGATGCTTCTGTTGATAATCTGTTTGTGATTGTAGCTGTAACCTTCAAGTTCTCTCCAGCCTTTGCTTCAGAATCAAGTGATGCTGAAAGAGCTGCTTTTGCTGCTGAGCTTGTTGAAGTTGATGAGCCTGCTGAGCTTGAACCTACTCCGCAACCAAATATCTTTATTGAGTAAGCATCTGTCTCGTCTGATTCTTGTCTGTAAACTCCACTTCTGTAGTCATATTCTGAGCTTAGATCTACTTTGTATGTTTTGTCAACAAGTCCCTGTGGAACTGTGAATGTGAAGAGCATTGATTCATGGTCTCCCTGGTCTAGTCCGCTTACTATTTCTTGAGACATGTCAAACTTAAGGTCTTTGCTTGAAGCGAAGATGTTGACTCTGTCTTGGTCTTCGTCACCAATGTTGTAAGCATCAAATGCTAGAGTAACTTGATCTCCACATGTAGCTTCAGTTGGGTTGAATTCAACATTATCGAATGCAATGTATTTTCCTTCATCGCTTTCAAGTTCTACTTCGATGTCTTCGAATGTATCGTCGCTAAGTTCTGAAGATGTATCAACGCACTCTTTTGCTTCTCCAAGTTTATCACTGTAAGCCTTGATCTTAAGCTTGTAGTTTCCGTCATCAATGTCTGCAGGTATTCTGAACTCGAAAGTTGCAGTTTCCTCGTCTCCATCTTTGATTGTTCCTATATCAAATTGCTCTTCATCTGAGTTTATGAAGTCAATGTCTCCAATTTGGTTCTTTCCGCTTGAGTCATATAATCCTAGTTCAACAACTACATCTTTGATATCGTCATCTCCATTGTTTTCTACATCTACTTCAATTTTAACTGTATCAAGAGGTCTCCAAGTTGTGTCGTCTTCTCCATCACTTGAGATGTCTAAGTTTGAAATTGAAAGGTTTCCACCTTGCTCTCCAGATTTACAGAAGTTAACTGTTCTTGAAACTGAGAATGGAATGTTTACATTTGATCCTGAACCTGCTGGGTCTGCTACAATTGTACCTGCAACACTACCTGTTCCTGCTGTGAATGTAACTGTTGCAACAAATGTTTGAGTTTGGTTTGAAAGGATTGTTGCACCTGATGCAGGAGAGAATGAAATTGTTGCTCCTGAAGGTGAAGTCATTGAGGAAGTTGAGAAGTCAACTGTTCCGTCTGCTCCAGTGTTGTTTAGTGTGAATGAAATTGTGAATGAAGTTGCAGAGGTTGTAGCGCTTGAAGGTACTACAGCTGAACCAACTTGAGCAAGAGTTATAGCGCTTGCTGAACTAAGTAGTAGAATAACTGCAAAAATTGCTGTGAATAGGGTCTTGTAATTCATGTTGTGTTGTAACTGGGGAATTACACTTATTTATAAATGTTTCTGTTTATGATATCTTGCATAATTTTTACCGACGTAAATGTAAATGTTCCTTTTTTAATTATACAAAGAAAAATTCAATTCTGAGTAAGAGAAGTAAAGGCTATTTTAAACTAAACAATCTCTCAGTTCGATAAGATTCATTGCCTTTTCTCTGTTTTACCAATCCAAATTCTTCTAGGAACTCCAGTGCCTTGATTGTAGTCTCCCATTGACTGCCTATTTCATCAGAAATTGCTTTAACAGAGAGCTCCTTGTCTTTTTGAAGCAATTTTAGAACTGCTCTTAAAACGTTTAGCATACTCTTTCTTGTCATGCCTATAATAGCACAGATAGACTTTTATAGCGAATATGTGTAATTATCGGTATAGGGTAAACCAAATGATAGTTGAGATAATCTTGAGTTTTCTAACGGCCTTTCTAATTCTATATTGCATTCTTCTTTGGATTAATAAGAAGAAAATAGAGGATAATGCACATGGGAGCAATTGGAGATA
>DASZSY010000039.1:0-3181 GCA_035548435.1 Candidatus Nanoarchaeia archaeon | reverse complement strand
CATTTCATAGCTAATTGCTCCATTTACATTTCTCGGAGATATATGTAATGTCTCTCCTTCCATACCTTCAAGGTATACTCTTCCCTCTAAAGTTGGAATTCCCCATTGAAGGTCTTTTTTCTTAGGCAAGGGTTTTGATATTAAACTTGTATGTGTGTAAATTCTGTCTCCTGGCTTGGCAGAAATGAATTTAATATTTGGATAGGATGGAATGGGCTTATCTGGTAAACTTGTATTAAATGCTTGAAATTCCATATCAAATAAATTATTTTTTATTTCGAGGCCTATGCCGTCAACACCTGCTACAACTTCATACTTCTCGGCTTCAGCTTTCTCTACAGCGCGACTTTCTTGAATTGAGCTATATAATGGAATACTTCCTAGACCTACCAGGCTTGCACCTAAAACTGTTGCTGCGGTAAGAAACTTCCAATTGTTACGCAGTCTATCTATAATCCCAGGTTCTGCAGCATTATTGAAATCATTTGCAAGCTCATCTATTGAAGAATATCTTTGTTTCATGTTAAATCATTCCCCTCCAGATAATATCTTTAAACGGTTTTGCATAAGCTGGAAGAGTGTCTACGGCATTCTTTAGAACCTTTCTGAATTTCTTCTCATCAAATCTTCCCTCTGAATCAAGAAGAGACTCTCCAGTAAGATGATTTGTTCCTTTTACTTTATCTGGGTCGTACTCAAATAAGTGTTTTCCATGTGCTGCAAAAAGCATGCTGCTACAAACTTGGTACATATCATCTTGTAAAGTATACCTTCTTGTAAATCCAGTAAATGGCTGCATAAGTCTTGGATCTGTAACTAAATGTCCTCCAACTGTAGGCAATGCTTGCTCTTCTCTTAGATTAATTACTGAAACTTCTTCCGCATTGGTAAAGTCAGTTATTTGAGCAACTGGACGAGAGTCAGAATAAATCGCATTACGATCGACTAGAATGTTGGAGGGTTTTATATCACGATGTGCAACTCCCTTAACTGAAGCCATATATTTGCTTGCTGCTAATACGTCTTTGAATATTGCTATAAACTCTTGTCTATTCAATGGACTTTCTAAAACTACTTCTTCTAAAGTTGTTCCTCCAAAATATTCATAGACATTAACTGCTCTTTCATTAGGCAATTGCCAATAATCAACTAATTTGTTTAGACTAGGGTGTCCTCCATCTCTTTGAAGAATACCTGCCATGTGACGTTCATGCTGAGTGTTATATCCTCTTTGAACGTGTCTTATAGCTCTAGGGCTAGTTATTTCTTCTTCAGGTCTATCTACCTTCAAAACTCTAAGCTCATTTGATGGACCCCACTGTGCAAAATATATATCTCTTGTACCTCCATGCTTTTTGAAGTCTATTCCAGAATAATTTGCTCCTGCAGTTGTAGTAAGTAAATCTTTAGTTTGAGTTTCAGATATCATTCTTTACATCCTCCATTACGTCAATTGTAAGTTGAGCTATTGTTCCAGGTTTAAGATGTCCTTCAAGAAGTCTAGGTATTACTATGATTGCTTGACTACCGTGCTTAGCGATTTTCTTTGTTATAACGAAGCGTTTTTTGTTTTCCATAGTTTATGTATAAAAAATACATCAAAGAACGCTTTAAAAACCTTTCTATTAGTGTAACTATAAAGTAATAACAAATAATACAGATTATAGTGTTTGCTGCTCGCTATCGGGGAAAACTGCTTTCCAGGTAGCCCATGTCTTTCTGAATAAACCAGAGTCTTTCAATGCAGAGCCTTGCTTTTTAAGAAATTCTTTTGTGTATGGATCAGAAGGATAACCTGAACCAAAGTCCCCAAATTTCTTTTTGAGTTCTGTGACTGAATCTTCTCTGGCAACTTTAGCTAGAATTGAGGCAGCAGAAACAGAAGGGTAGTTTGCATCTGCTTTGTGTTCACAAACAACCTCTATGTCTGCGTCTGTCTGCACAAAAGACATAAGAGTTTTTCTCCATGCTTGAGTGTTTACGGAAGGGCAATCAACAATAACAAGAATTGTGTCTTTCTTTCCTTTTGTAAGTGTGTTGATTATGTTTGCTGCTTTTTTTGCTTCTAGAGTATTAAGATTTGTACCTGATAGAATTGAAGAGTCTATATCATTTGCATCTGTTCTTTCAACATGAAAACCTACTACTCTTTGCATTATTTCTTTTGAAAGCCTTATCCTTGTTGGATGTGTTAGTGTCTTTGAGTCTTCTGCTCCTATTTCTTTCAATTCCTTTTCTTTATCTTTCTCAACTAGAACTCCTGCTAAAAACATTGGACCTATCAAAGGACCGCGGCCAGCATCATCTATTCCTAGGATTAACATATGATTAATTGTAAAGAAGGCTATAAAAGTTTAGCTAATTGTCGCTAGATATATAGCAGTTATAACTGCTAGACAAAGTCCTATCTTTTGATGTCTCTTAAGATGTTCTTTATTTACGAAAATACCTAGAAGAACTACAATTATTATATAACTCTCAGACAAAGCAACAGCGATAGCAATTGGAGCAAAAACCATTGCATAGGCGAAAGCAACCCATGCGATATTGTCAAAGACGCACATTCCTAAAACTATTTTTGAATATTTCTTTGTATTTGCAAATATTTCTTTTATTGAATTATTGTACGTAAGATAAGCAAAACATAGCAAGGCAACGACTATATTGATAACCCAGTTAATAATTAGAGGGCTTGTTTCTCTTGCTCCCCAACCAATTAGGAAGTTTGCAGCACCCATTATTGTTGCAGAAGAAATTGCTAAAAATGCTGCCTTTTCAACCCATATTCTTTTAAGAACATCTAGAGAACGCAAAGAAATCATGAATAAACCGGCGATTAGAAGCACAATCAAAATAATCTGTTGAAATGATATTGTCTCGTTAAATATGATATAAGCTAAAATTGCACCCATTGGAATTTCCCAAGACCAAAGTGGCTCAACAACTGCTAACTTACCTTCCTTTAGAGCTTGAAGATCAAGAAGAGCTGCAAGAAATAATACTATTGAAGCACCTAATAAAATTAAGGTCGATCTTAAATCTGAAAAGACTAGAGGGATGTCTTTATAGACAAAGGGTAGAAGCACAATTGCTCCAAAGGCAGTTATTAGGAAAAGAGTTTCCCAATCTCCTATTTTTCTTGTTGATTTTTGAATAAAGAAATCTCCAAATCCCCAACCAA
>DASZSY010000038.1:0-6986 GCA_035548435.1 Candidatus Nanoarchaeia archaeon | reverse complement strand
AACCTTCAGAAGTTCTAAAAAGAAAGTCAACAGGCTCTCCACCGTATGATTTTACTCTTCCTGGATTGAATCCAGCATTAGCTATCTGTTCAGCAGTTAATTGTCGCCCTAAAGCAACTTTTGCTCCAGTTAAAACATCTTTCAATTTCATAATATTCTTGAATAGTTACTGTATTTAAATATTTCTATTTGTAACTACTTATAAGGAACATCAATATTATGTCTTTTTATTCAGCTTCAATATACTTTGTATTTCTTTTCCAATTTTCTCCGATGTCTCCCCTTCCTTAACAGCTGTCTTGATGTTTCCTTTTTCAAGTAATATCCGGCGTTCCGCTAACAACTGAAAAGAATTTTCATTTGCCTTCAACTTTCTTTACCCTAATAGTACCAATATCAATTAATTTATTCGTTATCTTTGATATATTCGGTCCTTGTTTTTCAAGTTTCTCTGAAATTATTTTATTTGTTGCTTCATCATCTTTGAGGATGTGCTTCTAGCAAAACTTTATAAATCGTTTTTTTCCTATCCTTGTATGGTATTAAAAGTTATTAACGCAACAGAGATTAGAGTTGGTACAACTGTAATGGTTGATGGAGAGGCTTGCACTGCAAAGTCAATTGATATTTCTAAAACTGGAAAGCACGGAGCAAGTAAGTGCCGTATAGAACTTACAGCAATATTCTCAGGTAAGAAAAAAATTGTAGCAGTTCCAGGACACGAAAGATTTGATGTTCCAATGATTGATAAAAAGAAAGCTCAAGTTCTATCTGTTGGAGAAGGAAGTGCTTCAGTTATGGATCTTGAAAGCTATGAAACACTTGATGTAGTATTCCCTGAAGAACTTAAAGATGGACTTGCTCCAGACGTTCAAGTTGAATATTGGGACATTGAAGGCAAGAAAGCCATCATGAGGGTATTCTAATGGCAACAAAGTTACCAATAGCTCAGAAAAGACTTTTCGCTAACGTATTCGTTTGCAGAGATTGCAATAAGAAAGTAAGAACTCAATCAGTGCGTGTTATTGCTGGGAAAGTAAAGTGCCCAAGATGTAATGGTCATGTATTCAGACCAGTTAGAAAGAAGTAAGGTGAGCAAATGAGTTTTATATTATACGATATAATATTCTTAATCCTATGTTTAATAGCATTCACAGTTTTTATTTACAAAAAGAAACATAATCTAAAGAGACAAGGAATAATGTATCTTTATCCAACAAAGATTGGAATTGTTTTTATTGACAAATTTACAAAGAAATATGAAAAAGTCTTGCGTGCTTTACAATATCCTATTGTATTCTCAGGTTACCTTCTTATGGGTTCAATGGTTTGGTTTTTAGTTAAGTTTACTTTCTCATATCTTTCTTCAACTGAATTAGTTCATGCATTAAAAGTTCCAGTCCTCATGCCTTTAATTCCATATCTTCCAGAATTATTCCATCTTGATTTTCTACCTTCATTTTATTTCACCTACTGGATAATTATAATTGCCCTAATTGCACTTCCTCATGAATTCGCTCACGGTATATTTGCAAGACTGTACAAGGTTACAGTGCACTCAACAGGATTTGGTTTTCTTGGTCCTTTCCTAGCAGCTTTTGTCGAGCCCGACGATAAACAAATGGAGAAGAGAGGAATCTTCCCACAATTAGTTGTTTTAGCTGCAGGAACTTTTTCCAATATAATAATCGCTTTAATTTGCGGACTTTTACTTTGGGTATTTTTCTCAGCAGCATTTGTTTCTCATGGAGTTATATTTAACACATATGCTATAACTCAAATAAATGCAACAGACATATCAGAAATAGGAGGAGTCCCAATTGCACAGCTAAACTCTTCAGCCATTAATTCAACTTCATTGATTACCGTTACTTTAAACAACAGCAATATAACTTATATGACCAGTCCAGACATGCTTGCCTATTCTGTTCTAGAAGGGCAGGGACTACTTTATGTTTATGATAATGCTCCCGCGTTTAGCTCTAACCTATCTGGTGCGATAATTTCTATAGATGATGTTAAAACAAATTCATACGAAAAAATGAGATCTGCTTTGTCAGAGCATTCTCCTGGAGATAATGTAGAAATAAAAACAGAGTATCCTAATGGAACTGTTAAGACATATGAAGTTACTCTCGGAGATAAGAATGGTTCAGCTTATCTTGGAGTAGGTACAATTCCTCAGCAGCGTGGAGGACTATTCAAATTTGTTTATGCACTAGTATACAAAATAAAAGATCCAAATGTTTACTATGTTTCAAGAGTCGGAGATCTTGGAATGTTTGTTTACAATCTTCTTTGGTGGTCAATATTGATTAGCTTATCTGTAGCTTTGGTAAACATGATTCCAATGGGAATGTTCGACGGTGGACGCTTCTTTTACTTAACAGTTCTAGGAATAACTGGAAAGAAAAAGCTAGCAGAAAAATCATTCAAATTTGCAACCTGGTTCCTTTTGGCAATTGTTGGTTTGTTAATGCTTAAGTGGGCTTTTGCCTATATATAATATTGTTAAAATTTTTACTTTAAACTAGAGGTTCTCTTGCCCAAGATATTGGAAAAGTATTATGCCAATATTTAGCAACTTGATAATTTCTCTTAGGAGAAAATGTGGCTGCCACAACCAATTGAGGAGTTGTTCCTTCTTCTCTATCTCGAGCTACAAATCTATCTCTATACTCTGTATGTATTTTTCTAGCAAGCCTTTCCACCGAAACATTTGGCATGTGGTACCCTAAATAAAAGGTATCTTTCTTTCGCATTATTCTTTTAGAATCCTTAAGTTCTTCTTCAGATATCATCTCAAATTTATATTCTCTAAGTAATTCTTCGACTGACTTGAATTTTGTTCCTTTGCAAAGAGTAGCCATGCTGACCAGTGCTTCTCCAATTCTGCTCAAAGGATTCTGTATGGCAAATATTCCGTAATTTTCCCATTCTTTCCATCCACCTATTTGATAAGCACAATCATTAACGGCATGAAAAACAGTTATAGGTGCATGAGGATAATTAGCAATTCCAGATTTAAATCCAGGTATTACCAAAGGTGTTAAATCTTCTTTGAACCCTTTAAACATAAATCTTCAATTTTAATGTTAGTTTATAAGAATATGTGTGATATTGAAAGAAATTAAATTTAAGTTAAGAATTGAATTCCTTCTTTTGTATAAACTGCTAGTTTTATTCCAACTGGGATATTTAACAATGCAGAAATTAAAGCCATATGCTCTTTTCCATTTCCAGAAGCAAGAGAAAGAGTTACTTCAAATTCTCCCTTAACAATTGGTTTAAGTTTGCCTATTAGTTCTTCTTTTAGTTCAACAAGAGGACGAGAAGAGTCTATTCTAACTTCAGTGCATCTTTCATTTGTCGGGAATCCAGAAACATTTTTGTTTATTACAAGAACACAACTTTCTGCCTCAAGTCTATTAAGCAGTGCAGTTATTTGCCCCCAGTTTTCTTTGTCTTCTCCAACGTATGCTACAAATTCCATGAAAAACAAAAAAGAATTACATTTATAATCATTATTGTTCTATTGCAGTTATGGTGAAGGAACTACCTCTTGCAGAACTTACACTAAGAAGATATGAAAAGCCCTATGAAGCTTCCCAGAGAGAAATTGTTAGAAAAGTTTGCTTGTCTCTCGGTCTGTTGCAGCCAGGAGATTCAAGAGATATTATAATTGATATTTTACTTGTTTTAGAGAGTGCAAGAAAACAAAAAGAGTGGATTTCTTCTTTTACTGTAAGAGATAGAGTAGAAGCTTTAAGAAAAGAAAACTCTCTTGAAACAAAAGGACTTGCCGAGAGTAATATAAGAAGACAACTAAAAAGACTACGAGATGCAATGCTCGTAGATAAGCAAGGCAATCAGTATAGAATTGCAGAATTCGCAACCCTATCTGAAATTTTTGAAAGCAAGGTAGAAAAGTTTCTTCTTCCTCAGATTGTAGAAAGAATAAAAGAGTATCTTTCTAAGCTCCAGTAAAATTTATAAACCTCTTTTTTTGTATATCAGTAACTACTTCTAAAGTATTTTGAGGTAGTGGAACAAACAATGTTATTTATAATAAAAGTCACGACGAATAAAGAAGAAAGAGCTCTAGAAATGATTAAAGACAGAGCTGAAAAAAAACAACTAGCAGTCTATGCTCTTGTTCGCCCTCACGGAATGAAGGGTTACGTAATTCTAGAAGCTGCAGATAGAGAATCTGCTGAAGAAGCTGCATTCAACTTACCGTATGTAAAAGGAATAATTGGAAAAACTGTTTCCTACGATGAAATAAAATCAATGCTTGAGCCTAAAGTTGAGGACGTTAATATTGCAGTTGGAGATATTGTTGAGATGCTTGCTCAATTCAAGGGAGAAAAAGCTAAAGTAACAAGAATTGATAAGACCAAAGGAGAAGTTGTTGTTTCTCTTCTTGGAGCATCAGTACCTATCCCAGTTACTGTAAAAATAGATAACGTAAAGGTTATAAGGCGTGAATCTTCAGAAGAATCTGCAGAAGAAGATAAGGAGCAAGAAGAATAATGGCAAAAATCAAATTGATCGTTGAGGGTGGAGCAATGAAACCAGGACCAGCAGTAGCTCAGCAACTTGGGCCTATGGGAATAAATCTTGGTAAGGTAATTGCTGACGTTAATAGTGCAACTTCAGGATTTAAGGGAATGGAAGTTCCAGTTGAAATTGATGTTGATGGAAAAACAAAGTCATTCACTGTAAAAGTATTTTCTCCTTCTGTAGCAACTCTTCTAAAGAAAGAAATAGCAACTGAGAGAGGTTCAGGAAGCGCTAAGGAAGTTAAGGTTGGAAACTTAGCAATAGAACAAATCATTTCAGTAGCAAAAACAAAGCAATCTGCATTACTTTCAAGAACATTAAAGTCTGCAGTAAAATTAGTTGTTGGAACTTGTGTTTCTCTTGGAATCCTAGTTGAAAGCAAAGATCCAAAACAAGTTGAGAAAGACATTGATGCTGGAATGTATGATAAAGAAATCAAGTCTGAAAAAACTGATGTTTCTGCAGAGAAGAAAAAAGAACTTCAAACATTCTTCGCAGCTGTTAAAGACAAGCAAGAGAAAGCAAAGAAGGCAGCAGAGGAAGCAGCAGCAGCAGCAGAGGCAGCAAAGGCAGCAGCAGCCGCAGCAGCTCCAGCAGCAGGTGTGGCTCCAGCAGCAGGCGCAGCAGCTCCAGCAGGCGCAACTCCAGCAGCAGGCGCCAAGGCAGCAACTCCAGCAAAAGATGCAAAGCCGGCAGCAAAGAAATAATTTTATTTTTTTATTTTGTTAAATTTTTTTACAATCCAAAACATTCAAATACCATCATAAAGTATTTTTTACATCGGGGATGTGGTGCAACCTGGTTAACATTCAAGGTTTGGGACTTTGCGATCCCGGTTCAAATCCGGGCATCCCCATTTATTTTCTAAATCCTCTTCGATTAGCTCTTAGCAATTAATCGAATGATTTAAAAAGCCTGTTTTCAAACATATAATTATGGCATCAAAAACAAAGAAGATTTTAGCAGCAGGAAAATTCTCAGGTGGAATTGGAACAAGAGCTAGAAATAGATTTAACGCCGTTGAAGCAACTCAAAGAACAAGACAAGCTTCTCCATACTATGCTAAAACCAAAGCAAAAAGAATTGCAGCAGGAATCTGGAAATGTGAAAAAACAGGAAAAATATTCGCTGGACCAGCATATTCACTTAAATAAATACCTTTAAAAATAAAAAAACAAACATATAACCATGGCACAATACAAATGCTTCAACTGTAACAAACCAATAAGTAGCAAGGTTCTTGAAAAGAGATTTGTTTGCCCACACTGTGGAAGCAAGCTTTTCTTTAAACCAAGAGCAGCAGTTGTAAAAATAAAGGCAGTGTAAAAATGCAACAGAATTCTTTTAGAGAGCTTCAAATGATGGAACAGCAGTTTCAATCTGTTTTAATGCAAAAACAAAATCTACAAATTGAGCAAATGGAATTAACCAACGCTCGCGAAGAAGTTACAAAAACAAAAGGCGATGTTTACAAGATGGTTGGAAGTGCAATGATTCTTTCTGACAAACAATCAGCTTTGAAAGAGCTTGAAGAAAAATTAAATCAAAATAAAAATAAGATGGATTCCCTCGGCAAACAAGAAAAAGATTTAGAAAACAGCATTGCGACCTTGCAAAAAGAAATGCAGAAGCAACTTTCAAGAGACAAAAAATAGTTTGAAAATATATTCTTAAACAACAATAATGTTTATATACTAATCATTGCAAGAATGATTATGTTTAACCTAAAAAAGATGTTTGGCTCACAAAGCTCAGACGAATATATTGAAATTGACCTTAACGCTGCACAGCAAAAGGACGCAAAAGTTGTTGTAAAGCCATTCGTTTTGAAGGAATTTGAAGATATCAACGATATTCTTAACACTCTAAGAGAGGGTTATACCATTGCAGTTATTGACATAAAGTCTCTAAAGTCCAAGGATGTTATTGAGCTTAAGAGAGCAATTGCAAAGATCAAGAAGACAGTTGATGCTCTTGAGGGAAGCATTGCAGGATTTGGAGAAAACATCATAATAGCTACACCTTCTTTTGCTCAAATACACAAGACTGTTGTTTCTGACTCGAAGAAAGACAAAGTTGATTTCATCAATTAATTTTTTTGTTTATTTTTATGAAGCTTAGAGAAATATATCCTAATATCTTTCATATACAATTTTCAACACGTTTGCTCTTAACAAGTACTTTTCTTAGATTTCAAGAGCACTATGAGTCTCCAAAGTTTAGAGGAAAAATATTCAGCCTAGAAGAATACAAAAAATGGTATATCTCTAATTCTCCCAAGGGAAAAGAAACTGGAAAATTTACATATTACGAGGATTGGTCTGGATTTAACATTCCAGGACATGTTCTAGAGCCTTTTTTTCAAGGCAAGTTTGATCCTCTTTCTTTAGAAGAACAGCATTTCATTAAGCTATTTTCACACC
>DASZSY010000037.1:0-4150 GCA_035548435.1 Candidatus Nanoarchaeia archaeon | reverse complement strand
GTAATTCAATTGAATCTGATTTGTCACATATTTTTCCATTACTCGTAACTGGATAAATTTCAACTTTTGTAAATCTCATTTCCCCATTGTAAACATATGTTTGTACTTCCCCTGCTTTAGGAATTAGTATTGCAGTTTTTGTTCTATCTAGCAGAGCTACTTTTCCAATGTTTGATGAAGTTGCGCTTCCGTTCACAAAGTCAACCCTTCTTGTTTCTCCATTCTCACTTCTAAATATTGCACTGAACTGTATAGGCATTTCAGCTTCATTGTCAGGAGCATTTCCTCTAACTGATATTCCGCTCAGGTTTGCAGAATCAAAGCAATTATATCCGTAGCTTGGCTCAAACTTAAAAGTATTCTTATATGGAAGGCATTCAGAACTTGAACTCAGTCCATTTTTAACAAAAGGCATAATAAAACTTGTAAGTACTGCTGCCGCAGCTATGGTTATCAGTACCAATAATGTTGTTGAAACAACGTCAGACATTCCTCTTTTGACTTTCATGATTATGCTTGTACAGTTATCTCTTCATTTTTTTCAGTTACATCACAAGTATAAGCTTTTGTTCCAGCAGATGATTCTCCAAGAACAATAGGAACAATAACTAGATTGTCTCCCTCAGATATTGAAGCCCCGCTTGCAGCTAAATCAATTTGTCCTGATTCTCCATTTGCAATTGTATTTGTGCTTTTATCAAATAATCCTACTTTTATTTCACTTCCAAGTCCCTTCTTTCTAATCTCTATTCCGTATATTGGTACATCTCCTCTGTTTACAAGGTATATTTTTTGTTCACTTGCAAATGCTTCAGCTTCAAACACTATTCTTGCACATGAGTTTTCAATAGGTTCTCCACTTTTCTGAGCTTTTTCCTTAACGAAACTTTGAGCCCAAACAAGTATTATTCCAGCAAGAATTATTGCAATAAGAACTAGAAGCACTGTCGCTATAACTGGAGAAACACCTCTTCTGTTCATATTTGAGCTAGAACTTTAATACTTAAAAACCTATTCAATGGCAATTCTATTTGCTCTTTATGTATTCAAATGCACTGTGGGCTGCAGTACATCCTTCAGCCACTCCAGTTATTGCTTGCTTGAATGGTTTATCTCCCACATCTCCTGCTGCATAAACTCCTGGCAAGTTGGTTTCGCTTGTTCTATGATCCATAATTATTTCCCCTTTTTCATTAAGATTAACTCCAATTTCCTTGGCCAGATTAGACAAAGCAATATGTCCTATTGCAACAAATACTCCTCCTACTTCCAATTCTTTCTTTCCATTGTACTCTTTATCAAGAATAACTTTTTCTACAAAATTTTTACCTTTTATTTCAATTATATTTGTGTTTGTAATAATCTCAATTTTCTTATTTTCTTTTATCCTTTGCAAGTTTACTGGCTCTGCTCTTATTTCATCTCCTCTATAAATTATGTAAACTTTACTTGCATGCTCTGCAGCTACCAGGGCATCTTTAGCTGCACTATCACTTCCACCAACAACTGCCACAACTTTATCTTTAAACAATGGGGAATCACAAAGTGCACAGTATACTACTCCTCTGTTTTCAAATTCCGTGCTTCCAGGAATCTGCAGTTTTCTCCATTTTGTTCCTGTAGCAAAAAGTATTGACTTTCCATAGTATTCTCCGTTTTCAGTTTTTATAATAAAATTATTTTCTTCTTTTCTTATACTTTCAACCTTCTCTTCTTTGACTTCAACTAAAGGGTAGGACAGTGCATGGTCTCTTATTTTATCTGCCAGTTCATTTCCACTCAGTCTTATGAATCCAGGATAATTTTCAACAATATTTGTGGTAGTAATAACTCCTCCAACCGGCATTTCGCTTCCATGACTTGTTCCAAGGCATAATGTTTTCATTCCAAGTCTTGCTCCATACATTGACGCACTAAGTCCAGTAACTCCAGCGCCAATTACCACAAAATCATACTCTTTCATTTCTTTTTTTATAGTAAACATTATATAAACATTCTGACTTTTTTATATATGGAAGAAAATCTTAAAAAATATTTAGAAAATAATAACATCAAATTTAAAGAACATAAACACAAAGCAGTTTTTACTGTTGCACAATCAATTGCAGAAGGAATAAAATTCTCTTTTGCACACACAAAGAATCTTTTTCTTACAGATAAGCAAGGCAATTTCTTTTTGTTTTGTCTTCAGGCAGAAAAGAGGGCACCTCTAAAGAAAGTTAAATCTTTGTTTAATGTTAAAGAACTTCAGTTTGCTTCTCCTTCTGATTTAAAGTCAGAGTTAAATCTCACTCCAGGTTCAGTTTCCATATTTGGACTAATAAACAACCCTTCTGTTTCTCTTGTTTTAGATCAAGAACTTTATGATGCGCCAGGAGTAGGATTTCACCCAAACATAAACACTTCCACTTTAGAACTCTCCCACGATAATTTTGTAAAATTTTACAATTCTCTTCCTAATAAAAAGGTAATAATTGAAATTGGTTAAACCATCTAAGCTTTCTTTGCTCTCATTAGCTTTCTGTTTTGTTTTAATTCTATTTAGTCAAATTAATCTCTTTGCCATAAAAGACCTATCCATAGCAAAAGAAAATGTCATAATCTCAAGAGTAATAGATGGAGATACTTTTCAACTACAGGATGGAAGAACAATAAGACTTGCCAATATAAATTCTCCAGAGAAAAACTCTCCTCTCTCAGTCAGGTCCTTTAATTTCCTTAGACAATTTGAAAATAAGACCGTCTCAATTCAAGTTCTCACCACTGACAAATATGGTCGCCAGGTAGCTAGAGTATATGAAGAATATTACATAAATCAAAAAATTGTTGAGCTTGGACTTGCATCCAAGTTTCTTGTGCAAGAAGATGAAGATAAGCTTTTCTTTGATATTGAAGATAAGGCAATTAGGTCGCAGCAAGGCATATGGAACCATTCAAGATATTATGGATGTTTTAAACTAAAAGTAGAACCAAAGTTAGAATTTGTTTCCATAACAAACCTTTGTTCTATTTCTCTGAAAGGCTTTTCAATAAAAGACGAAAGCAGAAAAATCTATAAGTTCCAAGATATTAATGAAACTGTAGTCAGGCTATACTCTGAGAATGGACAAAACACAAAAGATGTTCTCTTCTGGAATTCGCAAACACATATATGGAATGATGACAAAGACACTGCCTATTTGTTTGACAATGAAAACCACATTGCAGCTTATTCTTCTTACGGCTATTAGCCTATCTCTTCTATCTCCCAGTTCAAGTGCAATTTCTTCCACAATAGAAATAGCTGAAAGTATGCAGCCAGATCAAGAGCTAGAGGTTGTTGTGACTGCCCCAGACAAGGGAGACTATGATATCAAACTTTTCTTTGAATATCAAGAATCTATTGTTCCCTCTGAAGTTTTAACTTCCCAAGGTTGGGAAAATTCACACTACTATATTCAAGACATTAATTTCGAAGAAAAGACTTTCAATATAAGACTGCAGAATCCAAGCGACTCTCTTTCCCCTCTTTCTCTTTGTATACGTCTAAGAAAAGCAGATTCAACCTCAACTCCTCAAAAGCAATGCGTTTCAATTGAAGTTACTTCTCAAAGTTCAAAAAAAGATTCAGAAAAACAAGAAACTGTTCTTTCTCCAGTAATCTCAAGACCTGTGGAAACAAATTCAACAAAAACGACTGCAATTCAAACCAACTATACAAATGATGAAACTCTAGACAGTTCCCCAATCCGCCTTTCTTCAAATAAATCTGAAAACAAAACAGTTTACACTTCAGAAGGTAAGTCAAAAATTATAATAAACTATCTTATTGCATTTGTTGTTCTCATAACTCTGTTTATAGTGGTAAGGTCAGAAATCAAACATAGAGAAATTTAAATAAGGAAAAATCTAGCCACAAGTATGGAACATGAATTTCAGGCACGTCTTATATTAGAGATAATAGGTCGCCCAGCAAGCAACATAACTGCCGCTCTTGAAGGAATATCCCAAAGACTTTCAAAAGAGAAGGGAGTTAAACTTCTAGAAAAAAAGATTCACCCTCCAGTTGAAGTCAAAGATGTAAAAGACCTTTACACCACTTTCGCTGAGCTTTTGATTGAATGTGATACTTTAAGCACTTTGTTTGCAGTTATATTTGCATACATGCCTG
>DASZSY010000036.1:0-75447 GCA_035548435.1 Candidatus Nanoarchaeia archaeon | reverse complement strand
TGTGGTGAAACCTGATATTCCAAGTTCGGTTACGTTTCCTGCAATTGCATTATTTCCATATGCTGGATCAGCAGGTGCTGAGCTTGAAGTACCGTTAGCAACGCTAGCTCCTGAAGGAGTTAAAGCAAAAACTGAAGGTACTAGGAATAGTAAAGCTAAAGTTAAGCCAAGAAATACAATATGGTTTTTTTGTGTTAACATCATACCCTCTTTTATACAATACCAGTGTTAATTCATATTTATAAATCTTTCGCAGGTTCATAAGTAAAAATAATTTTCATTTTAATTAATATAATTCAATTATGTCACAGAGATATAGTTAAAAAACACTAGGTCTAAAATACGAAAGATTTTTTAAATAGTAAAATAACCTAATTAAATGGAAAATATAGATCTTTTAAGAAAACTATTCGATGAAAAGATTATTCTTACATTAAATATGTTCCTAGATAACCCTCAAGAAAAATTCTCTCTAACACAAATTTCAGCCAATTCTGGAATAAATAATGCCACCACAATCAGAATAATAAATAAGCTAATCTCTCAAAATATATTAGAGCTAACTAGGATGGGAAAATCGAAAGCCTATGGACTAAAACAGTCTCAAAAAACACTTCTTCTAACTCTTATGATAAAGAAAGAAGAACAAATTTCAGAGTTTATGGAAATGTCAACCAATTTGAAGGGAATTGAGAAGATACTCCTTGATTCAAGAGATAAAACTGGTGCAAAATTCATATTTATAACTTCTTCAAACAAAAAAGATGAACTTAACGCTCTGTGTAAAAAAATACAAACAAAATATAATTATCAAATAAAATTCATTGAGTTTAGTATATCCCAATTCCAAGAAATGGAAAACTTTGGATTTCAACTATCAAAGAAAATAGTTTGGGACAAAGATAATCTTAACGAGAGTTTAACAAACTAAGATAAGGGGCAATTTTGTCATATCCTTTCTTTCTATCTTCTTCAGGCAATCTTGGATAAACTACTTTTATCTTATTGTAAATGAGTCTTGCATCTTCTTTTCTTCCCTGTTGAACAGACAAAATAAATTCCTTAACTAGTTCTATTGCTTCTTTTCTATCCAAATCAATCTGCAAATCTTTTATCTTTTTGTAAGCAACAATTCTTGCTTCCTCAGGTAAAAGAGAATATTTCTCTTTTATGTTTCTATATTCACTCTTGGCAGATTCAAAATCTTTAAGTTTTATGAATCTAGAAGCACTCTCAAGTTTGTCCATAACTATTCTAAATTCAGTGTTTTGCTCAGCCATTCTAACAACTCCCGTTTGCTTAGTATAGTATGCTCCTCCAAATAGAATTATGGATATAAACAAAAATCCAAGTAAGTATGGCCAGACAGATACATAATCATTTATTGAAAAAGAAGTAACAAACCCAGTTATACCTGCAGATTGCTTTATAGTTAAAGAATCTTCAGAGAATAGCAGGGTACTAGTTTTCTCAACTTCATTTAATTCAATACTATCTTTGATATAATATACTATAGATTCTCCATTAAAGTCAGCAGCCTGTATCTGATAATATTGATCTCCCAGTGATTTGGACTTTGTCAAGAAAACAACTTCTGAAGTGCTTACCTCTTCTGGAACTTTTTCAACAAAATAGTCTAATGAGTTATTCTTTAGTTCAATACTCTTTCTAACAAGAGTTATTTCTTCAGTTTTGTCATCGTAAACTAAACTAACTTGCTTGGCATTATTAGAAATTACTGCATTGCCTTGTAAATTCTGAAGATATGAAACTATTGAATTTAGTGTACCTGGGCTTACAGACATACGGTTCAAGCTTAGTATTTCTTTTGCAACATTTTCTATGTCTACCTTAGACTCGGTCTTGTAGTAATCATAATCATCCGAGACTGAAAGATCCAGTGGAACTTCCCTCTCCATCTCAAGAAGGTTCTCTCTTATCTCAGACTTTCTTTTTTCTCTTAGAGTTTCATCACGCATAAAACCTAAATTGTAAGATATGTCTAACTTGTTTTGAATAAGTATTTTCTTGTAACCATTTATTTTATCATCCAGGCCTAAATCAGCAATAGCTTCTTTCTCTTTAAGCCCGTAAGAATCTTCTTTAGTTATGAAATTATTTATTTTTTCAAGTAAATTATTTACGTCGTTTAACATTAGTTGATCTGCTGAATTCAAATTAAGCTCAGGTTCAGAATATGTAGCATACACATTCGAATTGCTTAGTTCAAAGCTTGCATCTTGGTCATAATAATTACTTGAGTTATCATAGCAACCGATATCCCAAGAATAACTTCCAGAAGATAAATCGTCCAAATAAACAGAAGTGTTCTTATTATTAACAGTCTTATCAACTTGTGAATGAATTAAAACTCCCAGAGGACTATTATTTTTGTAATAATAAACGCTTAAAGTACAATTAGAAACATAAATGTTGTCTTTAGCAAAATATGTGAAGTTAATAGTAGATCCAGTAAGTTCATCTCCCTCTTCCGGATAAATTAAAATTATGCTAGGGTCAGTGTTATCAACTACACTCCCTATGGAAACTATTGTAACACTAATAATTTTCTCGTAGGAAACATTTGCAACTACAGCAGTTAATTTAACATTATAAGTTCCACTTGAATTATAAAGATGAGACAAAGTATTGCTCACGTAAGAAGCACCTATATAACTTGAGTTAAATATGGCACTTCCATCATTCCAATCAATTGTATATAATATTGGACTTGTAGAAGCATTAACTACTACTGTAAATCCAACTGTTGAATTCTTTAGGGCTGCACTAACGTTAGAAGTGAAAGTAATTTTAGGAGTATTATTAATGCTAACTACAAAATTGCCTAAGCTATAATTGAATAAATTATTAACAGAATCTGTACAGTTAAAATTCCAGCTATAGTTTCCGTTATCTACAGAAACGTTGTAATTAACAACGCTAGATGTTGAAATATAAGAAACATTCAGTATTCCATATTTAAACAAGCTAAAGTTACAAGAAGTAACTGCCTCAAGAGTGTTATTAACTAGGAAAGGTAAAACTACACTTGAAGAATTCACATTAAAGTTTGAAGCAGGAGAAGTAAGTAGTATCTGTCCACTAACATTGCTGGAATTAGACTCATCTAAAGTTATCAAGAAGTTCTGAGTAGATAAATGAGGAACTACCCATGAAATTCTATCTACAATTCCATTATTATTAGTATCAAAAGTCTCATAGTCTAAATTCTTTTGTTCTTCTTTCCAAAAGACTACTATTTTACCCGAGTTTTCATCTTCAGAGATATCAGAATAAGCAGTAACAGGGTTTTCATGATGTTGATTAGAAGATATTGAAACTTCTTTTTCCCAATTTGGCTCTTCTGTTACAGTTTCATCTACATTAATAACGAGTCCAGTTCCTTCTGCAGTTAAAGTTTCAATTTCTTTTTTATTTCCCTCGTAAAGAACATAAGCTATTTCTTTGTCTTCTTCCAAATCTTTTGATTCCAAAGAAATGTTAATTTGTTTTTCCTGTAATTTTTGATACTCGTCAAGTATATCTTTTAAGTCAACATAATCATAATCTGAATTATCCAAGGAATTATTTACCTTGTTCAAAGAATTTGAAGCTTTAATAACGACCTCTTCAGAGTTGCTTGAGTCTGTCTGATTTACGTCTATAACTTCTGAGGAGTTCTGGGTATTTTCTAAGCTAGAAACATTTTCAACAATTTGTACATTCATATCAGTGTCGTTGCCAACAAAACTATTTTCAACTGGCAAAATAGGTAACTCATCTATATTTACATATATCTCTTCATTGCTTAAAACAACCTCTGAATCTGAAGCTAAAGATGCTGAACTAGAATCAATTATATTTTCTGAATTAGACGAGGTGCTTGAAGAACTGTCTTGAGAGTTCTGAATTTCCTGATCCTGGGCAATGACTAAGAACCCACAGAGCACAAAAACTATTAAAATTGCAAACAAAACTTTCATAGTAGCTGAATAAAATGAATTAAACTTCATTGAGCCCCCTTCTTCTTTTTTAGAACTTCTCTAAGAGTGTTTTCAACAAAATCAGAATACTCTAGATCCTTGTCAATACATCTGTGTTTAACTTCTTTCCATAAATCCGGATCTATCTTTAGTCCAATGGTAATTCTTTTCACTTCAGTCCTAAAGGAAAGCACTATTTAAATATTACTGTATATACAGTAATAGAATAATATAGATTCATATAGTAATAGTAATATATATTACTAAAATAATCAGCAATTTATCGAATATAAGCTACCCAAACCTGTTGAAAAGGCAAACTGAAAGGTTTTTAATAAACTCCTGCGTCCTATAAAAGATGAGCAATATGAAGAGGTGGCAATTACTGTTAGTAATAACTTTAATAATTATAATTGGAAAGGTTTCCGGAGAAGTATCGACGAGTCTAGAGATAAACTATGTAAATATAGCTCCCCAACTAATAGGAACAATACCTAACCAAACCTGGGCAATGAACACAAATCTTACTGAGTCAATAGATTTAGACGAATATTTTTTGGATACCTATTCTATAAATTACACTGCTTCATCAGTCGACAGTATTACTGTTTTCATAAACGAAACCACTCACACAGTTTCATTCTATCCTTCTCTTGGATTTCAAGGAATAAGAACCGTAGTCTTCACTGCCTTCGATGGAGAACTTTATTCTAATAGTAATACAGTTACTTTAAACGTAACTCCAGACAGCCACCCTCCAAAATGGTCAAATCCTTCCGTTAGCTCCAGTGAAATAAAGCAAAATGCAATACCTACTTTTTCTGCAAATTGGGAAGATGACACTGCCCTTAAAGGATTTATTATGGCAATCAATCAAGCAGGAGCCTGGATAAACTCTTCTCTGGTAAGCTTTAGTGGTAAAAACAATGTCTCCAGCTATTCAACTCAAATAAGTGCACCTGGAGGAACTACAGTTTATTGGTATATAATTGGATTTGACACTTCAGAAAATATGAACGCCACAACAATGCAAAACTTTACAGTTACTGCAGCTCCTTCCACACCCTCACAGGAGGGCAACAAAGATTCTGGAAAAACCAGGACTGGAACAACACAGGACACAACAACCGACGAGTCCACTAGAGACTTTACAACAGATCCTGCGACAGGATTTAAAATAGATATGTTGGAAAATGAAGAAAAGACTGTATCTTTTAAAATAACCAACACTGGAACTCTTTCAGACAGATTTAACATTAGTATAATGGATCTAGATAAATTTGAGTATATAATAAGTAACAACAATTTCACCATAGCTCCTGGAGGATCGACTGTAGTTACGATAAATTTCAAAGCTAAAAAAGGAACTCTTCCAGATTTGTATTACGGTTCCATAAGAGTAAGAACGAGTTCAAGTATGCAAAAATTGCCTTTAGTAATACAATTAAACGCTCTAGTTGCAAAGTTAGGTTTGAACGTTACAATTGTAGATAAGAAAGATTATCTTCCACTTCAAGAAGTAAAAGCAAACATAACTTTAAGCAACCTTCAAGATCTAAAGCCTGTTGAAGTATATGCATATTATGCACTAGTTGATTTTTCTGGAACAGTAATTGATTCAAAATCAGAACAGTTCGTTTTTGATACTAAGTCAGTTAATTTTGAGAAAACTCTTAAGCTTACTGCAGAAGTTCCATTGGGATCATACATATTTCTTGCTAGAGCAGTTACAAACGGTTCCGTAGCCATAGACTCCGATTCTTTTGAAGTTGGAGAAAGAACTAGTTTTGCAAGTCTTATACTAGGAAACATATGGATAATTGTTTTTGTTAGCTCTGTTCTTATAACATTAATAATTGGAATAACTGAATATAGAAACAGAAGAAGGCTACAGCTGTTGAATATGTATATCTTAGCAAATGAACTTAGTAGGCTGGTTAAAGAAAATAACTTTAATGAAGCTGAAAAAGCGTTTATAAAAATAAAGAACTATTACCACGAAACCATATCTGAAGAGTTGATGAATAATAAGGAAAAACTACGTGAAGAAATAAAAGCATTTAGTGAAAAAATAGATGCCAACCTTTATGCTACAAAAGTAACTCCTCCTAAACCAGAAGACACTAAACAAAATAATGCGCCTGTGGCAGCGACAACAGAAACTGAAAAAGCAGAGCCTGAAACAAAAAAAGAAGAAAAAGAAATCAAAAATAACACTGAGAAGAAAGAAAAAACTAGCCCTGTTAAAAAAACAAAGACAAAATCTAAAAAAAATGGAAAGAAAAAATAATTTAGCTTTATTTTGTATAGCAGTATTTCTACTAATTATAATAATAAACATTGTTTATGCTGAATCGGCCTACGGTGAAACTATTAAGGGAACTAACTATGAAATTTCTAGAAGTAAAGTAGAAAGAGAGGTTGCTCTTGGTGAAATAGTTAGAGATTCAGTCATAATTTCAAATACTGGAGAGCTGCCATTAAGAGTATCAATTTATGCAACTTCTGAAATTGCAGATACCTTGACTATGGAAGAAGCAGGAGGAACAATTAATTCACATAATTCTACAGAATTTTATTTTACAATCCGTGGAAAAGAAATAAAAAATTACATCGGAAATATCAAGATTGGTTCTGATATAGTAAAAGATATACCTGTAAATATCACTGTAAAAAATTATACCTCGAAAAAAAGTTTTGATTTGGACATAAATCCTCTCAATTCTAGAATAATAATAGGCGATAAAATATTAATGAAACTTAATGTGATCAACTTATTTGAAAACAATCCCTTGGGAAATATGTCTCTGGTTTATGTTTTAAAAGGTGAAGACAATTCTACGTACATATTACTAAACGAGTCAAATTATATAAAAAATTCTTACCAAGTTATGAAGCAGTTTGAGGCTCCTCAAAATATCTCCAAGGGATTTTATTCTCTTGAAATATTTGCACAAAATGCCAACTCCAAACAATTCGCATCAGCACAGATTCAATTAGTAGAACATTTTTGGAATATCTTATTATTTGGAAAAATACCTATCTGGTTGCTTGGAACAATAATATTTTCAGTACTGTTTATTCTTCTTGCAATTTATTTAATTCAGCAAAGAATTGAGAAAAACAAGAAGTACAAAATGCAGCTTGACACTAAAACCTTGCCAATAAAAACTGATCGCTCAATGTGGCTAGGTAAAATTGCAGAAACAAATAGTCCTGCATACCTTGACCTTGATGCCTTGACAACTCACGCAGTGGTAGCGGGAGCAACTGGAGGAGGAAAGAGTATTGCTGCACAGGTTTTAGTGGAAGAAGCACTAAAGAATAATATTTCAGTAATAGTATTCGACCCAACAGCCCAGTGGTCGGGAATGCTGAGAAAATGCGATGATAAAAAAATGATGGCTTTCTATTCAAAGTTCGGAATGAAGGAAAGTGATTCTAGAGCATTCCCTGGAAATATAAGACAAATACAAAATGAAAGACAAAAAATAGATATCAAAAAGTACATGACTCCTGGAAACATTCAAGTGTTTACAATGAACAAGTTGACTCCTCCACAAATAGATACTTTTGTAGCTAGCGTTATAGCATCCATATTCGGTTCAGACCCTGAAGAGTATCCTAATCTTAGAACCCTTATAGTTTTCGACGAAGTTCATAGATTACTTCCTAAATTTGGAGGTTCTGGTAAAGGATTCCTTCAAATAGAAAGAGCATGTAGAGAATTTAGAAAGTGGGGTTTTGGAGTAATGCTTGTTTCACAGGTATTGTCTGACTTCGTTGGAGAAATTAAAGCAAACATCAACACTGAAGCTCAAATGAGAACAAGAGACGAATCAGACCTGAATAGAATTAAAACAAAATATGGAGAAGAGTTTCTTCAATCTTTAATCAAAGCATCGGTGGGAGTAGGTATGTTCGTAAATGCAAAATATAACAGAGGTAGACCGTACTTCATAAACTTCAGACCAATCTTACACAACACCAAGAGACTATCAGACGAGATTCTATCGCAGTATAACAAGTATGGAGAGATAATTGATGATCTTGAATACCAATTGAAACAATTAGAAGAACTAAAGGTAGATATATTTGACTTGAAGATGGAATTAAAACTAGTAAAGGATAAATTAACTTCCGGTAATTTTACAGTTGTAGATATATATTTAGAAGAGATTACTCCTAGAGTAAAAGAAACCTGGGAATCTATAAAGAAGAAACCTAAGAAATTAGAAATGGAGTATGTAAAACAAGAAGATATAGCATCTTCTTTGGCAGAAGCAAATAAGACAAGAGGAGCATGGAAAGATGAAACCAAGAAGTAAGAAGCAGGTTAAGAAAGTAAATAAAATTAAAAGTAAAAAAATGCCTAAGAAGAAAAATCTCAAGAATAATAAAGTAAATAAAGCTGTTAAAAAAGAAATCAAGAGTGCTACGAAAAAAGACGAACTTTCTATAGCTGAAGATAATATAATTAAAAAATATCCTCCAATTGGAGAATACAAGTCCTTAGTCCCAAAGAAAAAAGAAGGCAAATCTAAATCAAACATTACTTCCTCTCAAATACAAAGAATACTAAACACTGGACACCCGGATGACTTGTATATCACTCTAAAACTACTAGACGAACCAGGAGCAATAAAACTTTTAACATATTTTAGAAAAAACCACACACAAATGCATAAAAAGAAAGACCTGAGTAAAGTTATAACTTCCGCAAAAACAAAAGCAGAATTACTGTTTAATGTTAAAAACTATCTTGTCTCCTCATTAAAAAAAGAATATGACGAATTAAAGCAACAATCAA
Organism: Candidatus Nanoarchaeia archaeon; assembly: GCA_035548435.1. Classification (GTDB taxonomy): domain Archaea; phylum Nanobdellota; class Nanobdellia; order Pacearchaeales; family GW2011-AR1; genus DAIEOU01. The sequence goes on along the minus strand of DASZSY010000036.1, from coordinate 66,654 downwards.
GCAACCTTAGAAAAAAAGGCACTGACGTTTTCATAGAAGAACTGAAAATTCTTACAATTCCTTCTAAAATAAGATTTTTTGAAGCTACTGAAGACAAGCATGATTTTTATGTGGCTAAAAAACTAATAGATAAGTTAAAGCAAGAAATATCTCTGAAAGTTTAAAAAATTTAAATTAATCCCAATCGTCTTTCTTTCTTCTTCTAATAAACAAGATCAGGAAGAAGATTGCAACCAGAAGCAATATTCCTATTATCACATAACTTACTATTGCAAATGAAATTCTCTCAATTCCTAGAGGGAATTTATCGTGTGTTTCCTTAAGAAGACTGTCTTTTCTTTCTCCATAATAAACCCAGGTATAAACGGCAGAATTTTGCTCAAGATCCGAATCTGTTAATTCCTGAGAAATAGGAATAACTACAGACTTCTGAGCAGCAACCTTTACCACAGAATCAGAAGAAACGGTGGTTTCTACTCCATCAACGTATAAATCTTGAAGCTCTGCCTGCGCCCAACAGTCCATATTACCTGCATTTCTTACGGTAACCATAATGCTCTTCTTTGGAACATTATACTTTACAGAGTTAATCTCTATTTTACAATTATCTATAACATTAATAATTTCAACCTTAACTCTTTTTTGAAGTATCTTCTCAAGCGCATTTGCAGATTCACCGTATAGAGTATACAAATCTCCATAAATTTCATTTCCAGCAAACTCAACATCATTATAGGTTAGAGTTTTGTAACTATTTGGAGCAAAATAAACAGGATCAACATCTCCAACCTTAATCTTTTTTCCTTCATTATCCTCTAAATTTATCAAACCTTTAAGATAGACAGGTATATTTGAAGTTCCATTATAAGTTACTTCAACCTCAGAAGTTGCCTTATTGTACCTTAGAGAATAAACGTCCAAATTCATGATTGGAGAAGGTATTGCGAAGGTATCTATTCCTTCAACTGCCGATATTGCTCCAGAAGGATTTCTGGCTCCACGTGCAAACTTTACTATAACACTAATTCCAGTGGTTCTTCTTATATTTGTAGCAGCTCCAACCAAATCTGCTCCAACCAATACTCCTACTTCAATAACTGAACTATCTTTAATGTACTTACTTATTTCATCAGGAGTGCTATCTTTTCCTGTGAATAGTACCGGCTCAAGACCTGACATGATTTCTTTCTCAATAAATTCTCCATTGGTAAAAGCAACCTGTTTAACAGGATTTATACTCATATATTTCTTAACTATGGCTACATTATCTTTGAATCTGTCTCTGTTGTCTATAATCTCTGGGCGATATTTGCTAAGAGTATCTTTAACTTCTCTGTCCACATAACCGTAGATTAAAAGTTGTTTAACATTTCTTCTGGAAAGTATGGAATCAATTTCAGCAATATTTGCTCTGCTAGCAAAAAAAACCCAAGACTTATTTAAAACAGCATATGGTGCAACAGCAATACCGTTATATCCATACTGATTATTTACTATAATGAAATTATTTATTTCCGGTAGCTCATCAATAAGCTCAAGATTTGCATCCTTGAAAGTGGTCTCAAAAGCTCCATTGAAATCCTGATCTTTCAAATAACCGTCATAGTTTATGATAAAATTATTGTCCCTTGAAGACATAACTCTAACAATATTTGCCTTATTTAGGTCCTTAACCAATAAAGGCCCATCATTCTGCCCAACAAGAAAATCACTAGAGATTTCTTTTAAATTTGAATAATGTAATATAGAATATGTATCTTTCCAGTCATTTGAATTGGCTATAATATAACTATAATCTTCGTCTGCAGAACTAACAAAACTAGTAATTTGTATAAAAGATATTAGACAGGCAAACAACAAAAACATCAACCTCTTGTTCATTTAGCTGTAACCTTTAGATAATATATAAATCTTGTTAAAATGCCGATAATAAAACAGAAAATTAATGAATTTTAGTGCTGAGGAGTATTAATCTGTCTCTTGAATATAAACTTTGCAAGATCAACAACACCCAAAACAAGCAAAAAGATTCCAAATAAAGTGAAAACTAAAATTATGCTATCTGAAATTCCAACTCCCTTGAAGTCCTGATACCCCGATACTAGATTAAATCCTATTGCAAGTAAAGCAACAGCCCGGGTAATTGAATTTTCAACAAAAAATAAAATCATAGCTAAAAGTATAGGTAAAACTGGTCCTGCAAGAGCAATCATATTTTTACCTGCCAAATTCGTGCAATTTATTTCAGAGTAGGGATAGATTCCTTTTTCAAAAAATATTGCTCGGGCATCACAATCATAATAGCGAGCAACAAGTACGTGGCTGAATTCATGTAATCCTAAAGTCCCAATAAGAACCAAGTTTGTAAAAGCTAGAATAAATATGAAATATCTAACAAAAACCAAAAAGACAGAATAATCGTCTCGCGCCAACTTCAAGCTTTTAGGAAGTTCAATAATCTCCATAGAAGAAAGCATTGCAACTAAAAGTAATACAAAGTTAGAAATCAAGTTAAATAAAGAAAGATTATCTATTCCAAACATATACAAAAAGAAAAGAATTACAGATATTCCTGCATACAAAATACCTACATATCCTATTCTTTTAACATTCTGGTTTACTGAATCAAGCAAATTTGTAAACATCAGCAGCATAAAGAAGAAAGAAAGTATTATTGAGAAAGGTCTAAAATTAAGAGGAGATATAAAAATTAAAATTAAGCTAGAAATATACAGAAATAAGGTAATATTAGATAAAGTATTTTTCTTGAAGATTCTAGCAAAAAAATAAAAGATTACTGCCTGTAGCACTGCTGAAAGATTAATGAGCGTTAGTAAATCGCTAGTACTGTAAGAATAAACTCCAAAAATCCAGAAAGTATTGAGAAATGCACAAACAAATGCCAAGAAAGCTAAGAATATTTCAAGATAAGAAAATTCTCTGTGCTTCCTATAATTAATAACAGCACCTTTTACAAAAAAGAGAATAACTGCTAATAAAACTAGGACGTTTATTACTAGCAGTATCACTTTTCTTCCTCTCTTTCCCTATCAAACATTATAAAATAATAAAATCAATAAATATATATCTTTTTATTGCAGCTCTACGAAGAAGTAGTATGGTGTTGATGCAACATCGACTCCATGACCATTCTCAAGTACAAGCATTTCAAAGTCGTGTGTTCCAGCGTCAAATCCATCCGCATCCTGTTCTAAAAGGGAAGCGAAGACTACGCTAGCACTATCTGGCTCGTAAAGAAGAACTTCTTCAAACTTATTGGCAACTCCAGCTCCAGTATCATCATAAACTCTTGTACTTTGACATTCTCCTTCAGCGAAGTCTTGACTTGCTGTGAAAAATGCATCGTGTGTTCCAGCTCCAATTAAGTTAAATGTACCATTAACTGTATCAGCATCTCCTGCTGTAATTCCATATTGAGCTTGCAACTGAGTCAAATTAGTACCGTAAAGGCTTGTTGTTCCTCCATTTCCAGTCTCTGAAGTGTAATCTCCAACTGCTGTAAAGTTAAAGCATTGGATATTTGTCCAATAAACTGTACTGTTGGTAGAAGCATAAACTTCTCCCTGGGGGCTTGCTTGAGTCCAGTTGTACATAGCTTGTCCTGCAGAATTTGCAAGTCTAACTACTCCAGATACATTTCCGAAGTATCCCTGCCAAGCTTGAGTTGTAACTGTTCCTGAAATTGTTAATTCTGTTACATTTCCTGCAATTGCATTGTTTCCATCTGGTGTTGAGTCTACTGCTGCTGAACTTGAAGTTCCATTCACAACTTTAGCTCCATTAGGATCTGCAAGTGCAAGAGGCATGAATGACAAAACTGCAATAAGTAAAGTTATACTTAATAAAAAGTTAAATTTGTTACTAATCATTTGGCTATACCTCCTTTCATTTTTATTTCGTTCATTGATGAATTAGATTCATAGAGAACAATGAGGTTTTCAGAGCGCTTCCAAGATTCTGGATTTTTGATAGATATATCTAAATCTTCTGCTCCTTCTTTGAAAATAAGATTGAGTTTTGCCTTAAGTTTATCAGATTCAGTCAAAATAACAAAAACTGGCTTCTTTCCACTTTGATCTAAATAAATTGCCTGGATATCATCAAGATTCTTTTCTACAAGCCAATAGGCTTTCTCCAAAGAATGTCTTAAATGTACGTCATCAACCAACCAGATTCTTAATATAACTTTATTTTTCTCATCAATACTAATTACTTTTTTAGTTGAAAATTTATCAGATAATATTGTCAAATAAACTATGTCTTTAGCTATGGAAAACACCACTCTAGGCTTTCCCTTGTCTGCAGCCCCGGTTTTATGTTTTTTAACAATGTTGGCTGCCTCAAGTAGCTTCAGCTGCTGACTAACATATGCAGTTGAGGTGTTAATTTTAGCAGAAATTTCAATAGGGGAAGAAGGTTGCGCAGACAAAATTTCTAGAATTCTCCACCTCGGTAATGTCAAGAAGCTATCAATTTCCATACCATCCATAGAAAATGAAAGTATTTAAGCTTTTTGTTTATTTAGTTCAATTATGAAAATAATTATCAATATTATTTAGACAAAAGATATTATTTAACTAAATACTTAATTATCATATAAAAAAGAAAAAATAGCAAAAAATCCTCGATATTTTCAAAAAAAAAATTTCGCGCGCAATATATAAAAGAAAATTTTTCAAAAAAATTTTTTTAATATTTTAAAAAATTTAACTATAAATTAAGGTTCCAATGACTATAAACAAGTCAACCACAAAAATAGCAAAATAAGCAAAAATTATAGGTTTAATTCTATGTAAAAATCCATACATTATCCAAATTAACTCTATAAATAGATAAGATCCCCAGGTTATAACAGAAACTCCAGAAGCATCTTGATAATGCCATATTTGCCAAAGCTGAGGTATACTAATTAAAACAGCAAATAATCCTATAAAATAAACCGTTTTGTCTATAATTCTCTTAAATATCTGAGGATGAGGATAAACTTCATTTCTTTCATGTATTCTTTTCCTAACACTTATATGATGCATAACTGCACTTCCCTTTGCCATTGCAGCAAGAGCATACTATAGTTTAAAAATCAGCCGCCGTTATCAAAATAATGAAACCTGAACTTAAACCTCTATTCAAAGATAGAATGCAATTATTACTTAAAGATAGCAAAGACTTTGAAGAATTTCAAGAAATAATTCACAAAATTCCAAGAAATTTCATTCGTTGCAACACTCTTAAAATAACTCCTGAGAAGCTAATGGAAAAGTTAAACAAGAAGTGGGAAGTAATACAACCTTTCAAGGAAAATCCTGAAATAATGCTTATAAATTCTAAATTAGGGCCTGGAGATTTGGGAAGTTCAATTGAACATGTTTTAGGATATTATTATGTACAGGAAATATCAAGTATGATGTCCGGAGTTGCTCTCAAGCCTAAAGCAGGAGAGTTAGTTTTCGACATGTGTGCCTCTCCTGGAAGTAAATCAACTCAACTTTCTGCAAGCATGGAAAATCAAGGAACTTTAATAACGAATGACTTTAAGATGGACAGAATAATAATTCTTGCATCAAACCTTGAACGCTGCGGTTGCTCCAACACTGTAATTACTAGGATGGATGGAGTTCAGCTTTGTCAAAGATTTCAAAAAACTGATATGAAGTTCGATAAAATTTTGCTTGACGTTCCCTGTTCTGGAGAAGGAACTCTAAGAAGTAGTGCAAAAACATTTCTTATGTGGAATCCAAAAATGATTAAATCTCTTTCAAGAATGCAAAAAAAGATGATCGCCAACGCCCTTAAAGTCCTAAAAGTTGGTGGAGAACTAGTTTATTCAACGTGTACACATGCACCAGAAGAAAATGAAGAAGTTCTTGATTTTGCAATAAAAAACTTTCCAATTAAAATAGAAAAAATATCTCTTCCCTTGAAAACAAGACCTGGAGTTACGCAGTGGAATGGAGAAAAATACGACGAACAGGTAAAAAACGCGCATAGAATATATCCTCAAGATAATGACTCTGAGGGTTTCTTTGTAGCCAAGATAAAACTTTTAGAAGAAATAAGAGAAAAGGAGATAGAACAATGAGAACTCATTTCCTTCCTGCAGGAGAGAAAAAACAAGTAATAACTGACCTTGAAAATCAATTTGGAATTAAAAAAATTCCAGGCATGTTAATAGAAGCAGGCAGAGAGAAAACAAGACTGTTCACAGGAAGTTTAACACGTGAACAATTAATTGAACTTGACAAGATTTGTAGAATAGAGCTAATTGGACTATATGCAGTAAAGAAAGAAGACACCTATAGAATAAGTTTAGATTCAATATATCTATTTGAAGATCAAATAACAAAAAACGTTGTAGAGATAACTGAAGAACAAGCAAACGACTGGATGAGAGGTAAAGACTTGAATATTGAAACTCAATCTGGTGTAGTGGTAATAAAATTCAACGATTATTTCCTAGGATGCGGAAAATCTAACGGAAAGGTTATATTCAATTACGTTCCCAAGAATAGGAGGATAAACAGATGACTGAAAAACACTACGGTGGAAGTTCTTCCTTTGGAGCTAAGAATACAAAAGTAAAACCTATAAAACAAACAAATATTGAACAAAAACAAAAGAAAGATAAACCTCAAGAAAAGAATACTAAAATGGAATTTGAAGGATATTCTGAAATAATTAAAGCAGGACAAATAGCTTCTCAAGCTAGAGCATATGCTCTATCAATAGCAAAAAAAGGCGTTCCTCTTCTAGAGTTGGCTGAAAAAATAGAATCGAAGATAATTGAACTTGGTGGAAAACCGGCATTCCCAGTAAATCTTTCAATTAACGAAGTAGCTGCACACGACACACCTTCACATGACGATAAGAGAGTTGCCTTTGGCCTTTTGAAAATAGACCTTGGAGTTCATATTCAGGGATGGATTGCAGATACGGCCGTTTCAGTAGATCTTGAAAACTCTGAATTAAATAAAAAGTTGATAAAAAATTCTCAAGATTCTTTGTCAAATGCACTTAAAATAGTGAATGCAGAGATTTCCCTTGGAGAAATTGGAAAAACAATAGAAAACACCACAAAGAAAGAAAACTTTCTTCCAATACATAATCTTTCAGGACACTCGATTGAACATTATGACCTTCATGCAGGTATGATGGTTCCAAACTATGACACTAAGCAACCACACAAGATGGAAGAGGGCCTATTTGCAATAGAACCTTTCGTTACAAATGGATCAGGTTCAGTTAGAGATAGCAGAATGTCTGGAATATATGCCGTGCAAAAAGCAGGTTCAGTTAGAGACTCATTTGCAAGAGAAGTTTTAACTTTTATTGCTGAAGAATACATAAGCCTACCTTTCTCAAGTAGATGGCTTGTAAAAAAATTTGGAACTCGTGCACTCATTGCATTAAAACAAATAGAACAGGCAGGAATCCTTCACCAGTATCCTATGCTTGTTGAACAGGGAAATGGAATTGTAGCTCAAAGTGAACATACCATATTGATTAAAGACGGAAAGGTTATAGTAACTACCCTCTAATTTTTAAAAATAACATCTGGAGCATACAAATACTTGTATTCTGCAAATGCATGTAGAGAATCATAACGCAATAATTGTTCTGGAAATAATTTTCTCAATTCAGATATAAAAGAATGAAAATCTTCTTCGCTTTCCGTACAAAGATAAAGCAGCACATCATATCTTCCAAGGGTTTTAACAGCCCAAAGGACATGAGGATTAGATTCCATAAATCGCTTTATCATATTTTCCCTATCAGAATTAAATTGTTTTATAGAAAACATTAATGCATGAACCCTGTAGCCTAAAGCAGAGTAATTAATCACAGGAGAATAGGAGATGATTACTCCAGACTTCTCCAGAGCTCTAAGCCTATAGGAAACGCTATCTGGAGAGATTTTCAATTTTTTTGCTATATCAATTAAAGGAACGCGAGCATCTTCTCTTAATGAATTCAATAAATCTAAATCTTTTTTATCCAATTTAGAAATTTCCTTGGAAAATTGGTTTTTTCTCAGCTCTCTTTTAATATTTGATTTATCAAAAAAACTATTAGGAAAAGCGCCTGCTCTCAAAGTTTTAGTAATTATAAATAAATCATGATACCTTAAATTTGAACCCATAATATTTACTAAATCCTGCATTATTTTATCACATTCATGCAAATCTTTTGCAATGAATCCTATCTCGAAGTCATAGCTCCCATGGAATTTTAATATTACTCTGACAGATTCATGCCCAGACAATTCTTTAACAATTTTATCTTCAATGTGTTTCTCAGGGTTATTCAAGGTCACAAAAAGATGGAAGTTTTCATAGCCCAATTTTGAAACATCAACTAAAGTTCTAGTACAGTTAATTATTTTCTTTTCCTCTAATTTTTTCATTCTATATAAAACGCTGTCTCTTGATAGTCCCGTCAATTTTGCAATAGAGGAAGCAGGCATTCTTGCATTCTCACTTAAATGATAAAGTATTTTTCTATCCTTTAAATCAATTTTTTGTTTCAAAGAAACTCCTTCAGGTTCTAAATGGGGTAAGAATCTCATTTATCCTACATAAACTAATTTAATATATAAATATTTAGGTTTATACGCAATAATTGAAGCGTTATTTCATATACCTAATATCTCTATAATTACCATGATAAACCAAAAAGACAGAGAAAAACTTGAGCAAGTTAGAGCTTTCTCAAGAAAAATCATGCCTAAACTTCCATACCACAACTTTGAACATGGATTATATGTAGTTGCCAACGCCACTGCTTTAGGATATATGGAAGGATGCACATCCAAGGAAATATTTTTACTAGAGACTGGAGGATACACTCACGACCTAATTGTAATCCCTGGAAGAACTGATAATGAGGAAAGAAGCGCTGCCCTTGCTAGTGAATATCTTAAAGAAATAGGTTATAAAAATGAAGAAATAGCTGTAAATGATCTTCTAGTAATGTCCACAAAACTACCAACAAACCCTTCAACACTACTAGAAAAAATAATATGTGACTCAGATATATGGAATATTGGAGGAAATGAATTTTGGAAATCAACTGAAGCCGTTAGACAGGAATATGGCCTGACTGATCTTCAAAGATGGTACTCTCAAGTTTTAGGATTCCTAGATAAGCAAAAATTCTATACTCCAACTGGCAAAGCACTCAGAAATGCTGGACTTGAGAAAAACAAAAAGCTTGTTTCATCTCTTTTAATAGACTTTGAAAAAGAAAGGGGAGCCAATCCTGCAGATGTTTTAGATATGCATCTTTCAAGATACGGACTCAGGGAAGCTGCCTAAAAATAATCCAAATAATTTAGCAACATATATTCTTTTAAACTCAAGTTCCTTGAATTTTCATGGATGGCTCGCATAATAGGTAAAGGATATAGCTATGATGATGTTCTAATTGTTCCTAAATATAATAAAATTCAATCCCGCAAAGATGTTTCTTTCAAAACAAGAGTTACAAAAAATTATTGGTTAGATATGCCTCTTATTGCAGCTAATATGGACACAGTATGCGAAAGTAAAATGGCAATTGCAGTGGGCAAGCTTGGAGGGCTAGGAGTCATTCACAGATTCTTAACTGTAGAAGAACAAGCCAAAGAAGTAATCAAAGTTAAAGCACAAAACTTGATTGCTGCAGCAGCAGTAGGTGTTAAAGATTACACAGAAAGAGTCCCGGCCCTTGTAAGAGCGGGAGTAAATATAATTGTTATAGACATAGCTCATGGACATTCAAAATACGTTGGAAAAACTTTAGAGTGGGTTAAGCAAAACTACCCTAAAATTGATGTAATGATTGGAAATATAGCAACAAAAGATGCAGCAGAGTATTTTGTTTCCAAGGGCGCTGATGCAATAAAAATAGGAGTAGGTCCGGGTTCTGTATGTTCCACAAGAATAATGACTGGTGCTGGAGTCCCGCAAGTAACAGCAATAATGGATGCATTTGAAGCAACTCAAGGACGTGTTCCTCTATGTGCTGATGGAGGAATAAAACATCCAGGAGATATAACAAAAGCAATAGGAGCTGGAGCAGACACTATTATGAGTGGAAGTATTTTCTGTGGAACAGAAGAAGCTCCTGGAGAAATAATTGAAAAGAATGGAAAGAAATACAAAAATTATCGCGGAATGGCCAGCTATGAAGCAACAATGAAAAAGAAACAACTTGACGGAAGTAAAGAAACTGAAACATTTAATGTAGAAGGAGAATCCAATACAATAGATTACAAAGGTCCTGTTGAGAATATAATAAAAAAATTCCTCGGAGGCCTTGCATCGGGAATGACTTATGTTGGAACAGATAGTATAGAAAAATTAAGAGGGAAAGCAGATTTTATTGAAATAACATCGGCAGGAATGAGAGAATCTATACCTCATACATTACTTAACGGAAATAATCAGGAAAGTTTAAAGAAATTTATTTAATTACTTAGCAAATTGGCCTTCTTCCGCGTCAACAAAATGAAAAACTCTTCTCATCTCTTCTGTTTTTATTTTTACAGACTGAGTTCTTAATCCTATATTAAAATCACTTTCTTCATTATCATAAACTCCAACATCCAAAAGCAATTTAATTTTATTTTTATGTCCAAAGGGAGGAACACTGCCAATTTGACACCCTGTCTGCTCTAAAACTTCTTCTTCGGTAGCCATCCTTATGTCTTTCTTGTTCCAACCTAAAACTTCAGCAACTTTCTTTTGATTTATTTTTTTATCAGCCGGAACGTTTACTAAAGCAAAATCTCCAAGTCCATTTGCAAATAATATTGCCTTTATTCCTTGTTTTAATTCAAATCCTCTTGTCTCAGCTGCCTGTTGACTTGTTAAAACAGCTTCGTGCTCCATGTATATCGGATTAAGATGTAATTCAGAAAATATTTTCTTCACTCTTTCAACTTCTTCTATTCCCATTAAGTATACATTGGTCCGACTTCAATTCCAGCTTTAGCACTCTTTATGTAATAATCTTCCATTTTCTTGTATCTCTTTGCCGTCTCTGGTGAAACAGAAGGTCTAATCTTCTTCAGTGCCTCATCAAAGTCTTTCTTTGTTACTTCCTTTGACTCTGGATTTGCTCTTAGTGCATTCATAGCTGCTTCTCTTATTAGTCCCTCAATATCTGCTCCAACAAATCCTTCTGTTTGTTTAACAAGCTCTGTTAAGCTTACATCTTTTGCCAAAGGCATACTCTTTGTATGTACTTCAAATATTTTCTTTCTTGATTCTTCATCTGGAACATCTACAAGTATTATTCTGTCAAATCTTCCAGGTCTCATCAGTGCTGGATCCAGCATGTCAGGTCTATTTGTTGCTCCAATTATAGTTACATCCTTGAGTCCCTCAAGTCCATCCACTTCAGCAAGTAATTGATTCAACACTCTCTCAGTAACTTTCTGTCCACTATCTGCTCCTCTTCTTCCTGCCAAAGCATCTATTTCATCAAAGAATACTACGCAAGGAGAAACTTGTCTTGCTCTCTCAAATACTTTTCTGACTCCTTCTTCAGATTTTCCAACCCACATACTTAGTAAACTTGGTCCTTTAACGTTTATGAAATTGGCTTCGCTTTCTTTTGCAACTGCCTTAGCAAGTAAAGTTTTTCCTGTTCCTGGAGGTCCGTAAAGCAATATTCCTCTTGGAGGTCTTATTCCAAGTCTTCTAAAGCTTTCAGGATGTTTAATAGGCCACTCAACTGCTTCCTTTAATTGTTGTTTGGTTTCATCAAGTCCTCCAATATCGTTCCAACCCACATTAGGGGCTTCAACTAAAACTTCTCTCATTGCACTAGGGCGAACAACTCTAAGAGCTTCTTCAAAGTCAGTAGCTTTGATTACTATCTTATCAAGCAATTCCTGTGAAACAGGCTGATCATCTTCAAGCTTCATTTCAGGTAAAAGTTTTCTTAGTACACTCATAGCAGCCTCTTTTGTCAAAGCATTTAAATCTGCTCCAACAAATCCGTGTGTTTTTCCAGCAAGTATCTCTAAGTTAACATCTTTAGACAACGGCATATTTCTTGTATGTATCTTCAAAATGTTCAATCTTCCTTTTTTATCAGGAACAGAAATTTCAACTTCTCTGTCAAATCTTCCAGGTCTTCTCAATGCAGGATCTATTGAATTAGGTCTGTTTGTTGCTCCAATAACAACAATCTTTCCTCTAGACTTAAGTCCATCCATCATTGTTAGCAATTGACTTACAACACGTCTTTCAACTTCTCCCTGAACTTCTTCTCTCTTTGGGGCAATGGCGTCAACTTCGTCTATGAATATAATTGCAGGAGCATTTTTTTCTGCATCTTCAAATATATCTCTTATTTTCTTTTCACTTTCTCCATAAAACTTAGACATTATTTCAGGTCCATTTAATAATATAAAGTGTGCTTCAGATTCATTTGCAACTGCTTTAGCAAGTAAAGTTTTTCCTGTTCCTGGAGGTCCGTGCAAAAGAACTCCTTTTGGCGGCTCAATTCCAAGTTTATCAAACACTTCTGGATGCTTCAAAGGTAATTCTACCATTTCTCTTATCTTCTTTACTTCATCTGTTAATCCTCCAATGTCTTCATAAGTTACATCTGGGAAAGTTTCCTCAGCCATGTCCACTGCTTTAGGGCTTAGAATTATTTCTGTATCTTCAGTTATAACACAAGGAGCACTAGGGCTTGTACTAAAAACGTGGAACTTCAGATTCTGGAATCCTGCAAATCCTCCAAGACCCTGCCCAAACAAATCATTCAAGTCTCCAAAGAAATCTGGCATACCGTCTTGCATTTGGAAATCTCTTCTTTGTCTTACTCCTCCTAGAGCAATTATATCTCCTTTTACTACAGGTCTTCCAAGCAAAGCGTTTTTGAATATTTCTGGGTCTGTCTGTACAACAACTCCCTGTTGTGCTGGAGCAATTGAAACCTTATTTGCAGATTTTATTGCAGCCTTTGCAATGCTAACACTTTCTCCAACAGAAGTTTTTGCATTTCTTCTTATAAGTCCATCAATTCTAATTATTGTTTCCCCAACATCGGCCGGGTAAGCTCTATCAACTAGTGCAACAGTTTCCTTTCCACCCTTTATTGTAATTATGTCTCCTCTACTAAGTCCAAGATTTCTCATTATCTGAGGATCTATTCTAGCAACTCCCTTGTAAGCATCGTCTTGCAATGCCTCAACAACTTTCAACTTAAATTCAGTATTTTTCTTCATCTTCATCTCCAAATTTAACACTCAACTTATCAAAATCTTCAAAACATAGTCTAACCATGTCATCCATGTCCTTTCTCATAAGTTTGTGTTGTTCCTCCATAAAATTGATTATTTCTTTAGGTATGCTGATGGCGTGGCTATTTCCAACAACTCTCAGCTTAACATTAAAAGTTTTACCCTTTATATTATTATAATGTTCTAAACCATTCATATCTGCCGGATGAATTATAGTATCTCCGCATTTGTTACACTTTACTGCTCTAAGTTCAAAGCCTTGTCTATTTACTATTCCAGGCTGCATTTTAATATTACATTTCTTGCATAATATGGTGGTATCAAATATGTCTGTCATGTTATTCTTTTATGTATACACGGGAGCGTATATACTATTTAAACTTTATGAAAGTAAAATAAACATATTCTTATTTATCGACGTAATATGAAAAATCAAAAACATCTATAAACACTTTTTGTTTATTCGCTTTATGCCCATAAAAGAGGAAAGACAAAAAAAAGAAGCTCTAGAAATTAGCATAAAAGAAGGTTGTGCTGCAAACGCCATGATGGGTTTTGGAGATCAGTATGTTACTCCAGCAATGTTAGCTGTTGGAGGAACTGCAGGACACGTAGGTTTTCTAAGTGCAATTACTGGAATAATGGGACCACTAGCTCAACTCTGGGGAAATAAACTAGAAAAAAAATACCCTAATAAAAAAATAGTTTTGAATTTCGTATTTCTTCAAGTAATAGGTTGGATGCTACTTGGAGCAGTTCTAATCATCCCTGCTTTGATGATAAATAAAATCCCCTTGTATTCAATAATGACTTTGTATATTCTTGGAGGAATTCTCGGCGGTTTGCTGCACCCAGCTTTCTTCTCCTGGATGGGTTCTCTTGTAAAGAAACAAGAACGTGGAAAATATTTCAGTAAACGCGGAGTTATAATCGGGATTGTTGGAATGATAAGTATTCTACTGGGGGCAGTGATTCTAGATTATTTCAAAGATATAAGCAAGGTAATTTACGGATTCGCTCTGCTATTTATTCTGGCTGCAATTTTCAGAGCAATTTCATTTATGTATCTTAAAAGGCAGTACGATCCTCCAAAAGGTAAAATAAAAATAATTGAATTGCCCTGGAAAAAATTCTTTTCAGTAAAAGACAAGATGGGACAGTTCACAATAGGAATGGCTGCATTCAATTTTGCTTTAATGATTGCATCTCCTTTTTTCTCAGTCTATCTTTTGCAAGAAAGACAATACAGCTATTTGATATATACTATTTTGATAATGGGAAGCGCAGCTTGGAGCTTAATCTTTCTTCCACTCATAGGAAAATTCTCTGATAGATATGGAAATGCTTCACTTTTAAGTTTGGCAGGATTTCTTTTCGCAATAACTCCTCCAATGTGGATAATATTCCAAAACCCTATTCTAATATTATTAATTCCTCAATTGTTAAACGGTATTGCCAACGCCGCACTTAACATAGGATTAACCAATTATATTTATGCAAACACTCCAACTCAGACCAGAGGAACAACTGTAGCTCACGTAAACGTTCTAGGTGGATTTGGAACAGTCGTAGGATCTATTTTAGGAGGATTACTTTTGACTTCATTTAGAACAGTTCCAAACATCTTCTTTATAGTATTCTTGATTGCAATGATATTTAGAGGAGCAGTAAGTTTATTGTTCCTATCTAAACTAAAAGATGTAAGAAGTTCTCACTCTAAAACATTAAATTTTGATTTAATTCATCCTCTAAAAACAATTCATCACGATACAAGAATGATAAAAAATCTCATAGAGAAGTAGGAACATTTAAAAATTTCATTTCATTTCGAACTAGACTATGTTCTTTAAGAAAAAATCTGGAGAAATGTGTGGAAACTGTAATTCAAAAATACAGGACGACTTTAGCTATTGCCCTTATTGTGGAAAATCTTTAATTTCCAAGGCCAAGCAAAGAGAAGACTATGGATTATTGGGAGCACACGATGGTTTTGAAGAAATGGAACAAATGCCTGGCTTCACAGATAAAATGATTTCTTCACTTCTAAACAGCGTAATAAAGAATTTAGATAAACAACTAACAGAAAACGCTCAAGTAACAAATCTACCTAACGGAATAAAAATAAAAATAGGATCTCCTGCCCTGCCAAAAAAGAAAGCAGAACCTAAAATTGTAAAAAGAACATTAACAGAAGACCAAATGAAAAGACTTTCTTCTCTTCCAAGAAAACCTGCTAAAACAAACATAAAAAGATTAGGAGATAGAGTAATATATGAACTAACGACTCCAGGAGTTGTTGCAACTGAAGACGTATTTGTTTCTCGCCTTGAATCTGGATATGAAGTAAAAGCACTGGGAAGCAAAAAGATGTACGTTAATACCCTTCCAATAAGTTTACCAATAAAAACGGTAGTTCTTGAAAAAAACAAGGTTATTGTTGAGTTTAATACTAAACAAGAATGATCCCGCCAGGATTTGAACCTGGGACCCCTACCGTATCAGAGTAGTGCTCTACCAGGCTGAGCTACGGGATCTCTAATTTAAAAATAAGAAATCCGTTTATAAACATTACTTATATAACTTTTAATAGAACTATATGCAGTCATTCTAGTGCGCTGTTAGTTCATCGGTAGAATGCGAGCTTCCCAAGTTCGAGAGGCGGGTTCAATTCCCGCACGGCGCATCTGTTGAAACATTTGGATTATATCCCACAACTCTGTCGAGAGACACGCTCTTCAATTTTTCTTCCTCAATATTTCCATCCCTTGAAGAAGATTCAGAATAAACAAGGTGCCAGGTTTCATGATTTCTTGTTCCTACAACAAACACTCTATCAAGAACAGTGTAGTCATCTAAAGTAACCTTTGCAATCTCTGCAATATCATATGTTCTTCTATTTGGATCAAAAGCAAGTATTGGTAAATATCCTAGTTCTATTCTTTTCATTGAATTTCTCCATATTTGCTATTCTTAAAGATTAGTATTGATAATTCATATAATTTAAAAGACACTAATTCCTATCTGCTAAATGAATAATTTAACTAAATTCTGGGAATTTCTCAAAAAAGACACATTCTCATCCTGGCTAGTTTCATTGGTTTTGATATTTATAATTATAAAATTCATATTATTTCCTTCTCTATCCTGGATAACTGGAACTTCACTTCCTCTTGTAGTAGTTGAGTCATGTTCAATGCATCACAATTCCAACTTTGAAGGATGGTGGAATCAAAACGGACTTTGGTATGAAGATCAAGGAATAAGTAAAGAAACTTTTAGAAAGTTTACCCTAGAAAACGGTTTTACAAAGGGAGATATTATTTTTGTCAAGGGTGCAGATAAAATAGAGCAGGGAGATGTAATAATATTTCTAGCAGGGACAAAATATCCTGTAATCCATAGAGTAATTGATACAGTTCCTTTAAACACGAAAGGAGACAACAACCTTCAACAGTTAGATATTGAAAAATCTATAAGTGGAAATAAAGTACTTGGCAAAGCCGTAGGAAAAATACCTCTTCTGGGATGGGTGAAATTAATATTCTTTGAGCCTTTCAAGAGCTCATCTGAACGTGGATTCTGTAAATAAAAGCTTCAAAAACGAACAATAGGAACTCCTCGGAATTATTCTAATTCTGATAACCATTTAGTCTATATAGACTAAAGGTTTAAACATAGAAAAGCAAAGCTTTTCTTGGCTTAAAAGTTCAAAAAAAGAACAATAGGAACTTTTAAATAACATTTAGCTTTTACTAACCAATTATGGAATTTTGCGATCGCTGTGGAGCTTTACTAATATTGCAAGACGGAAAGGCCGTTTGTGCTAATTGTAATTATAAACCAAAAAAGAAGATAAAAATAGAATCCACTGAAAAAGTTGAATCAAAAGAAAGCATTGCAGTAATTGATGAAGATAAGCAAAATACCTATCCGATTGTACAGATAGAGTGTCCAAAGTGTGAAAACAAGAAAGCATTCTTTTGGACCACTCAAACAAGAGCTTCAGATGAATCAGAAACAAAATTCTACAAGTGTACAAAGTGCAGACACACTTGGAGAGTTTACAGATAAATATCTCTTTTTGCATTCGACATAAAAATTTCTTTAAATAACTTTAAATAGAGTATTTTTTACAAAGGTTTCCCATGAGTCATAAAATAATTATTGCAGACGATGACGAAATCTTAGGTAAGATGTATAGAGAAATTGTAGTTAGAGCTTTACCTCTGGCACATATAGAAGTAGTTTTTAATGGAGAAGACCTGGTAAGCAAGGCAAGGCAAGAAAGCTATGATCTTGTTTTGAGCGATGATAATATGCCTAGATTGAATGGACTTGAAGCATATAATATTCTACGTACTGAAGGAAGAGCCGCCAAAAATTATTTTTTAATTACTACGGTTTTAAGTGATAGAAGAGAAAAAGAAATAGAGCTATCTGGAATAAGAGTAATTCATAAGCCTGTATCTATTCAAACTCTTACAAATATAGTTGAAAAATCTCTTAAGACAAATACAGATTTTGGAAGCTCTCCAGCAGGATATACTGAAACAAGAGCTACCTTGCCTACAGCAGCTCAAACGCACACAACACAATCTAGAGGAATTACAAACTTAACACTGCAAGACCAATCCCGTTTAGACTATCAAATCTAAGCAATACGTTTTTAAACGCTCATTTAATTAAAGCTACAAGGCCTCGTAGCTCAGCCCGGTCAGAGTACTGGACTCTTAAACCTTCATGGTTGGCGAAATCCAGGTGTCGCGGGTTCAAATCCCGTCGGGGCCATTTCTTATTTTCTTAAAGAATCAGCAATAGAAAAGTAATCTTCATACTCTCTTTGAACTTCTAGAGGGTCAGAAGGAAAAACCTGTCTTCCACGTGAATTAAATTGGGGAATATATGAATTAAAATCTGTACCCATTATTAAACAAAATTCATCTCCAAAAAGGTCTTCAATCAAAGTTATCCACCTACAATTCTTTTAATATTCTCTATACTATCAGCAACTTCAGTTCCTTTCTTTGTAAGCTTAATTAACTTAATTCTTCCTTTCTTTTCAAACACAACAAGGTTCAATTTTTCTAGTGCCTGTAGAATTTTAACTGCGTGACTGTATGTGCAATCAGCTTCCTTTGCAAGCAGGCTTCCATAACGAGCACGGGAAATTTTCTTTAAGGCAATCAGCATCAAAGCTGGTTTCCTTCTGAAAAAGATGTCGAAGTTTTCTTCTGCCATTTTAATGTATATGTTGTAACCTATATATCGCACTTTGTATCGGCTTTTAAATCTTACTGCAAAATTGTTACCTTTTTCAGTAACAAAACGTAAAGCTTAAAACACCGATTATCGAGAAAAAAACATGGAAAAAAAGTTTAGAATACTTGCAGCATCCGATGTACACGGAGATAGTGATAAATTTATTTCTTTAGCTGAAAAAGCTGAAAAAGAAAAAGTAGATCTGGTTTTATTGTGCGGAGATATTTTTGGATGGAATGAAACTAAAAATATAATTAAACCTTTCAAAGAAAAAAATAAACCTGTTTTAGTAATCCCTGGAAATCATGAGAATTTTCAAGACCTTAACTCATTGACTGCATATTATGGAATAAAAAATATTCACGGCTCCAGCGCAATATACAAAGAAGTAGGAATTTTTGGCGCCGGAGGCGCAGATTTAGCTCCAGGATTTATTACAGATAAGGACCTTTCAAAGGCCTTAAACAAGGCGCACAAGGGACTTGAAATGATAAATAAGAAAATCCTTGTTACCCATATGCATCCTGCAGGAAGCAAATCTGAATTTTCAGGTTTTCTTGGAAGTGAAGCGGTGAGGCAAGCAATAGAAAAATTCAAACCTACTTTTGCAATTCATGGACATATACATGAAGCTGCAGGTCTTGAAGAAATGTGGGGAAACACTACCATAATCAACGTGGGTCGCAATGGTAGAATATTTGAGATATAGTCATAATTCTGAATATATTTATATACAATACGCCTTCTAGCCACTGATGGCAATAGACACCTACATACCTACCGATGCAAAAATGACCATACAGAAGGAAGTTAGACAGAAGCCTTCCATAGATGAAAGAACCGTAATAGAACAGCCAGGAATAGTTGAAGCTAACAATTTTAGACCCTCTAAAAAAACTCAGTCTCCTAAAAAGAAACCTCAAAGAACAAAAGATTATACTCTTATTATAACTGAGAAACCTCAAGCAGCTCAAAAAATTGCAGATGCTCTTGGCAGCGCAATAAAACGTCAGGACAGTGGAGTAGCATACTATGAAATTGTTAAAGGTGGAGAGAAAATAGTTGTTGCTTCAGCAGTAGGGCATCTTTTCGGGCTTACATATTCAAAAGGTGAGAAGGGTTGGCCAGTTTTCAAAGTTGAATGGCAGCCATCCTATAAAACAAAATCTGCCTCCTTCACAAAAAGATATTACGATTTAATAGAAGACCTTGCAAAAGGAGCTAAAAGTTTCATAGTAGCAACAGACTTCGATATAGAAGGAGAAGTTATAGGATGGAATGTCCTACGTTTCATATGTAAACAACAGAATGCAAAGAGAATGAAATTCTCAACTTTAACAAAGGATGAACTAAAAGAATCATATGAAAAAGCACTTCCAGAATTAAATTGGGGTAACGCCTATGCTGGAGAAACAAGACACGTTCTAGATTGGTTATATGGAATAAACCTTTCTCGTGCACTTATGTCTGCAATAAAAAAAACAGGATCTTTCAAAGTATTATCAATTGGGCGTGTACAAGGACCTGCACTAAAAATAATAGTAGATAGGGAAAGAGAAATAGAATCTTTCAAACCTGTACCTTTCTGGAAAGTGGCAATTAAAGTTGGAAACACCTTATTTTATCATAACATAGACATATTTGATAAACAAGAACTTTCCAAATTCAACAATCTAAAAGATGGAACTGCACAGACAAAAGACAAAGAAGAAAAAGTTTCTCCTCCAGAACCATTCGACTTAACAACCTTGCAAAGAGAAGCATATAGACTACATGGACTTTCCCCTTCAAATACTCTAAAGATAGCTCAACAACTTTATCTTGATGGACTTATTTCATATCCGAGAACAAGCTCTCAAAAAATACCTGAGTCAATAAAGCCAAAAGAAATATTGAAAATGCTTTCTGGAGCATTTAAAGAAGTATCTCATGCTAAAAGACAAAAACCTGTAGAAGGAAAGAAATCAGACCCAGCGCACCCTTCAATATATCCTACAGGAGAATATGCAAGTTTGACAGGTCAAGAAGAAAAACTTTACAATCTCATAGTTAAAAGATTTATATCTGCGTTTTGTGAAGATGCAATTGTTGCACACAAGAAAGTTACAATAACTGCAAATGACCTTGATTTTTCAGCATCCTGTAATAAAGTAATAAGTAAAGGATGGTCTGCAGTTTACCCTTATAAAAAAGATGATGAGGATTTAGAAGATTTGAATGGAGATGTAAAAATTGATGAAACAAAGATAGAGGAACACCAGACGCAGCCCCCTAAAAGATTCACCCCAACTTCCTTGATTTCCCTTCTTGAAAAGAAAAATCTTGGAACTAAAGCCACACGTTCATCCATAGTAGATACCTTATTTGATAGAGGATATCTTGATGGGCAATCAATAAAGGCCACAAATCTCGGCCTTCAACTTATATCTGCCCTTGAAAAATATTCTCCAGTTATAATAGATGAAAACTTAACAAGAGAGATAGAAGATGAAATAGAGCAATTTCAAGAAAGTAGTGCTGGTTTAGAAGAAAAAGAAAAAGGAATAATAAAGAAAGCTGAATCTACAATAAAAAAAATAGCAGAAACATTCCAACCTAAAGAACAAGAAATAGGAGCTGAATTACTTTCTGGACTTCAGCAACAAAGAGAAGCAGAAAGAGAAGCCAACCTACTTAATCAATGTCCGAGATGTAAAAAAGGAAATCTCCGAATAACTTATTCAAAGAAAACAAAAAGATACTTTATATCCTGCTCTAGTTATCCTGAATGCACTCAGACATACACTCTTCCTCCAAACGCTTTAATAAAAAAGTCAGACAAAAAGTGCGAATCATGCGGATTTGATAAAGTGCTGGCAATAAGAAAAGCAAAACGCCCTTGGGAATTATGTTTCAATTCCGAATGCACTTTAGTAAAACAACAAAGAGCAGAATGGGAAGCTAAAAAAGCAAATTGGGCTGCTAAAAGAGAAGAAAAACAATAAATTTAATTTTCTTCAGAATATCTCTCAATATATCCCTTAACTCTTTCTTCATCTTCTTTTGTTTTCATATAATTAGGTAAATTTCCAGAAACTACCGCCCATAATTTACCAGAGTCTATTCTTTGACCTAGAAAGTCTCCAAGGGCCAATATATGTAAATAAGCAAATTCTTTTCTAGGGGCTAGGTCATATCCTCTTCTCATATTTGAATATTCAATCCATTGTCTTAGAAGCTTTTGCGCATCATCAAGTCTCAAGTCTGCAAAAAAATTAGTATCAACAACGAGTTTATCTTCCAAGCTCAATAAATTAGATAATCTTTCACTCAGCGTTTTATCTTGTTCAACATCACTATGCCCATCACTCATAAATTAAATCAATAAAACAACTATTTAAACAAAATCTAGGTCAAAGATATATCTTAGAGAAGTTACTTACCTTGTCTGTTCCAAGCTCTTAGTGAAGGACGTACTTTCATATTTGGACTCTTGCTTCTAAGTCCTCTTGATTTCTTAGCAGCACTTGTCAATCCTCTGTATACTCTGCTTCTGTTTGCAGGGTTTGTAATCCATGAGTAAACTTTATCATTCTTTATCTCTGGCATTTCAGGGTCTAGAAGTATAACTTCGAAGAAATAATGCTTTCCATCTTTTCCAAGATTGTAGGAATTAAGTATCTCAAGGTTAGGGAACTTTTGTTGAACTCTTTGTTCAGCAACCCATCTGTAGTTCATCTTTAGTATCTTTCTAACGTGCTGTTTTCTTGTCTTTCTTCCGTGCTTATGTCTTGGTCTTGTTCTTCCTCCTCTCTTAACTCTAACTCTAACTACGATAATTCCTTTCTTTGCCTTGTAACCTACAGTTCTAGCTCTGTCAAGTCTTAGTGGCTTGTCAACAACTACAACAGCTTCGCTAGCTCTCCATTCAATAAGGCGAGATTGCTCAACTTTTGAGTCTGGCTTCTTCCATGCCCCTCTTAGGTGATGATATAATCCTTTAACCATTCTGACATGTACAAAGAATGGTTTTTAAACCTTATTCCCTCTTGCTAGATATGCCAAAAAGCAAGACCTTCTACGTAACAACCCCTATTTACTACCCAAATGACATTCCCCACCTCGGACATGCATATACTACAATAGCTGCAGACGTCCTTTCTCGTTGGCATAAACTAAACGGATATGATGTTTTCTTTCTTACAGGTACAGATGAACATGGAAAAAAGATGGAAGAGACTGCACAAAAACAACAAAAAAATACAAAAGAATTTGTAGATTCAATTGTCCCTGGATTTATTGATGCTTGGAAGAAATTAAACATACAGTATAATCGATTTATAAGAACAACAGACAAAGATCATGAAAAAGTAGTAGAGTATATTCTTGAAAAGTCTCTTAAAAATAAAGATATTTACAAGGGAAATTATGAAGGATTATATTGTGTAGGTTGTGAAGCCTATTACACTGAAAAAGATTTAGTTGAAGGTTGCTGTCCAATACATAAAAAACCAGTTGAAAAAATAAAAGAAGAATCTTATTTCTTCAAACTTTCAAAATATCAAAAAAAACTTCTTGCTTTGTATAAAAAGAATCCACAGTTTATTTCTCCTAAATCAAAGCAAAAAGAAATAATAAATAGAGTAAAAGAAGGATTGCAAGATTTGTCAATTTCAAGAACAAGTTTCTCCTGGGGAATTCCACTACCTTTTGATAAAAAGCATGTGTGCTATGTGTGGTTCGATGCCCTTGCCAATTATATTTCTGGAATAAATTATTTAGAAAATAAGAAACAATTTAATAAATATTGGCCTGCCGACGTACACATAGTTGGAAAAGATATTCTTTGGTTCCATGCAGTTATATGGCCTGCAATTTTAATGTCAGCAGAAATTGATATGCCTAAAAAAGTTTTTGCCCACGGGTGGTGGACAGTACAAAATGAAAAGATGGGTAAGTCTGCAGGAAATGCAATTAAAGTAGATGAGCTAATAAATTACGCTGGAGTAGACAGCGCAAGATACTTTCTTCTAAGAGAAGCATCATTTGGAGACGACGGAGATTTCTCACAAAAAATGCTCATTGAACGTCACAATAATGAATTGGCAAATAAATTAGGAAACCTTGTTTCTAGAGTTTCAGCATTAGCAGAGCAACACGGAATGCAGGAAAGTAAAAAACAAATATTAAAGATAAGCGATTTAGAAGAAGAACTAGCAGAAAAGCTTTCTAGACTTGAATTTGACAAAGCGCTTAACTTGCTCATGCATCAAGTAGACAAAACAAACGAATATGCTCAAGAAAAAAAGCCATGGGAAACAAAAGACAATAAAATTATTTATGAACTTGTCTGCGCAATAAAAGATATATCTATTCTTATCTCGCCGTTTATTCCAGAAACAACAGAAAAAATTTCCAAAATTTTCAATTTTGATATAGATATAAAGCAAGTAGGTAAACCTCTAAAAATAACTAAAATAAAGAAATCTCCGGTTTTATTCTCAAAGATAGAATTCAAAGAAAAAGAAGACAAAAAAGAAAATGAAAAACCTAATAAACCTGCTAAAATTGAAGGAATTATGTCAGTTTCACAAATAAAGTATGACGATTTTGCAAAGCTAGATTTAAGAGTTGGAAATATAGAAAAAGCAGAGGACATAGAAGGAGCAGACAAACTTTACAAGCTTCAGGTAGACATTGGAACTGAAAAGCGTCAGATTCTAGCAGGAATAAAGCCTTACTACAAGAAAGAAGAGCTTGTTGGAAAACAGATAATATGTATTGTAAACCTCGAGCCAAGAAAGATGAAAGGTCTAGAAAGCCAGGGAATGTTGTTAGCAGCAGGAACAGATGACAAATCAACGGTAGTTCTTATATCTCCTGAAAAGAAAACAAAGTCTGGACTTAAGATAAGTTAAACGCGATAAAAAATTATTCTTTAATAACCAAACAATCTCTCAAGAATAGTATACTTGTCTTTGTAATTCACATCGCCTGCAATCTTTGAGGCAAGTCTTTTGTAAGCTCTTGAAGCCTTACTCTTTGGATGTGTATGAACAATTGCATCTTTCATTACAAGAGCAGATTGCATGTTCTTTTCCTCTGGAATAACTCCAAGAATAGGCAATTCAAGCAAATCACGTATATTTGCAAGAGGCATTTCAGTCTTCTCTCCTCTTACTCTTGTAACAATAACTCCTCTAACTTCCTTTCCAAGTTGCTCAATCAATTTGCTTGTCTTAAGTGCATCAGTTACAGCTGGGATTTCAGGATTTGTTACAATTATAAGTTCGTCTCCAGCTTCAAGAGAAGCGATTGCTTCAGGACCAAGTCCTGCAGCAGAGTCAAAAATAACAAAATCAGCCATCTTTCTAAGTTTCTTTCCAACTTCTTTTAGTTTTCCATGATTAAGTCTCTTAAGTTCTCTATATGATAAAGAACTTGGAACTATCTTTGTTCCAGAGCTATGCTCATATATTGCGTCAGATATCTTTGCTTTTCCGAGAAGTACGTGATTTAAACTAACAGGAACTATTGGTGCTCCAAGATGAAGTCCAACGTTAGGAGTTGTGAGGTTTGCATCCAAAATAACTACCTCTTTTCCAAATGAATTTAAAGCTGCTCCAAGATTTATCGCAGTTGTGGTCTTACCAACACCACCTTTTCCAGAAGTTATAGTTATAATTCGTGCCATTTCTTTTTAAAGCTAAACAATGTTCAGCCAAGTAGATGAATTTACTTTAACGAACTTATAAACCTTTCGAGCAAATTAGAATATTCCTTTAAAGTATCGATAGTAACATTGATAGTTTGTCCCTTATACGCCACTTTTAATGTAACTCCTTTCCTAAATTCATTTTCCCTAACTTTCTCAAGTTGTTCTATATCTCTAAACAACTCATAAAGATCAAGTGTTTTAGAAATAACTTCATCATCAGCATATATTTTCTTTAGTTGTAGTAGTTTAGCTCTTGGTGCATCAGGAACAGGTTTCCATTTCTTATTCTTTTTAGCCTTATCAACAAGCATGTCCATTGCCATCTCAATCATTATTTTCCATCTAAGAAGTAGATTAATAATTACGTCGCACGTTTTGGTGTACTTTAAGCTGACATAAAGCAAGTGGTCAGCACTTATCTTTTCTTTTATAATTCGTTCCATGAATTTGGGTCAAAAATGACCGACGAGAGTAAGATAACATAGAACCCCCAGATATTTAAATGTTTCAGAAAAAACCCTTTAAATACCCTTAAAATCTCGTATTAAACGAACTTTAGACTAAAAATATTCCATCTTTGTAAATAATTTTCATTTTGCCATCTTTCATATATGCCGTTACTTTCCTATTTCTTGTTGAAACAATATCTGTGTGAACAACAGATTCATTATAACCTAACTTGTCCCATTCTTCTTTGCTAACTTTTGATGCATCTCCTGGATAAGAATCCTTGTATGCATTTCCTAAAGCAATGTGGGTGTTTCCATACTCTCCTCCAAAGTTTTCATCAAATAATGTTTCTGCCATGAACTTGGAAATTTTTGATAACCTTTTATCTGTAAGAGAAAATTCTCCTATTTTATCAGCATTTTTTTCTTCAATCATTTTTTTTAGCACTTCTTCCCCTTCATCAGCAGAACAGTTTACAACTTTTCCTTCTTTGAAATCAATTTTTATTCCTTTTACAATATTTCCATATCTATAAAGTGGTTGATCAAACTCTATGTGCCCTTGGGTCCTTCTCCAGTCTGGACTTATGAACAATTCAAAACTAGGAATATTTCTTCCCATTCCAGCAAGCCACTTTCTTTTCTCTCCAAGCCCTACCCATAAATCAACTCCTTCTGCTTCAACATGCAACTTGTCTATTTCCATATTATCAAGAACTTTTTTTACCCTCTCAGTTTCAGCAAATGATTTCTTCCATTCTGCAACAGGGTCTTTCTTATCTAAATAACAAGCACTAATTATTTGATTCCAATATTCTTCTTCAGAAAGTCCTGCTTCTTTAGCAGCGGCCGCAGTTCCATAAAGTGCCAAGGTCCAAGTAAGTTTTCCATTGTTTTCTTTCTCGGTTCTCCAATCCATGTAGGGCTTATGAGATCTACTTTTTCTCATTATCTTTTCTGGAGGAATGCCCTTCAATATTTGCTTGTTAACGTCAGCAATTATAGAAACAAGGTGATCCATTGTGTTTACTCTCGCCTTGAGATATTCTTCTGGAAAAAAGTCAAGATGATGATCTTGGGCAAGTTCGTAAAAATGTCTTTCTGTTTCATCTGGAAGGTATTGAGTTATATAATGTGCTCCTGCTTTTAGAACAGCTTTTTGTAAAGAGATAAGAAGAGGTTTCGCACATTCTGGCACCTGAATAAAAACAACTTCTCCTTTCCTAACTCCCTTACCTCCTCCAAGTGCAAAATTTACAAGAACATCTGCATATTTATCTAGAATTTCTTGCTGTGGATGATAAACCATATTATTCGCTTAGCTGCACGATAGCAGAAGCAATATCTTTTGTTTCTTTCAAAACTTTTTCCACTTCTTTCTTTGATTTTCCAGTCTTTTCCATTACCAGCTCCACATCTTCAGCTGAGAATTCTACGGCCTTTGTTTCTTCTCTGCTTTCTCCAGTAATTTGCCAGCTAGTTTGACCTTGCATAGTAATCTTTTGTACATTTGCAGGCTCGATTACAATTCTCTTGTCTCCCTGTTCAATAATAACTCTGTCTGCTTCTATCTCTTCTTGCTTTAAGCCCATTTGTTTCATCAGGGCCTGCACTTGCTTAGGATTTACTCCGCCAAACATCTTCCACTGAAAAAACAAGAATATTTATAGATTGCTATCCTATAATTATTATGGCATTAAATATTCTAGTTCATGATAAATTACCTGAAATACTTGAGCAGAAAGGTAAGAAAGTTAAAACGCACACTGCAAAAGAAGCGGAATTCAGAAAAAAATTACGTGAAAAATTAAAAGAAGAAGTCTCTGAATATCTCAAAGACAGCAGCCCAGAAGAACTTGTAGATATAATTGAAGTGGTGTATCAATTAGCAGAAATAGACGGTATAGGCAAAGCTAAACTAGAGAAAATAAGAAAATTAAAAGCAGAATATAAAGGTTCATTCAATGAAAGAATAATATTAGATGAAGTAAACTAATTTTAAGCTATTGGAAAAATAAATTTCAAGAGCAAAACAAAAACAAGGATACCTACTACAAAACCTACTACGTGGATAGGTGAAAGTTGAAACCTACTTCCAATTTCTTCATCATATCTCATGAGTCCCCCGAAAACTCCAGGTATTTGTGATCCTTCTTCTTTTGCCATACTAGATTTAGCAAACAAACATATAAAAAGTTATGCTTGAGTTATGTTCTATGGCTCTAAGTGCAAGGATTAAACTTTCTGATTGGAAAAACCTAATTGACGTAGACTTCCCACCTATGAGATTTACAGAAGCAACTAGACAAGAAACGGTTAGAGCAGCACAATCTGGAAGATACTCTCCAGCGGATGTACGAATAGCTACAGGATCATTTTACACTGATGCAGAATACGAGGCAATGAGAAGCAGAGAATTAGCCCGGCCACTACCTTAATCAGTTCTTTTTTATCTTTTTTAGCATTTCTATCTTTTTTGCTCTACTTCTATGTGTTTGTCCAAATCTAACCAATATTTCATTAACTTTTCCATGTATTTTTTTAGGAAATATCTTTGCAAGATCTTTTTCAACCTGTTCTTGTTTATCGCTTTTAGTCCACCCCATTTGTTTTGATACCCAATTAACGTGTGTATCAACTCCTATTCTTCCTTCTCCCTGTTCAGCTAAAAAAACATTCGCAGTCTTTCTTCCAACTCCTGGTAGCTCAATAAGTTTTTCAAATTCTCTTGGTACATTTCCATCATAATCTCTTAAAAGTATTTTAGAAAGCTCACTTATGTATCTTGATTTATGTTTGTAGAAGTTAACAGGAAATATTATCTTTCCTATTTCGGCAAGTTTAGCTTTTGAAAGTTTTTCTAAACTTGTATACTTGTCAAAAAGCTCTTGGGCAACAGGAATAGTGGTTTTATCCAGTGTTCTAGCACTCATAAGTATTGCAATAAGAGTCTTCCAGTCTTCATTCCAACCTTCAGCTGCCAATCTAGGCTTATCAGATAATTTTTCTATCTCATTTAGTTGCTTTAAGGCTTTGTTTGAATTCATATATTCTCTAAAACCGCCAGCTTTTTAACCCTGTTCTTCATGAGAAAAATATGTCTATACCCAAGCTATCGGATATAAAGAACTGGTCTCCAGAAGTAGAAAAACAAATAACTCCAGTTTGGAAAGCAGAAGAAAGATTCAAACTTGATGCAAAAAAAGCAAAGAAAATATATTCTATAGATACTCCTCCCCCTTATATTAACAGCCCAATCCATATGGGACATGCAGTAACCTATGCTTTCATGGATATGACTGCAAGATATAGAAGAATGAAAGGTTTTGACGTTCTTTTCCCTCTAGGACTTGATAGAAACGGACTTCCAATAGAAATGGCTGCAGAAAAGAAATACAATATTTCAGCTTTTAAGATGACTCGCGATGAGTTCCTTGCAGCTTGCGAGAAACTTTTAGCAGAAACTTCTGCAGAAAGTATTGATAGTTTTGCAAAACTTGGAATTTCTTTCACATCTTACAAGGAAGGAGAAGAAATAGGTTCAGTATACAATACAGATTCTCCAGAATACCGTTCAGTAACTCAGGCAACTTTCATTGATCTTTACAAAAAAGGATTAATATATGAAAACACTAGAATAAATAATTGGGATCCTAAGCTAAGAACAACAGTTGCTGACGCTGAAATAGAATACAAAGACATTGATTCTACATTTAATCATGTAAAATGGAAAGTAAAGGGAAGTGATGAAGAAATAATAATTGCAACAACAAGACCAGAATTAATTTGTACAGTGGGTGCAGTTATATACAATCCTGAAGATAAAAGATACCAACATCTTAAAGGTAAAAGAGCAATATCTCCTATTTTTGGTAAGGAAGTTCAAATAATGCCGCACCCATTTGCTAAAATAGATAAGGGTTCTGGACTTGTAATGATGTGTGCTGGAGGAGACTTAACAGATATTCAATTCTTCAGAGAAATGAAACTCAAGCCTCAAATTGCAGTAACTCAAGAAGGAAAGATGAATGAGTTGGCTGGAGAATTTGCAGGACTTAAAGTAAGAGAAGCAAGAGAAAAAACAATAGAAAAATTGAAATCACTGAGTTTGCTGCAAAAACAAGAACAAATAAAGCATAACACTCCAGTCTCAGAGCGTAGTGGAGCAGAGATAGAATTTATTGAAATGCCTGAATTTTACTTAAAACAATTAGAATTCAAGGAAGAAGTAAGAAAAACTGCAAACAAAATTAACTTTTATCCTAAGGAATCAAAAAAGATATTAGATTCTTGGATAGATTCAGTTGCAATAGATTGGCCAATATCAAGGAGAAGATTTTATGCTACTCCAGTTCCTCTTTGGAATGAGCAAGAAGATAAACTTGGAAGTGAACTTATAGCAATCCCTAAGCCTGGACCATATTATCAACCTTGGAAACAAGAAGTACCTAAAGATGCAGAAATTTATAATAAATACACTGGAGAAAAGCTAGGAATTGCTAAAGATAGTAAATTTAAAGATGTAAAGTGGACAGGAGAAACTCGTGTTCTTGATACTTGGTTTGATTCTTCTATATCTGAACTTGTAATGCTAAAATACAAGAAAGATGATAAGTTTTTCAAGAAAGCATATCCTGCTAACCTTCGTCCTCAAGGAAAGGAAATAGTTAGAACCTGGCTTTATTACACAATACTTCGTGGATATCTTGAAACAAAAGAACCTTGCTTTACAGATACCTGGATTCATCAGCACATTTTAGATGCTCAAGGAAGAAAAATGTCTAAGTCTCTTGGAAATGGAATAGATCCTCAAGAAATAATAAGAGACTTTGGAGCTGAAGCAATGAGATTCTGGTCTGCAATAGAAGGAGACCTTTCAAAACAAGACCTTCTTTGTTCTAAAGACAAAATAAAAGCAGAACTAAAGACAATGAACAAACTTCTAAACGTTGCCAAGTTCGTAATGCAATTTGAGAAACCTAATAAAAAACCAAAATTAGTTGAAATAGATGAATTATTTATATCATATATAGAAGATATGATTAAACAAGCAGATAAACAATACGAAATTTATGATTTCCACGGCCCAGCTCTAAAAGCCAGAGCATTTTTGTGGGACGCTTACGCGTCGCATTATATTGAAATAGTTAAAAATAGAGCTTACAATCAAGAAAATAAATTTAGCAAAGAACAATCAGATTCAGCAAAATACACTTTGTACTATTTACTTGAAAATCTCTTAACTATTTTATATCCAATTATACCTCAAATTACTTCAGTTATTTCCACAGATCTTGGAATTGACCTACACGTGGCAGAATTTCCAAAAGGCAAAGAAGCAAAAGAAAAAGACCTTAAGTTAATAGAAAAAATAGCGCAGTTTAATTCGAATGTGTGGAAAGCTAAGCGTGAAAAAAACATTTCACTAAAAGAATCTATTTCAGGCATAGAAGTTCCAAAAGAACTCAAAGCATTTGAACAAGACTTGAAAGCCTGCCATAACTTGATATAAATTTTGTTATCGATATGCTTCTCGCTGAAGAGTTTCAAGCATATTATCAAATGCCTCGAGTCTACTTTTTCCGAGACCTTGTGCAACCAAAGAATATTCTCGTACTGCATGACAACTTCTGAAATAAGTATTACATGTATCTGTCTCTGCAATAAATTCCCCATATTTTTTATCTGAAAGTCTAACTTTAATCTTAAAAGCTCCTTCTAGACAGTAACAGTCCCTATAGCTATCATAAACTATGGGTTTGCCAGAGAAAGGATCTTCTGTAAGATCAAGACGATGCAATAAAGTAGGTCTTAAGTCCGATACTGTTTGAGCCAAATCGGGCTTTGAAATCCTACTGCATCCCCAACTTGCAAATTTATTTTCAGTCATCTTTAACTGCACCTATTTTCTTTGATAAACTAAATTCGTAATTTCTCCAGGTATGTCCTAAAGAGCATACTTCTTTTCGTATAGTATAATCGAAACCGTTTTTAGTGGCAAGACCTTCAAGCTTGCCAAAATCATCTTTTGATTGTAAATCTGCATGACATAAAGTTATTTTACCTGTGTCTGAAAGATAAGGTTTAGAATCTGCAAACAATCTTTCGTGATACATGAATGAGGGATCAATTAAAGAATGTAATCTTAAATCAGTCTCAGCACAATCAACTATTGGAAGATTAGCAATAATTAAATCATATCTTTTTAATAGAACATTTGAAAATAAATCGCTTTGGAAACAGTTTATTTTTTGAGATAATCCATTTATATTCACATTATGTTTTGCACAATCTACTGCCTCAGACAATATGTCGCAGGCATCAACCTGCTTAGCACCGGCTAAACTAGCCTGTATTGCTTGAATCCCTGTACCTGTACCTATATCTAGTACTTCTTTTCCGTTTAAATCTCCAAATTGATCATAAACAGTATGAGTACTTTCAGAAAATGGAGAACAAGGAGGGAAAATGTAAGGAAATACATCAATTTTAATTCCAGATACATCTACAGAGTACGTACCTTTTGCAGCATCTTGCTTTATCTTTGCAATAAAGCTTTGTGTTATCTCAGGTAAAGTTGTTTTCATACAGTGGTAACAGAAAAGGCATATTTATCTTATATTTCTCCCGTTAAGGAGAAACTATAAATAGAAGAAAAATCTCTAATAGATATGGAAAAAGAACTAGAATCATTGGGGCTAACAAAAAACGAAAGCAAAATCTATCTATTTTTATTAAAAAATGGAGAAACCACCACAGGAAGTATAATAAAAGAAACAAAAATAGCAAATTCTAGAGTATATGAAACTCTTAATAGCCTTACAATAAAGGGTCTAGTTAAATATAATATACAAAAAGACGGCAAACACTTTAGTGCTTCCAACCCTCAGAAATTAAAAGAAATAGAAACAGAAAAGATTACAAAAATAGAAAAATTATTACCTCAATTAAAAGATATCCAGTCCACAGACAAAAATAACACAATAACTGCAATATATGAAGGATATGAAGGATTCAAAACGGCTTTCAAGAAGATAATTGATGACTGCCCAAACAAGGGGGAAATTAAAATAATAGGTTTTTCACACCAGCAGTACAATTCAGAAAACTTACAAACATTCCTATCTAATATGAACATAAGATCTTGTGAGAAAAAACAAAAACTAAAGATAATTGCAGATATTTCTTCTAAAGAATTTCAAAAAGAAACAATCAAGTCAAATAACGCTGAAATAAAATACATGCCTAAGGGATACGTTTCTCCAATAGCAATGGATATTTTCGATGAGTATGTATACATATTTATGTGGGAAGAAAAGCCGTTCGTTTTCATGATTAAAAATAAGAAAATAGCTGACTCCTTTAAAGTTTACTTTGAATTTTTATGGAAAATGGCAAGGTCCCAATAGCCAAAATTTATAACCCTTCAAATTCGCATTAAATCATGAGCAAAGAAGATAAAAAACGCCAAGAACTTGAAGAACTCGTTAAGCTACTTGGAGGTATTCGTGGAAGTCACACAGAACTTGTAACAGTTCTAATACCTGGAGGCTCAAATATTCATCAAGTTTCAACACAATTATTTGCGGAAAGAAGCACAGCAGAAAACATAAAGTCAAAAGCAACAAGAACTGCAGTAACTGACGCCCTCGATATGATAATAAGAGAATTAAAAAACTATAAATTAACTCCTCCAAATGGTTTGGCATTATTCTGTGGAAATGTTTCAGAAAAAGAAGGTAACCAAGATATTAGAATATGGGCAATAGAACCCTTCAAACAACTACGTGTTAGAATATACCGATGCGACAAAGAATTTGTTATAGAACCCTTACAAGAAATGCTTGATGTAGATGAAGTATATGGCCTTATAGTAATTGATAGACAACAAGCAACAATAGGAATACTTGAAGGTAAGAAAATAGATGTTCTTAGAACAATTGAATCTTCCGTTCCTGGAAAATACAAAGCTGGAGGACAGTCTGCTCAAAGATTTGAAAGAATAAGAGAAGACATGGCTAAAGCATTCTTCAAAGAAGTATCTGAAGGAGTAAAAAACATATTCTTTGACATGCCTAAACTCAAGGGAATTTTAATTGGAGGTCCAATGCCTACAAAAGACGAATTTATTCGTGATGGAGATCTTCCTGTAAAATTAAAAGAAAAAATAATTGCAACAAAAGATTTAGGATATACAGATGAACATGGACTTAAGCTGCTTGTGGAAGCCTCCCAAGAAGAAATAGCTCAGCAAGAGATGGTTAAAGAAAAAAATCTAATTACAAAGTTCTTTGAAACATTAGGAAAAAACCCTGGAAAAACAACATATACATACGAAAAAACAAAAATAGCTCTAGAGCGTGGAGCTGTAGACTTGCTAATGATTTCAAAAAATCTTCCTAAAAACCAGGCTGAAGAGCTTGAAAAACTTGCAAATGATGCTGGAACCACAGTAGAATTCATTTCACTTGACAACCAGGATGGAGAACAATTCAACAACGTAACAAAAGGTGTTGGAGGAATTCTAAGATTCCAGATAGAGTTTGAACATTAAAATATTCTAATCAACCAATTAGGAAATACTCCTGTGTCTGAGCAATGATAGACCTTATGTGTAAGCTGATTCCACTTTCCCTTTACTTTCATTCCACTGCTTTCAATTAAATTTTTATTTTTCTCATTAAATGCTAACTGAGGAGCCTTAAAAATCGCGGGTTTCTCAAAAAAAGATTTTTCAAAAATTTTTATTCCATTATTAATATAATTTTCATCTCTTTCTTCATTAAATTCCTTGTAGCTATGATAAACTCCGTGCATTCCCAATTTCTTGTTGGTACTTTTTATGTAGGCAGTCCATTCAACATTTTTTGAAATATCAGTATTGTTAAAATTAGGTATAACCCAAAGAACATCGCTCATTTCTATAAGTTCCCTATCGCATTGAATATCTGGATGTACATCGTCAAGTTCAGAATGTGAAAATAACCTTACAAAAAATAAAGTTAACATCAAAAATAGTAAAGAAAACAGTATAATCTTAACAAATTCCATGCTAAAATATATTCAATATAGAATATAAACCAATATGTAGTCCAAAAAATAACAAATCATTTAAACGCCCCCAGCCTGCATTTCCTATGGAAAGAAAGAAGAAACATGAGGAACTTGCACTTGAAGCAAAAAGTTTCTTTGAAGATTACAAAAAAGAGATAGGACAATCAATTCGTTCTGGAGAAAGAGTGGTTAAGATTTCTTTTCTTCCACTTTCAGAATCTTCTCCTGCAATAACTGAAAGCTTGCTTGAAATGCCTGAAGAAACTCTTGAAATACTTGAAAATGCTTTAGAAGAATCGGGTTTGATAAAGAGTCCTAGAATAAGAATCCTCGATCTTCCTAAAAGCTGTGAAGTTAAAATAAGAGAAATAAGAGCAAAACATCTTGACAAATTCCTTTCAATGGAAGGAATAGTAAGAAATACTTCAGATGTCCGTCCACAGGTAGTAAATGCGCGTTTCGAGTGTCCTAATTGTGGAGCAATCCTTTCAGTATTACAAATAGAAAGTAAATTCCGTGAACCTAACAGATGTAGTTGCGGATGGAAAGGGGAATTTAAGATTCTTTCAAAGGAAATGGTAGACGTACAGCGTTTAGTTATTGAAGAAAGCCCTGACGCACTTGAAGGTGGAGCCCAGCCAAGAAGAATATCTGTTTTCCTTAAGGAAGACCTTGTAGATCCAAAGATGGAAGATAGAACAAACCCTGGAAGCAGAGTTAAGATATATGGAGTTCTAAAAGAAGTTCCAGTTCCATTGAAAACAGGTTCAATTTCAACAAGATATGACATTGCAGTTGAAGCAAATAATGTTATTCCAATGGAAGAAACATTTGAAGATCTAAACATCTCTGAAGAAGAAGAAAGACAAATTCATGAACTTGCCGCAGACCCTAAGGTATTACATAGATTGTCAAGCAGCGTAGCTCCAAGTATTTATGGATTTGATAAAATAAAGGAAGCAGTACTATTACAATTGTTTGGAGGAGTTAAGAAAAAGAAATCTGACGGAGGAACAACAAGAGGAGACATGCACATGCTTTTAGTTGGAGATCCAGGAGTAGCTAAATCAGTTCTACTTAGATTTATTTCTTCAATCGCTCCAAAAGGACGTTTCGTATCTGGAAAATCCACAACCGGGGCCGGACTTACAGCTTCGGTAATTAAAGATGAATTTCTTCGTGGTTGGTCACTAGAAGCTGGAGCAATGGTTCTAGCAAACAAAGGAACAGTTTGCGTAGATGAGATAGAAAAAATGAACGAAACAGATCGTTCAACAATGCACGAAGCTATGGAGCAGCAAACAGTTACTATTTCTAAAGCAAATATCCATGCTACACTAAGAGCAGAAACAACAGTTCTTGCTGCAGGAAACCCAAAACTTGGAAGATTCGACCCATACTCTCCAATTTCAAGCCAAATAGACATTTCTCCTTCACTTCTTAGCAGATTCGATATAATCTTTATAATTAAAGATATTCCGAATAAAGTTCAAGACGCAGCCATTGCAACCCACGTTCTTGAAGAACACCAGCAAGAAGTAATAAGAGACATTCTTTCTCCAAACCTTCTAAGAAAATACATTTCATATGCAAAACAAAAAATAAAACCTAAATTATCAAAAGGTGCAGTTGACGAAATAAGAGAATTTTACGTCAAATTAAGAAATCAATCAACAAGTTCTGATTCTGCTGTAAAACCTATATCCATAACTGCAAGACAGCTTGAAGGAATAATTCGTTTAGCTGAAGCATGCGCTAAAGTAAGATTGAGTGAAGAAGTATCTGCACTTGATGCAAAAAAAGCAATAGACCTGCTAAAGAGTTCACTAATGCAAGTAGGATATGATGAAGAAACAAAAACATTTGATATAGATAAAATTGCAACAGGAATCACATCGTCAAAGAGAGGAAAAATAGTGCTTGTTAGGGACACAATATCTCAACTTGAAGCAAAAATAGGTAAATTAATTCCTCTTGAGGAACTTGAAAAGGAACTTGAAGGAAAAGTTTCTCCAATGGAACTTGAAGATAGTATAAATCAACTAATAAAATCAGGAGACTTATTTAGACCTAAGGCCAAATTTATACAACGTTTGTAATAAATAAAAGCTTATAAGGATAAAAAGTAAAAAAAGATGGTGGAACAACAATTCAAAAGAAATGTAGCTTACAAATATAGAATTGGAAGCATATTAAATGGAAAGCAAGTTGCTGAAGGAGAAAAATTAAAGCATATAGAGATAGATAATAAGAATGTTGTCAGAGTAAACGTAATAGCCAATGTTATAGACAAATATATCCAAGATGGAGAGAAGAAATTCGCTTCCCTCACACTCGATGATGGTTCAGGGCAGCTAAAAATGAAGGTTTTTGGAGAAGATATTCACCAATTCGAACAGCTAAACCAGGGAGACACAATTCAAGTTATAGGTCTTATGCGCAGCTGGAAAGATGAACTTTATATTACTCCAGAAAGCATAAAGAAAAAAGAACCTGGATTTCTACTTGTAAGAAAAATTGAAGTTGAAAAGAACTTACCTAAGGCACTTCCAAGAGAACAAATTGCAGCTCTAAAAGACAAAATGCTTTCAATGATAAAGGATGCAGAAAAAGACAGCGGAATTGAAACTGAAAAGCTGATAACAGAGCTAAAAGAGCCTCCAGAAGCAATAAACAATGAAATAAAGAAACTTCTTGAAGAAGGAATGATTTACGAGCCTCGTCCGGGAAAACTGAGATATTTAGGTTAATTAAATAACAATAGAGAGGTTTTAAAAACCAATCATCTACATAATTCTATGAAAACCTACGAAGAAATGCTTAAGGAAGCAATGGCAAAAGTCAAAACTTCTGATAAAACCTCTGATAGATTTGAGGTTCCAAAAGTAGCTGGAGCAGTTTCAGGTAAAAACACTCTAATAACAAACATAAAACAAATTGCAGATTATGTACGTAGACCTGTAGATCACTTGTCCAAGTTCCTACTAAAAGAGCTTGCAACATCTGGAAAGATTGAAGGAGATAGACTTGTACTTAACACAAAAGTAAATTCAGTTAAAGTTAATGATAAAGTTCTACAATATACAAAAGAATTTGTAATATGTAAAGAATGTGGAAAGCCAGATACAGAAATAGTAACTGAAAAGGGAATTAAATACAAACACTGTCTTGCATGCGGAGCAAAATCTCCTGTTCGTGCATCAATCTAATATGATTTCAATAAAAGTCCATGATTCCTATCGTAGAGTAGTTGCCGTTGCCGACAAAGAAATAATAGGTAAAAAATTTGAAGAAGGGAATAAACAATTAGATGTAAGAGAAAACTTCTACAGAGGCAGCGAATTCACTGAAGAAGAAGCAGTTAAACAACTACAAAGGCATTCTGTTGAAGATGCTACATTTAACATAGTTGGAGAAAAATCAGTTAAAGCTGCATTCGCAGCAGGAATTATAGGAAGTAATTCAACTTCTAAAGTGGCTAAGATACCCTTTGCACTTAAACTTATATAATTTGGAGTACTACAAATAACATGCAAACATTCTACATAGATAAGATATCTGACGTCAAGGCAAATATTGAAGAACTTGAAAGAAAGTTAAAAGTAAAAGTAGTCATAAAAGGTAAACAAGTTACAATTGATTCATCAGATGGAATGAACGAATATGAAGCTTCAGTAATTTTTGAGGCCATACAATTCGGTTTCTCTGTGAATAAGGCTCTTCTTTTAACGGATCCAGATGTAATATTTAGAAAAATCAACCTTAAAGACTATACAAGAAGAAAAGATATGGATGAGGTAAGAGGAAGACTTATAGGAACTCATGGAAGAACAAGAAATACAATTGAAGAAACTGCAGATGCTGAAATATTAGTTGGAGAAAGCGCAGTAGGAATAATTTGTCATGCAGAAAGCATAGAAAAAGCAACTGAAGCAGTAACTAACCTAATAAAAGGGTCAAAACAAGCCAATGTTTACAGATTTTTAGAGAGAATGAACGCTGAGAAAAAGAAATATCGTGGAGATTTAGGAATAAAGTCTGATAAAAAGAAACAACAAGCTGAAGACATAGATTCTGAAGCAGAAGAAGATTAAAAAATAGAAAATAAAAAAATAAAATATTTATTTTTAATATGAAAAGAATAAATTATCTTTTCTTTTTCTTCTTAGAAGATTTCTTTGCAGAAGTTCTTCTAGATGCTTTTTTCTTTGCTGGCATTTTTCTCCTTTTATTATTAAAACATCTTTTCTTTATATAGTTTTACCAAAAAAATTAATTTTTTCAGAAAATTAAAAAATTAAAAATATTTTTATCGACGACAAGAAAAAATTGTGAAAATTACAAAAATCCGGTTTTTTCTAAAAAAATTTCGAAAAAAAATTATTTTTTATAAATTATATTAAAGGAACAAGTTTATATAATGGAAAAATTAAATATATCTATGGAAAAATTTAGTGAAAGAAAAGAATTGCTTTTCAGAATTCTAGTTGCAATAGTTTCAGGTATAATTCTTGGGGTTTGGAATCTTCTTGTTCGTGTTTTAATAGTTGCCAACTTTATTTACGTTCTAATAAAGAATAAGAGACATAAAGGAATGGCAGAACTTTGTGAATGGTGGAACACTGAAGCTTACAAGTTTGTAAGATATATAACATTTGTATCAAATATAAGACCATTCCCATTCTCAGATGCTGAGCAAATGACCAAATTTAAGTAATATTTCTTTAGATAATAAGCTTTAAACATCAAAAATCAAAGATTTTTGTGGCTTAAAAGTTCCAAACAGGAACTTTTAAATAACAATTTTATTTGCCTTTAGTATGTCCCCTTAGCTCAGCCGGTAGAGCACATGACTGTTAATCATGGGGTCGGAAGTTCGAGTCTTCCAGGGGACGTTTTCTCTATATTTTTATACTCACTAGTACTTCCTTGAATATGAATCTTCAAAAAACAGTAATTTTGGGTATGTCTGGCGGAGTAGATAGCAGTGTTGCTGCATTGCTACTTCAAAAGCAAGGATACAAAGTAATTGGAGTTTTCATGAAAAATTTCTCAGACACGAAGAACAAGTTCACAGGAGAATGTTGGTGGCAAGACGAACTAAGAACAGCAAGAACAATAGCAAATATGTTAAACATAGAACTTCATGTTCTCGACTATGAATCAGAGTACAAAAATAAAGTAATTAAGCCAATGATTTCAGACTATGCTGCAAATAAAACCCCTAATCCTGACATTGAGTGCAATAATGAAACAAAATTCCCTGCTCTTCTAAAAGCAAAAAAGCAATTTAGTGCAGATTTTATTTCTACAGGACACTATGCCAATGTTAAAAAAATAGGCAAAAAATTCTACCTACAGCAAGGAAAAGATAAAACAAAAGATCAATCATATTTTCTTTACAAATTAACTGAAAAAGAACTTTCTATAGCCATATTTCCACTTGGAAAATTAACAAAAGAAAAAGTAAGGAAAATCGCTGAAGAAAAAAGATTTCCCAACTGGGACAAACATGGATCTGCAGGAGTATGTTTCATAGGAAATGTTCCATTGCAATCATATCTAAAGCGGCATATAAAGAAAAAACAAGGTAAAGTAATAGATGAAAAAGGAAACCTTCTAGGAACACATGAAGGTTCTAGTTTTTATACTATAGGGCAAAAAGCAGCTGAAAACATAGGAATTAAAATAAACAAACCAAAGGAAAACTCTCAACTAAGATATTACGTTGCAAAGAAATTACCTAAAAATGTTATCCAAGTAGCTCCAGAAAATAATGATTTACTTAAAATAAGAGAAATAAAAATACCTAAGCTGTATTCTCCATCAAAAGACAAGATTAAGCAAGGAAAATATGGTGCAAGATACAGACATTTAGGCCCCATAATTCAAGGTACTCTAAAAAAGAAAAACAATCTTTGGACTTTCACATTTTCAAAACCTCAAGAAGCAATAGCGCAGGGCCAAAGCATTGTTCTATATAGGCAGAAAACTCTTATTGCAGGTGGAGAAATTAAACTATGATTGATATAAAGAAAATAAACGACGAGAAAGACTCGAATTTCAGCCTCGTTTGGAATATATATGAAGAAGCTTTTCCTTCAGATGAAAGAAGAACAAAAGACAAACAAGTTGAATTATTAAAAAATAAAGATTACTCTTTTTATGCAATTATAGAAGATAAAGAATGTGTAGGTTTTATTGCTCTTTGGGAATTATCAGGTTATCAATTTTTTGAACATTTTGCCATAAGACAAGATCTTAGAAATCAAGGACTTGGAACAAAAGTAGTAAAAATGCTTTTAAAGAAAAACAAAAAGATATTAGTCGAAGTCGAAAGACCTGAAACAAGCCATATAGCGAAGAGAAGAATTAATTTTTATAAAAGATTAGGATTCCAACTAAACAAATATAGTTATGTTCAACCTTCATACGGCAATGGAAAATCTCCAGTAAGAATGAATCTTATGACTTCTCCTTCTGAAATAGCTGAAAAAGATTACTATAAGCTAAGAAATGCATTACATCTTAAAGTATATGGCCTATCTTCCCCAGTTTCAGACCTCTAATCAACATCTTTTTATATATAGTAAGTCAGAATATACCATGGACTTTGACAAGATAGTAGAAAAAAGAACCTCTGTAACTGAGTTCACTTCTAAAAAACCAAGCTGGAAAGCTGCTATGCTTGCAATAGATGCTGCTCTTCAAGGCCCATTTGCAGGAAACAAGAATAATTTGAAATTCATAATTGTAGAACATCCAGACACGATAAAGCAACTTGCAAAACACGCACAACAAAACTGGATTGCAACTTCAAAGCTAACAATAGTTGTTTGCTCTGACGATACAATTCAAGAAGATATGTATGGAGATAGAGGAAGAGTTTACTCTCGCCAACAAGCTGGAGCAGCAATAAATACTATTTTGTTTAAACTTGTTGATCAAGGTCTTTCAGGATGCTGGGTTGGAGCCTATACGGATGAAATGATAAGACACATTCTAAAAATCCCGGGACATATGCAAGTGGAAGCAATTATCCCCGTAGGTTATCCTGCTTTAAAACAAAAAAAGAAAAGAAAATTATCTTTAACTCCATCAGTGAAATGGGAAACATTTGAAGGGGAAAGAAGACCTACAGCAACAGAAGAACACGAATTAACTTATCATTCTGAAAATAGATAAATTAAACTACAGAGTTTTGCAATTTCTTCTTTAGAAACATTTGAATATTTTCAAGAGAAGTGTCATGTATCCTTCCAAGTGCTTCCTGACTAAAGAAAGCAATATGTGGAGTGAAAACAACATTTTCATTCTTCAAAAGTCTATATTCATCAATTCTTTTCTTCATTTCCATTCTATTCTTAGGCAAATGTGACTTGTCTTCATGAATTATTTCCTCGCATTCAATAACATCTAGTCCTGCTCCCCCAATCTTCTTATTTTCAATTGCTTTGAGAAGCGCGTGAGTGTCAATTAATCCTCCACGTGCAGTGTTTATTATTATAACTCCATCTTTCATCTTAGAAATCATTTTTTCATCTATGATATGGTGCGTTCCCTTGTTGTATGGTAAGTGCAAGGTAATAACATCGCTCTTTTTTATTACTTCATCAAGTTTAGCGTATTTGAAACCTAGTTTCTTTTGTAAGGGTTTATTTTGAAACAAATCATATGCAATTACGTTCATTCCAAATCCTTTAGCCATTCTTATAACATGCTGTCCAATATGTCCTGTTCCCAAAACCCCAATAGTTTTGTCCTGCAAATCCCATCCCTTCAGTCCATGAATATCATAATCGTCAGTTAAACATCTAAGATATGCCTTGTGTACATTTCTTGATATGGAAAGAAGTAATGCAAATGCATGCTCAGCTACACTGTTTTCTCCATAGGTTGGAACATTGCAAACTCTTATCTTTCTTTTTTTACATTCCTCTAGGTCTATATGATCAAATCCTGTAGATCTTGTAACTACAAGTTTAAGATTAGGCAAGTTGTCTAAAACTTCTCTGCTTACCTTTGAAGCAATAAAGACAGATAAAATTTCACAGTCCTTTGCCTTGGTTACATTCTCATTTGTAAGAAGTTCGTTAAAGAAAGATACCTGATTGCCCTTAAGTTCTTTCTTGAATGCATTACCCTCTTCTTCATTTAGCTCAAAAAAAGCTATATTCATACAACTTTAAAGAAACCTGTTTATAAAAAGCTATCTCCTTAGCTGAGAATAGAATTTAAATAACCCCTATTCCTTTAAGATTAAAGATGGTGAATATAGCAATAAACGGCTTTGGTAGAATAGGTAAAAAGTTCTTTCTTGCCTGCCTTAAGAACAATGTTAACTGGAATTTTATAATAAATGACCTTTCTTCCATAGAAAATTTAGCTTACCTTCTAAAGTATGATACTATACATTACGAAAAAATTGATGTTAAGACAGACAAAGAACATTTAATTGTAAACGGTAAGAAAATAAAAGTTTATTCGATAAAAGATCCTGCATTATTGCCATGGAAAGCTGAGAAAATTGACCTTGTAGTTGATTGCACTGGATTCTATACTAAGGGAGAAGACGCTAAGAAACACCTAGATGTTGGAGCAAAGAGAGTTTTAATTTCTGCCCCTGCAAAAGGACATGATATTACAGTAGTTTACGGAGTAAACGATGAAAAATTAAAGAAAGAACACAAAATAGTTTCTGCCGGGAGTTGTACAACAAACTGTATTTCTCCAATGGTTAAGATTCTAAATGATAAATTCAAAATAAAAAAAGCTCATTTCGTTACAACACACGCATACACTGCAACTCAAAGACTTATTGATGGAATAGATAACAAAGATTTACGCAGAGGTAGAGCAGCAAGTCAAAATATTATTCCCTCAACTTCTGGAGCTTCACAGTCAGTTATTGAAGCAATTCCAGATTTGAAAGGAAAGTTGCAAGGTTATGCTCTTAGAGTTCCTGTAGTGGATGGATCAATCTCTACCGTTGTTGCAGAACTTGGCAGAAAAACAACTGTAGAAGAAATAAACTCCCTATTCAAGAGCATGTCTCAAAAAGAATACAAAAAGATATTAGCATATACTGAAGAACAATTAGTTTCCACAGATATTCATTATAATCCTGCATCATGTACATTTGATTCTGCTTTAACATTTGTAAATGAAAATCTTGTTTCAATAGCAGGATGGTATGACAATGAGTGGGGATATTCAAACAGATTAGTTGATGTAGCAAAGATGTTGGTGTAAAATGTTTCTTTCAAAACTTTCAAAAAAAGAACTGCAAAATAAAAAAGTTCTTGTTCGTCTTGACTTAAATTCTCCTGTATCAAAAGGAAAAGTGGAAGATTCCCCTAGATTCCAGGAAGCTTCAAAAACAATTAATTTTCTTATAAAAAATAAATCTAAAATAGTTATTATAGCTCATCAAGGTCGTCAAGGAGACAGTGATTTTACAGAACTTAAAGAACACGCAAAAATTCTTTCAAAATATACAAAACAGAAAGTAAAGTATGTTGATTCATTGTTTGAGGAACAAGCGCAAGAAGAAATAAACAAAATGAAACCTTCCCAAGTTTTACTCCTAAAGAACGTTCGTCATTATGATGATGAAAAAAACACAAAAAACCCCGGTAATTTATATAAAAACTTTTCAAAAAATTTCAGCCTATTCATTAATGAAGCTTTCTCTGTATCACACAGAGATGCCGCAAGTATAACCCTTCCTCCTCAAATAATACCTTCCTATCTTGGACTTGCATTTGAAGCCGAACTTAATATTCTTAGTAAATTCAATATTCAAGACAAAACATGCTACATAATTGCAGGAATGAAAATACCTGATTACTTACAACTTTTTGAAAATATTCCTGAAAATAGAA
Source organism: Candidatus Nanoarchaeia archaeon (assembly GCA_035548435.1). GTDB lineage: Archaea > Nanobdellota > Nanobdellia > Pacearchaeales > GW2011-AR1 > DAIEOU01. The sequence goes on along the minus strand of DASZSY010000036.1, from coordinate 22,053 downwards.
AAATAATTGTCGGCGGAGTCCTCGCAAACCTTTTCCTCATAGCTAAAGGACATGACCTTGGACTTGAAAACAAGTGGATTGCAGAAAATGGATTCTCCCAGCTTGTTCCTAAACTCAAAGAAATATACAACAAATATCCAAATAATATAGTTCTCCCAATTGATCTCGCCTGTGATGTAAAGAAAAAAAGACAAAATTTTGCCCTTCGGGAATTTCCATTAAATTATAAAATATATGACCTAGGAGACGAAACCATAAAGCTCCTAGAAAAAGAACTCAAAGACAAAAAGAGCGTTTTCATGAAAGGACCTATAGGTTTCACTGAAAACAGACAATTCGAGAAAGCAACCATTCAAGTTCTAAAAGCAATTTCAAAAGGTGATAAAAACACCCTTATCGGTGGAGGCCATCTAACTACCACAATAAAACGAGCTAAACTCAACGGTAAATTCACTCATATTTCAACTTCAGGCGGAGCTCTAATAACCTACCTAGCCGGAAAGCCACTTCCAGGTTTAGAAGCAGTAAAGAATTCTGTTAGATAATCTTAATTATTTCTTAGAGATATCTCCAAGAGAGATTATTTGGTATCCATACTTTTCTACATCCTCTTTGGACCAAAAAGACATATCTTTAGTTTTTCCTACATAAGTAACTCTCTTTCTTATCTCTCTTCCAGTAAATTTTTTTGATTTTGAATCCCATTCTTTTAGCAACAAAACGTCTCCTTCATTACATTTCCAATCTGCAAGACGTAATTCATAATTTTTCTTTCCCTCTAAAATATTTTGAAAATATTCAGGTAAAACTTTCTTTACATGTTCCATAAAATAAACAAAACCAACCAGTTAATAAAATATTCCAAGAGAATGAAGGCCGCCCTTTCGAGCGGCCCTTGAATTTAAAAAAAACAAAAATAGAGGCTAACGCCTCAAATTAGCTTATTCAGAAGATCTGAATTCCTAAGTCAGACATCTCAGAGCGAGCGTGTTGAACTTCTTCTTGGTGAGACTTCTTACCCATAATGTATGGAGACTTAACTCCAGTCATGATAGTAATAACTCTTACCTTGTTTGCGAAGTCCTTGTTAACTCTTGCTCCGATGATTACTTGTGCGTCTTGGCTTATGTTTTCAGTTACAAGCTCTCCAACTCCTGAGAATTCCTCAAGCTTGAAGTCTGGTCCACATGTGATGTGAATCAATGCGCCTGTAGCTCCCTTGTAGTCTACATCCAGTAATGGGTGTGTCAAAGCTTGCTTAACTGCAGATTCAACTCTGTCAGTTGTGTCAGCTTCTCCAACTCCAATAACTGCAACATCTCCGTTCTTCATGATAGCGCTAACGTCAGCATAGTCCAAGTTAATCAATGAAGGCAAAGTAATTGTTTCTACAATTCCTTTAATCATTGTTGAAACTAGCTCGTTTGCTACCGCGAATGCTTGCTCCATTGGCAAGTTTCCAGCGATGTCAACTAGTCTGTTGTTATCGATAACAATAACTGTGTCAACAACATCAGATAGCTCTTGTAGTCCGAACTCAGCCTTGTCAAGTCTAGCTTTCTCGCAGTCGAATGGCATTGTAACAACACCAATGACTACTGCTCCGCTTTCCTTAGCAAGTTGTGCAACAACAGGTGCAGCTCCAGTTCCGGTTCCTCCACCCATTCCTGCAAGTACGAAAGCCATATCAGCACCAGTAGCAGCCCTCTTTAGCTCAGATAGTGATTCCTTAGCAGCTTCTCTACCCTTTGTTGGATATCCACCGCAACCTAGCCCTCTTGTAAGCTCCTTACCTATGAGGATCTTCTCATCAGCTTTGGTAATACTCAAGTGCAATGCGTCAGTGTTTATTCCGTAGATAGATGCGCCGTTAATTCCTTTGTTGAAAAGCCATGTAATTGTGTTACAGCCCGATCCTCCGCAACCAAATACTTTGATGTTAGCCTTTCCTGCTCTAAGCTCGTCGAAGTTGATACTGTGTGTCTCAACGTTTTTCAGTGCTTCTTTTGCAAAATCTAGTACCATTTGTATAACCTCCTTTCACCTTGTTGAAATATTAATATAATAAGAGTTTAAATATTTGATTATAGGAAAAAATACAATATTTTTTCACATTTTTATGAAAAGTTTTCAGTCTTTCAATCCAATTCTTTTCTTAAATTCAGAATAATTTTCAATTTTAACAAAACCACCTGCTGCTCTTTTGTGTCCACCACCACTTCCAATACCCTCCGTTGCTTCAAACATAAATTTATTCAAGTCCACAAGTCCATCTTGTCGACGGGAAGACAATAAAATTTTATCTTTTGAAGGAGTTGCAAAAATTAAAGTTTTATTTTTTTCTAGTGATGATAATTCACTTATTAGCATTCCTTTTATTTCATATTTTGGATTTAATTCAAAAAAATATCCATTTGGAATTTCTTTTTTTTCTTTTTGAAATTTTTTTCTAAATTCATCTATTTCTTGATTAACTAATTTCACTGCCCTCGCAAAATTTCCAAAGTCTCCGGGATTATTTCCAATCTCTTTGTATCCTTCTTTCAAATTTAATCCTCTAAAATAAGCAAGTCCAGATGAAATATCACTACTCCATTGCCATATTTGTCCTGTTTTTCTTAATTCTCCGTCGATAATTTCGAATTTATCACCATATTTCATATAAACCTCAGTTAGAAACTCGGCGTCGTTAACAACAAGCCAATCTGCAGCACATGCACATGCCACAAGCCAATCAAGACCTTTTAAATTTGTAACTTTAGAGAAAAGTTCATACGCAATCATGGCTGCGCAATGCCCTTGGGAGTTCAAATGAACTATATTCTCTGAATTTAAGTCAACATCCGGGCTATGATGGTCAATAATAAGAACTTTTGACTTTTTACTTAATTCTTTCAAGTCATCTTTGCTCTTAAAGAACAAATCAGTTATTACAACGCTTTCAAAGTTCTCTTTAGTAATTTTATTTAGAAAATCTTGGTTTAAGTCCTTATAATCCACAAAGAAAACCTCATCTGGCTGCAAAGCTATGTCCACAACCCTTGCAGAAGCAATTCCGTCACAGTCAGTATGACTTATCAAGGCCATTCTTCCCTTTCCTATGCCTGAAATAAAGTTAGAAAATCTTTTCCTATCTCCAATAACAAATTCTATACTCATATTTTATCCATTACCTCTGCTCTTATTCCTTTCTCAACACACATTTCAACAAATTTCTTTGCCTGCTCAATATTACCCACAACTCCTGCACCGTAATGCATTGGAACTGCCAAATCAGGTTTTAGCATATCAGCAACCTCAACTGCTTGTTCTACATCCATTACTGTTTCTCCAGAAACAGGCAATAAAATCAAGAAATGGTTGTCATGTTTGCTATATCCAGTAAGCTTTTGCATTTCTGGAATATTATCTGTGTCTCCTGCATGATAAATAATCTGTTTACCTATCTTTATAACAAAACCTACCCCTCCTTCCTTCTTAGGATGGTGCGGCTTTTCAAGATTGTAAGCAGGAACTGCCTCAATCTTCAAATCTTCAAAGTCAAACTCGTCTCCAGACTCTATTATTTGCATATCTGCCTTCTCAAGCTTTGCTATTTTACTTTGAGAGTCTGCCGTAGCAATTATTATGGTTTCAGGTTTAGCTAAAGATTGTATTGCTGGAAAACTACAATGGTCATAATGGCTATGAGTTATCAAAAGAATGTCTACCTTTCCCAAATTAGAAGACACTTCATATGGATCTATTGCAATCCTCTTACCCTTATCAGTGGTAATCAAAAAACCTGAATGTCCTAAAAATGCAATGTCTATATCTTGAAAGCGCATATGTAAGATAACTTTTCGTTTGTTATAAAGATAATGGTGCTAATTTAGAGGTCAATTCGGATATTGTGCGAAGTTTTGTTTCATCTCCAGATTTACAGAATATCTGCATACCTACAGGAATTTTGTTTAAGGTTCCTAGAGGAATAGATATGGCGCAAATTCCAGCCAAGTTTGCAGGAATTGTACAGGCATCATATGCATAAACTTCTTCAACTTTCATTTTTTCTCCTATTTTCCAAGGAAGTCCAGGGCAAGTAGGTAAGATAATTGCATCAAAGCTCTTGAAAACCTCTTCAAACTGTTTTTTTATGTATCTTTTAACTTCTAGTGCCTTCTGATAGTAAGCTCCAGCATGTTCAGCCTCAGTTATTTCACTTCCTCCAATCATTCTTCGAAGTAATTCTGGCCCAGCAGATTCGTTTATATTTAGTCCATATCTTCTTCCATCAAATTTTCTTGTTGAAGAAAAACATTCAGAATAAACTAATGGATAATATGCCTCAACTGCCAAGTCTATTGCATCAATGTTAACTTCCTTAACTTGCCATCCATATATTTTATGTAAGTTTTTAACTTGCACATCAATCATCTTCTGTATTTTAGAGTCAACTCCGTTTATCCTCAAAATTCCTATTCTTGCATTATTCAAAGGAGAAGAATGAGAAACAAAATCAAGAGTTGTAGGATCCCTTGGGTCCTTTCCTTTTATTATATCAAGTAAAAGAAAAACATCTCCTACGTTCTTTGAAACTGGCCCTATCTGGTCTAAAGACATGGCCAAATCAACCAGTCCATATCTACTAACGCATCCATAGCTTGGTTTTAGTCCAACAACTCCACAATGACTTGCAGGATTTCTTATACTTCCCCCGGTATCGCTTCCAAGAGAAATATCACAGAATCCAGCTGCAACAGCTGCAACGCTTCCAGAACTTGAACCTCCAGGAATATATCCTAAGGCGGCAGGGTTTTCTGTAGCTCCGTATGCACTGTTCTCTCCGCTTCCTCCACATGCAAACTCATCCATGTTCGCCATTCCAACAATAAGTCCGTCTTCTGCTTTTATTTTTTCAATTACTGTAGCATCATAAGGACAAACAAAGTTTTCAACAGTCTTAGAAGCACAATTTGCAATCATTCCTTTAACCATTATATTACTTTTAACAACAATAAACTTTCCAGCAAGCTTGCCCTTTGCCTTTTTAGCATCCAGTGCTGCAGCCTGTTCAATCAGCTTATCGTTAACTTGTAAAAGAATGTTCAGCTTCTTATTCTCATTTCTTATTTTCTGCATAAGAGTAGCTGCCTTTTGCTCAATTGGTCCGATTACCATTCTACTTTCTTGAAAGCCCTCTTGATATAAAGAATTTCTTGTAGTTCATACAAGTCAAGAGTTGCTTCAAGTTGATCGTCAAAATATCTAAGTTGGAAATCTTTATCTCTCTTAGGATCAAAAATTTCAATAGTCATTTCCTTTGTTGTTCCATGGTCGATAAGAACGTAATGAGCATCAACTTCATACTCGACTCCGTCAATTTTTATCTTATCGCCCTTCTTTATTTTAGAAACTGGCTTTGATTGATTGATTTCTATTTCTCCTCTCTCAACAGAATTTTCAGCATGTTGTATTTCATCAAGTTCATCTTCAACTTCATCATCAAGCTCTTCATCTTCATCCACTTTCTTTTTCTTTTCTTTTTTAGGCTTTGCTTCTGCATAGGAAACATCTTCATCATCACCGAAAGCATCATCTAAGCTGGCTCCTCCGCTATGCTCTTCTTCCTCTTCCTTCTGGGCTTTCTTTGTCAAGACCTTTGAAGGTTTAACTACCTTTGAAGGCTTAGATTTCTTAACTTCCTTAGCTTGCTTCTTTTTTACTACCATTTCTTTGTCTCTCCATATATGAAACTTTCATCTTTCTTTATTGCATTCTTAAAAATCATTTCTCTAAAGTCAGAATCTGCAGTTTTAATTATTTCGTTATGCCTCATTCCACTGCTTGATGGCTTCTCAACAACATCTGCAGTTTTAACGTCTGCAAGTTTTTCACTAAATCTCTGCAGTATTGCATGCGCCTGAACTCTTATAGCATCCTTTTGTATTTCGTCGAACATATTCTTCTTTATGTTTCAAGTTTAATAAAGCTTTAGATTTACTACAAAAATTAAACTTTAATCATCCTTACTTTGACTTTATCCTCAACAATTTCAACAATTGACCCTTGCCCTTCATGAACAGCTCCCGGATTCACACAGACAGTCTTTCCAACCTTTTGAGTTCCACGACCTTCATGAATATGCCCTCCAATATGAACTAAAGGTTTGAATTTTATAATTGCTTTTTTCACAAGTATGGACCCATAATGCTTTCCTCTTACAAGTTTATGTGCATGTTTCCCAATCTTGTCAAGTTTAGTATTATTAGGAACATTATGTGAAACAAAAATTATTTTTTTCCCGCGATTCTTCAAAAAAATGTTTGCCAATTTTTTTTGATATTTCTTAAAAGTTTCACTTTCAGGCTCACCAGGGTTAGTTCCCCCATAGGCTCCAATCAAAACAAAATTTCCAAATCTTGCAGATTTGTAATCAATTCTCCTAATATTCTTGTATTTCTTTATTATCTTGCTAAAAAAGTCCTGTTCACCCCAATCCCAATGTGCAATTTTTCCTCCATGTTCTTCATAATATTCATCTAAATCTAAACTATCATTCAATCTCGCATAATCAAGATTACCTACAACAGTATAAACTGGAACAGGCAGCTCATTAAGTGCCTTAATTGCTTTCTCCCCCATTTTCAAATCTTTCAAAATAAAATTTTTGTATTTGTTCTTACCAATAACTTCCCAAAGATTAACATTTTTTGCATAACAATGCTTAAACCAAAGCTTTCTGTACCAAAAAGGAAAAAAATCTCCGTTAGATAAGACAAAATCAATTTTTTCTTTTTTTATTATTTCTTTTATAGATTTAGGAAAATTTCCATGAAAATCTCCAATAGCTAATATCTTCATCTCCTCATTAGTAAAAAGAAAGTTAAAAATCTATGCTGCGACGGGTGGCTGAGCTTCTAAATCAGGCAATCTTGGAGACCCATAAAGTCTTTCTTGAATACCCATTCCGCCATGCAACACTTCAGATAGTGGAAGAACATCTCTTCTAACATATCTTTCAGGATGCAACATTACATCTCTTATCTTATAGAAAACAGGGCTACCATTTGCAAAGTAATCTCTAACAAACTCATTTACATCAGGATCGTGATGCTCTCTTTCAGCAAGAAACTTCTTTCCACGTAGCATCCAATCTCTTTGCTCAATATTATATCTTAGAAGTTCTCTACTTGCAAGCCTAACTTTCTCTTCTTCAGATAAATTTTCTGGAGGAGGAAGAAGAGCGTGTCCTTCTCTTACTCTCAGTCTAACACTATCAGGCATTAAAATAAAAGAAGCTCTAACTGCCAAGTCTTCTCTACTTATATTATGAAAATCATAATCTACTTTAGAAAGAACTTCTTCAGGATTTAAAACAAATGGTAAAGTATCTGCTCCATGTACCCATTCAACTCCTAGATAATCTTCTTCATACTTGCACCTATAATAAAATATTTTCGCATCCGCTGCAGAACACCAATTAGGGCCCATAGAGTATAAAATCCAATACTTTCAAGTATTTAAACATTATTGAAAATGATTTTCATAAATGAAAATAGTTTTCATTTATCCTATCCTAACATTTTATCTCATTTGTGATATTAAATTTAGTGGTATTAACTTGAGTATATGGAGTTATAGGAGTAATTATAGGATTTCCATTATTACACTGAACATAAACATCTAAACATTGGCTTTCATGGCATATGGCTTTAGTATAACTCTGCTCATTTTGCCCAAAAATAACGTTGCCCGTAATTCCCTTAGCATAAAATCCTGCTCCAAATGCTAAAAGTGCAAGCATTCCAATTGCCACTAAAGTTTTGTTCATTTCCCGTCCCCCACAACTTTGTTTAAGATTTCCATTGCTTTTCTTTTATCAACGCTTGCTCCAAACTTTGCAATTACAAGCCCCATATAAGCATTTGCTCTTAGTCCAGGTTTTTCTTTAACAATTTCTCTTATTCCATGTTCAAGTGTATTATCATCGCTTTTTTCAACTTTCAAAGCATCTTCTACATTCTTTCCTTCCAAGACCTTAAGCATTATTGTCTTAACATCTCCATCGCTTATTTTTCCAGTAGCTAAGTTTTCAAGTATTTTTTCCAGTATTTTTTCATTTAGTATTTGTTTTACTTCATCCAAATTCTTCTTTGTTTTGCTTGAAAATTCTTGTCTCCATAAAGTTATCATTTTAGCAACAAGATTAGCATCTTTGTCATATACGTTAAGTAATGTCTCAAACTCATCAACTCCATCTTCCAAAACAAGTTTAATCATTTCATCATTCAAACCTTTCTTCTTTAATTCAACTTTTATTTCCTGCTTTAATTTAGGAAGATTTTTCTTTAATTTATTTATTAAATCAAGAGAAACATAAAGTAAAGGTAAATCTGTCTCAGGATACATTCTTGCTTTTCCAGGCATAGGTCTTAAAAATTCAGTTTCTCCTGTTTCCAATGCTCCACGCACTTCTCCTTTAACTTTTCCTTCGGAAATATCTTTTTGTTGTCTTAAGATTTCCTTATTTACAGTTTCAATCATCATCTTAGGATCTTGAAATCCCTTTATTTCTACTCTGTCATGTCCTTTTATAGAAACGTTAACGTCCTGTCTTATTGTTCCAAGTCCTCTTTTAACATTACAGGCTCTTAGTATTTCTCCTATCTTTAATGCAGTTTCTTTTATTTGCTCTGGAGTGTTCATATCAGGAGCAGTAGCAATTTCAATTAATGGAATTCCAAGTCTATCAAGTCTGTAAACTGCCTTTCTTTCATCTTTGCTTATTATTCTAGCGCTGTCTTCTTCTAAAACAACAGTATCTATTCTTACCTTACCAAAACTTGTTTCAACGTATCCATCGTGGCCTATTAGAACAGTTCTCTGAAAGCCAGAAGTGTTGCTTCCGTCAATAACCGTCTTTCTCATTATTTGCGTGTTTTGATAAATTTCACAATTCAAAAGCAGTGCAACTTTCAAACATTCTTCCAAAGCTTCTTGATTTACCATATATGGTGGCTCTTCGTCTAGTTCCACAAGAGAAACTGTGTCATTATATCCTTCATAATGAAATTCTCTGTCTTGCTCGGCCTCATGTTTAACAGCTGCGTCAACCTGTCCCTGTTCTCCAGCTACTTTGTGTAGTTTTCTTTGCACAATATAATCTGCTTTTTCATTTCTTAAGTAACTAGGAGCATGAGAAAAAAGCTTTTCACTTGTTTCCAACTGCTGATGTATTTCAATTCCAGCTTTAAGTCCTATCTTACTATAGTCCATACAAAAAAATACAAGCTAGAGGTATTAAAGGTTGCGGTAATTTAAAATAAAACACAACAAAGAATATATAGTTGGGCACCATATAACCTTATGTCTCTGTTAAGAAAACCAACAGAACAGTTTACCTTAGATTTTATAACATTTTACTTAAAACATAGGGAGAATGATTCTGAAATAAGTGCACTATTAGAAGGATTTCAAAGAAAAGGAATAGATATGAGAGAATTTTATTGGATGGAACCTGAATTAAAACCTAGTGATTCTGAAATAAAACACCTATTGAAATTAAATCCCTACAACTTCAGTGAAGAAAAAATAAACGATATTTTCAATAGAGCTAATTATGTAGGTCTAGAAAGCCGCTAAAATCTCCAAATAAAACCTGATATGCTGAAGCTAGTTTACCATCTAAAGTTTCAGGTAACTTAATCTTTCTAATATTTACTGGTCTCTCAAACTCTAATCCGTTAACAAAATACCTTCCCCTTTCTTCAGATACTTCTTTAGAAGCTAAAGGAAAAACTATTCCTCTTCCTTCTTTTTTCATTAAACGATTTACTTCAACATAAAAAGGGTCCACCGAGTCTGCAGGCAACCATTGCACTAAAGTAGTGCTAACAACGAGGTCTGCAATTTCACTATCTAGACATTTAACGCCTCTAGAGATATCTGCTTGTATTAATTCATCCTCGGAAAGTCTGGATTCATACTGTACTTTGTCAACTCCATAAACTTTCATATTTGGGAATAGTTTCTTTAAATCAGCCAAAAAATTTGCATTACCACATCCCAAATCAACTACTGTGCCTTCTTGCAATTTAGCTTCTTCTATAAGTCTAATAAAATCCAATTGATGAACTCTTGAATAATCTGCTAAGCCCCTCTGTGTAGAATAATACCCATCGAGAAAATTGTGCCCCTTACATTTTTTAGTTGTCATTTTATACACTAAAGGGACCTGAAGAACCATTCGCAGGTTTATACGGCTTAATCTCATATTTACCAATTCCTTTTATTTTTCCCACTGCAATTTCTAAAGAATGAAGAGGAATATCTCCAGCAACGGTAATTTCCTTTCTAGCAACATCTAATCTAACCTGATGTAACATGTTATGTCCTTGAAGCCAATTTCTAACATGATGCTTTACTCCATACAAAGTATTTATTGGAGCATTATTGAAAGATAAAGTGTAATGAGATAAACCTGATAATTTATCCTCTGCGCACTTTAATTCAGACAGTTCTATTCTAGCAAGAAAATCGTAAAATTGTCTTTGACCAAAGCCCGGAAACTTATAAGGTTGGAGAGGATCGTCTACAGTTGCGCCCATGTTTTCAAAGTCTTTAAGTGCACCTGCCAAGTATCCTTGATAACGAGATTTGTTCTTTTGACTTATAGAAATTGGGAAAAAATCATTATTTTTTAAAGTAGCATTTGTTACTATATTTGCAGTTCTTTTATTTCCATTTTGGAATGGTTGAATTCTTGTTATGTGAAAATTCAAGAAAACTGCTTTTTCAATAGGATGCCAATCTTGACTTTCCAAAACATCAAGAGATCTAGCTAGATGTTCTCTGACTCTAGATTCATCAGCAGGAGGTAAATAACCTGCAAAACAAGTTGCAGAACCATTACGAAAACTTGCATAGTGTTGTCCTGGAGCACATAAACCTGGTTCAACTCTTCCAGCAACATCGCCTAAATAAGCAAAATCTACCGGTTCTTTGAAGTTTCGGGTACCATAATCCCATGCAATCTCAAAATTTGCGAAAACTTCTGACTTTCTTCTAGCATTATCTGCATCTTGAATAGTAGCATTTTCCATAGTTTCTCTAGACAAGCATTTAAACATCTCCCTAACAAAATCATCTAACCTTTTTCTGTCCAATCTAGATTTTGCAGATTCTATATCAAGTAGTAGTTTTTCTTCAATTATGTGCATATTTCACTGAAAACTTATAACCTTTTAAACCTTCCTATTTGTAACTCCTGCATAGTTACACTAATAACCCTTTAGAATTATGCTACTGGGCGTACTTTGTGAAGTCTTTTTAGTAATGTGGCTACAAACTTATCGCTTGGAAATACTCCAAATCTATCTCTTCCAAATTTGTCATATCCTGTCTTAATTCTCTTTGCAAGCTCATCTGCTTGTTTATTCGCAATAGCATATTCTGCAACGCTGTCGGGAGAATACCCTCTTTGTTCCATTATATGAACTAAAGTCAAAGTGTCTCCTATGTTTCCCTGGCTTGTCATAGGTCTTCCAAGTCTATGCTCCAGTAAAGATTCAGGAGAATTTACCTTCAATGGAACTCCGAAGTGTTCGTTTGTTTCAACACTTCCAGGATTCTTTCTAACTTCATTGTAAACAAAAGTTAATCTTTCATCTTTTCCTTCAAGCTTTAATAGCATATCAAAAACAGGAACCATATCAGTTCTGTTTTGAGGTCCACCCTTAGTATGATATCCTGCGCGTAGTGCTCCAAGAACTTGTCCATTTCCAACAATTGTAGGATTACTGAAACCTTTCCAAGTTGAAGCAATTTCTGGAGAGTGAAGTTTCATCAAATGAGACAAAATAGCATAGCTCCCAGTAACAGCATATCTATCATTGAAAGGTGTACCATTCATATAAGCGCCAAGATCTAAAACTAACTCAAAATTAGATTTTGTTGGTTCTTGTAGTCTACCAAACAATGAAAAGAAATCTTCTTCTCTTCCTTCAGGAATTGCTGCGTCAAGATGACTAAATCTCATATGTAAGAATATTTTGTCCACTATTTAAATATTTGTTTTGTAACTCCTTAAAAGTTACTATACTAACTAGAATGAACTTGATTAAGCTCGTAGGCCATATTCTGTAGCATCTTTTCCTTTGCCTTAACTTTCCAACCTGCGTGGCCTAGTACAAACCCTAATTTAACAAAAGCAGTTTCTGAAAGCATATCTTCAAGATAAATCACTCCTGCATCAAGTATTTCTCTTCCTGCTGAATAAATATAAGGATCAACTCTTCCAAAAACTGTTTGACTTGTCATACAAACAACAAGTCCATTTCTTATGTGCTTCTTTAGTGCAGCCAGCCAACTCTTATTTGCTCCAGAAGCAGCAACATGTCCAAGTCCAGTTCCTTCAATTACAATTCCCTTGTAACTTAAGGCATAATAATCAAGAATGCTAGGATCTTGTCCTGGATAAAACTTGAGCAAAGCTACTTTATCTGTAAAAGAAGTGTCAACTTCAACTTTTTTATCACTTCGAGGATTATATTTTTGCAAGAATTCTATTTTATCTTTGGAAATCTTCGCTAGTGGCTCTGTATTTACAGGTAAAAATGCTGCTCTCTTTGAACTGTGCATTTTTTTTACTTTTGTTCCACGTAGTGCATAACAAAAATCATCATTTGTTGTACCGTGTCCAACAAGCATTACTTCTGCACAATCACTCAAGGCCATTTTCACAGCTGAAATTAAGTTTAACTTAGCGTCGCTACTCGCCCTATCGATGCTTTTTTGACTGTAAGTCAAAACAACAGGTTTGTTTAGTCTTCCTAAAAAGAAACTCAAAGCTGCAGCAGTGTAGTGCAGTGTGTCCGTACCATGTGTAAGTATTACTCCTTGTATTTCACTGTCCTCAAGCAAGGGTTTTATGGTCTGGGCAATATTTATCCAGTGTTCAGAGTCCATATTTTCAGATAACATTCTAAATGGCATTTCAAGCTTTTTTATTTCTGCAATCTCTTCAACTTCAGGATAAAGATCAAGGAAGTCTTGCGGATTCTCTATAGGCTCTACTCCTCCAGTCTTGTAAGAAACTTTACTAGCTATAGTTCCTCCTGTAACAACTATTGCTATTTTGGGGAGATTTTTACTTTGTCTTTGTTGTCTTGGCTCTTGAATTTTTTCTTCTTTATCAGGTAATTTTCTTGAAGAAAGAATATTTTCCTTTTTTATACCAATATTATAACCTGATTCTAGTTTAAGCAAAACAATTTGTGCATCAGAACTTTCAACATACTGCCCTTCAACTTCTTCTGTTACAAGTCTTAATTTAACTCTATCTCCTGCCTTAAAATCAATTTCTACCATATAAGATACTAAATATAAGCATATTAAAAAGTTCCTAATTGTTGCTCTTAAATAAATTAAAACCGAAATGTTCTGAAATTTTTTTAGCGACAATACTTCCTTCTTTAGAATACTCCCAAAAGAATAAGTCTGGTTTAACATTCCCCCTAATTTTTATCAGGTTAACAATTAGTTTTTTGAATCCTTCAATAGACAAGCCCTTGCCTCTATGTTCTTCTTTAATAATAGCCGAACAAAGATAAAGGCAATCAAAATTATTTTCATTTATTTTTTCTGATTTGACTCTATCAAATAATTCACTCTCAGTTATTTTACCTTTCAAAAACAAAGACATTAGTTTCTTATTAGAGGGAATAATAAAAGAATATCCTATAACTTCTTTATTGAATCTGATTATATTAACAAAATTTTTCAAATGTTTAAATAAAAAGTCTTTATTCTCCTCAGATGCCTGAAACTGCTCAGAGTCAGTAGTCATTCCAAAAAAATCTTCAGACATTTTAGAAGTAATATCGAAATCTTTTCTGGAACAATCCTCCAAATCACTTGAAAAAGTATAAGTCATTGTTTTTAGTATTGCCTTGCAATATACACTATTGTACTGGCTTTCTTTCCGCAAACAACACATTCTCCGCTAGCTTTCTCTGTCTCAAGCTTGGTTCCCCTAACAGTAGCTCCAACTTCTTTCTCAACTTTCTCTCCGCATTTAGCGCCAGACATCTCATCAGAGCAAAATGCACAACGTGCAATGTTCCCTTCTTCTATTGCTTTCTTAAGATCTGAAAATGACTTTACAGTTTTAATTCTATTATCAAATACCTTATCTGCTTCCTTTATCAAATTATGAGTAAACTCTTTTGCAATTTTCTCTACATATTCTTCAAAGTCTTTCTCAGACACAGATTCTTTTTTGTTTAAATCTCTTCTAAATAGTGTAATCTGCTTCTTTTCTAAATCTTTGAGTCCAATATCTATTCTTAGTGGAGTTCCCTTCATCTCCCAATAATTGAATTTTTCTCCAGCACTTTTCTCGCTAACATCTAACTCTACAGAGTATTTTTGAGAAAGTTTTTTCTTAAGTTCCTCTGCTTTCTTAATTACCTTAGAATCATCAACAATTGGAACTATTGCAATTTGAACTGGAGCAATATCCCAAGGGAATCTCAATCCCTTATCATCTCCATGAACTATAACTATACTTGCAAATATTCTTGATATTGCAGGACCGTAACAAGTAATCCATACATGCTTTTGCTCTGAATCCTTATCAGTAAATGTTACATTGAAAGCTTTAGCAAAATCTTGTTTAAGTATATGAGTTGACGGCTGCTGTACTACTCTTCCATCAGGGTTCAAAACATCAGCTGCAAAAGTATTTTCTGCTCCTGCAAACTTGTCCCACTGGGGCCTTTTGAAAAATATGAAAGGTAATCCAAATACATCGTGAAGTATTTCTTGAGTTGTTTCCATATCTTCGTGCACTTGCTTCATTGCATCTTCCTTGGTGGCATGTGCACAATGTGCTTCAATCCAATGAAATTCTCTGCTTCGTAAAAATGGTCTTGTAGCTTTAGTTTCATATCTGAAAACATTTGCCCTTTGATATGTCTTGAAAGGCAAATCCTTGTAACTTCTTATCCATGTTCCAAACATTTGATAAAATGCAGTTTCACTTGTAGGTCTTAAAGCAAGTTTCTCTTCAAACTTGTCTTCTCCTGCTCCAGTAACCCAAAATACTTCAGGAGTGAATCCTGCAATATGGCTTGATTCTTTCTTTAAATTTCCTTCAGGTATAACCGTTGGGAAAAAGTAAGGCTTGTGCCCTTTTCTCTGCAAAACATTGTGGAAATATGAGTACATCTTTTCCATTGATAAAACTGACCAAGGTTGAAATACAACAAATCCCTTTACATTATATCTTAGGTCACAAAGTTCACATTTCTGTACTACTTGAGTGTACCATTCAGAGAAGTCATCGTTTTTCTTTACAGTAATACCCTTCTCATCAATTTTTTGTTTATCTTTTGCAGCCACAATATGCTCTATGAAACCAGTTTATTAAACCTTATCATTAATCTATATGCCAGGCACGTTTTCTTTTGCGTCTGTCTAAAATATGAGTAATTATAGCAGTAAGTACAACAAAGATAACTAGAATTAAGAGATAAAACCACATATTGTTTGATTTATTCTCTTCTCCTAAAGGAATTTCATTCTGAGTTTGATTCATTGTTGTAAAGTTAAAGTCATCTACATTTCTTTCAGGCTCTTTAGTATTTAATCTAGGCTCGTTTATTGTTTGTATTGTAATCTCAGCTTTTCCATTAACAATATTTTCAAGTTTAACATATAAATCATAAAACTCAGCAGAAGTCAAATTTAGTTTTATGCTTTGTCCGATGCCTAAAGTTAATTTAATAGGGTCACTTCTTATAGTAATATTGACATAATCTTTTCCTATAGAATTAACTGTTAAAGTATGCTTGCTTGATTTCAAGTCAAACAAAACAAATTGAACTATCTCCTGCTTCCCAAGCACCCTAGTATAACCTTCATTTGTTTGATTTTGATTTACCACAGTTATAGGAGCTGCTCCGCCACCTCCTCCGCCACCTCCACTAGACCTTGTAGTTACTTGTTCCACAGCAGGAGCACTTATTGTTATAGATCTTGAGTTTGTTTGCTCAGATAAACTATCAACACTGCAATTAATTGCCCAAATGTAATTGCCTGCTCCTAAAGTATAGGAAACGTTTTGATTTAAGGTGAAATCAACAACAGTTATATTCTTAACAGAAACGTTATCTAAAAATAAACTACAGTTTGTAAAGTTCTTAAGAAGTGAAAAGTTAAAAATTAAATTTGCAGAGTTGGATGTTTCAGAATAACCATCCATTGGGCTTATCAAAGTAATGTTAGAATAAGAAAGAGTTAAAGTTCCATTAAAGCTTCCAGAGTTTGATTTAAAGTCAAAGCCAGTAAAACTATAATTGTAAGTTCCATTTGAAAGATTATAAATTAGAATGCTAGTTTGATTGAAAGTTCCAGATATATTTGCCAGAGTTTCATTAATCAAATATCCAGAGGAATTTCTGAGTTGAAAAGACATATTTGTTAAATTCCAATCAGATATGTTAGCGCTAAAGATATATGAATCATTTACTAAAGCTGAAGAAAAAGACGGAGAAATTAAATTAACTTCTGGAGAAATTGTATCTAAAGACATAACTGCAGAATACAAGTTTATTCTTGAATAATTAACTCCAGTACTATCTGTAATAGTTTTTCCAGAGTTGTTTAAAATTTGAGTTAATTGAGATGGCTGCATCTTTACATTCAAGAAATTAATTAATTGATTTAGTACAATCAAAGCTCCAGAAACATGAGGGGTAGCCATGGAAGTTCCAGAATCAAGCCCATATCCAGAAAGAAAAGTTGAATTAATATTAACTCCTGGTGCAACAAGCTTAACTAAATAGTTTCTATTAAAGTTTAGCGCATCGCTCTTTGTAGTTGCTCCAACAGCAGTAGCGTTAGTTATACATGCAGGCAAAGAAATATGAGTTCTATTTCCATCATTTCCTGCTGCAACAACTACAGAAATATTTTTTGCGGCTGCAGCGTTAATTGCGCTTGTAAAGCTTGGAATTTCATCATCACAATAAGTATTATACAAATCAGGAGCGCTAGTACCTATGCTTATACTTATTACACTTATATTAAACAAAGTTTTATTTGAAGTGCACCAGTTTATTCCGTCAATTATGGCATTTCCATCACAGGAAGAAGTTGGTCCACAAGCTTTTATTGAAACAATTTTTGCATCTGGAGCAATTCCTCTTATCTGCCCATTTCCTGCAGCAATTCCTGCCACATGTGTTCCATGATCACTATCACCCATAACATCGTTTTGATTTGAAGCATTTACAGGATTATAGTATGCCCAGCCTCCAATAACCTTACTACAATTTCCTGCTAAAAATTGCTGTGTCGTACAATTTCCTAGTGAAGGATGAGTATAATTTACTCCAGAGTCAATAATGCACACCGTTTGCCCTTGTCCAGTCAAATTAACACCAAAAGTCTGCAAGTTTCCTGCCAAAGTTGAATTAATAATAGAATTTGAGTCCTGTAAAAGAGTATGAAAATCTAAGGCCTTCTTTATTTCAAGAATATCTTTCCTTTCCTTTAGCTCTTGAAGTTCACTTCCATTAACTTCCACTGTTAAAGCATTGAATGTTTGGGCAACATACTCAACATTATAATTTTCTTTTAAATCGTTTATAACTTCATCTTTATCCACGGCTGTTTTTACTTTAAAGAAACTTGAAGAAACATTGTCGGAAATTGCCAAACTTATCCTGACAGTTTCATTTGCAGTCAAATCCTGCAAAGAATCATCTAAAACTAATGCCTGCACTGATGCAATTACCAAAAAAAATACAAATATAAGTAAAATTGCTTTTCTCATATATAACTTCATATTTTTACCTTATTTAACTTTATTAAAGATACTCTATGACCTCACGAGGAATTGAACCCCGATTCCGGGATCCGAAGTCCCGTGTTCTAATCCGTTAAACTATGAGGTCAATTTCAGAACGCAGTTTCGGCTTTTAAAAGCTATCTTATTAACTTAACAAAGAAGTTAGAATATCTATGCTTGTGGCACTATCAGCCATCTTCTTTGTGGCTTTCATTACTTGCCCAAGCAAGAAATTAAGAGAATTTTTGTTTCCTTGTTTGTAATCCTCTGCAACCTTCTGATTTTCAGAAATAACTTTCTTTATTATTGTCTCTAATTCTTTCTTATCAGTTATTCTCTTTTCTGTGTTTGAAGGCATAAAACTCTTAGGATAAAATTGCTTTAATATTTCCTTTCCTTTTAGTGGAGTAAGGTCTCCATTTTTTATCATTTTAAGCAGCGCTAAAAAATGCTCATCTTTGAATTCAATATCCTGTAGTCTACAGTTATTTGTATTAAGTAATCTCAAAAGCTCTCCAGCAACCCATGTTAAAGCTAGCTCTCGCCCAACTTCCTTTGTTGCATTTTCGAAAAGATCTGCAACATATCTATCTTTAGTAACCGTGTCTGCTTCTTTTTCAGAGATATTGAACTCATCAATAAATCTTTTCTTTCTTTTTTCAGGATCTTCAGGTAATAATTTCAAAGCAGATTCCAAAAAATGCGAATCCAAATAAAGCAGTGGCAAATCTGGGTCTCTTAAGAACCTGTAATCTTCCGCCCCTTCTTTTGATCTCATTCTTTCTGTCTTTCCTGTCTCTGGATTAAATCTTCTAGTTTCTCTTACGCTTCCTTCTTTTTCCTGTCTTTCAAATTCAGATTCTATGGCAACAGAAATATTTTCCATAGAGTTGATATTTTTTATTTCAACTCTTTCTGTCTTCCCAGGAATATTTACGTTAACATCTACCTTTATTCCTGCATCACTGTCAACAATTCCTAGGTAAGAAAGATGTTTTGTAAGTTTATCAAGCCAAGAAATAACTTCCTCAGAAGTTGTAAAATCAGGGTCTGTAACTATCTCGACTAGTGGCAGTCCAGATCTATTATAGTCTATTGCTCCAGTTTCAGGATCCCAAGAGGCAGGATCTTCTTCAAGGTGCATACTTCCAATTCTTATTCCATGGAATTTTCCATTCACTCCTAAAGGAATGGCCCCGCTCCCAGACAAAGTAATTTGATATCCTTTAGGTAAATCAGGCCAACTGTAGTGCTTTCTTTGCCAGTGCATTTTATTATTTATCTTACAACCCAGCATCATTCCTAGTTGTGTTGCCTTGAAAACTGCTTCTTCAGAAGGCGAAAGAGGTTTACTTCCCGGCTGTCCAGTGCAAATAGGACAAATATTGACATTTGGTTTGGTTCCTTTCTTTCTTGAATTAAGACAAGAGCAGAAAAGTTTTTGTTTCGTAACAAGATACGTGTGTATCTCAAGTCCAATCATTCCTTTTTTCATAATATGCAAATAATAGGCTAGCTATAAAAATGCTTCTCAGACTTAACTAAAGCAAGAAACGTCTGCTAGCGCGCTAGCAGCATCACTCATGTATTCAACAACAAATCCTGTTTTGTATCCTCTTGCAGTACAGAATCTGTGTCCACATGTATTCATGAATTGTGCAGTATTGTCTTCAGATGGATGGCATCCTGATTCCAAAGTTCCCACAGTTGTTTGAATTACTGTTGCGCTTGAAGATGAGCTTGTACTTGGCCAACTTGATATACAATCACTACCTATGCATAATCTGTCTGCCTCTACTTTTCCGTTAACGTTTAAGTCTCCATCAAGAGCCCAGTTTCCACCAATGTGTGCTCCAGTGTTTATATCAATGTAATAATTTGTATCGTCATCTGTAAATCTTTGTGCTTGAAATACTATACTTGGACTTCCTGTTGAAACTGTAGAGGTACTTGTAGGCCATGAAGTTCTACAATCAGTGCCTATGCAAATTCTGCTTGCCTGAACATCTCCACTAGTTACAACATTTCCAGACATTCCAGTAAAATCAATTTCACTAGCACTGTGACCGAAAACAGAAGGATTGCTTGTTCCATAAGCTATTACTGAAACAAGTCCTGCAAATATGAATACTAAAGCAATCATTGCCTTAACAGAAAGTTTTCCTTGTTTACTCATATAAACTCTGATAGAAATGTGTATATAAATGTTATTATTTTTAAGTTACTACAAATATTACTTGGCAAAGCTTTCAGCAACTAATAATGGGAATAAAATTGTAGCATCTCCATAAACTTTGACTCTTTTTGCCTGCGGAAGTATTTTTCCCCATGAAACAGCTTCTTCAGGCATTGCTCCTGCATCGCTTCCGTTGAATTCCTGTTCAGTATTAATGTAAACCGCATAGTCTGCACCATTTCTCATCATGAGAGCATTAAGCGCAGCATGTTTAACAACACCTGCTCCTAGAATTATTGCTCCAGCTTTCTTTAGCCCGATGGTGGTATCATTTAACTTTTTTACATCGTCTGCAATGTCGAGTACAAAATCATTGTGTTTATGCTTAAAGAAGTAAATCATGTCTCCCAAGCTTCCATCTGTGAGCGCAGGACAGAAAACAGGAATTTTATTTTTCCATGCCCAAAAGTAAATACTTTTCTCATTGTTTATTTTCTCTCCTAGTTTCCATATTAATTCTGATGCAGTTGTTACCTTTCCTTCTTTCTTCTGTCTTTCATAAAACTCTTCAAGTATTGGATGTACAAACTTTTCAAAATCAACATATCTATTATTTGGAACATATATGTTTCCTATTCTGTTTATTCCTTTTTCCCTTAATTCTTTTCCACTTGCCCTAAAGTCTCCTAGAATAAAGTCTCCGTAGCATTTTATGAAATCTTCTTCAACTCCTCCAGCAGTGGTAATTAAAATGTTCACTTTTTTATGCTCAACAAGATATCTTATTATGTCTCTTGTCCCCGCAGAAACCATATTGGAAGTATAGGACAAGAATATTGTAGCCTTGTCTTTTATCATTAAATTAGTTATTTCTATAGCATCATGTAGTGCAGTGGCCTGAAATCCTGTTGTCTTGAAACTTTCTAGTAATTTTTTGTAATCTATTCCCCTATTGAAGTCATATCCTTCTATTCTAGTGCCTTCTACTTCCCTGCTCTTTCTAAGAACATTCTTTCTTCCTGTCTTTTCTTTATCCATATATAAAACAGAAAAATTAGCTATTTAAAAGTCTTGATTTTTTCAGTCTTCTCTCTAAACAACTCTTGAAACTCCTCAAGCTTATTCCTAGGAATTCTAGCTCCCACAGCATCCCTATGTCCTCCCCCAGTTCCAGTTCCTAAATATTTCAATATCTCTTCAAGAATTTGCTTTACATTATCTCCTCTTAAAGATATATTAACAATTCCTTGTTTCTTGAAAGCAACACAAATAAACTTCTCAGGAAACTCATAAATTAAAGCATTAGAAATTTCTGCACTCATACTTGTATCTCCAGAATATTGAAAGAAAAGAGAATTTCCTTTTACAGTTGCTCTTGCATCAACAAGATAGTCTTGACATTTCTTAAGCATTGCAGCTGCGTGAACAATCAAAGGATTTCCTTCATTTTCCTCTAAGATTTCTTCTGGTCTTTGACATTTAATTAAAAAATCCTGAATCTGTATAACTTGCATAGCGCTATTCTTAAGTGAGAAATTCAAATATAGTGCAATCTTTCCTAGCAGAGTTTTATAATATGCATCGAAAGCAGTCTTAACTTTTTTAGCCCACATTTGCGGGTTTTTCTTAGCAAATTCTTTATGATAACTTGGAAGATAACAATCTGAAATACATCCCACCAAAGAAATCCAATAATCTTTTTTTTGATTTGCTATCTTTTGCATATGAAAAGATACAGGATAAGTATTTTTTTTAGATAAAGTAAATTTAGAATTAAAATAATAAATAAAATCAGATTCTTCCTGCATTTTTGTGTCTTCAACAGCATGATGGTCTATCCATATTATTGAAAGTCCCCTTTGTTTTATTCCATTTATTATATCTAGTGAAAGTGCATGTCTGTCAAGTACAACAATTCCATCTGCTTTAGTGTAATCTATCTTACCAAGATATTGTTCGCTAACTTCAGGATAACTTCTTACTGCTGCTCCAGTTCCTCTACCAAGCCATCTTCTTAGAAGAAGAAAACTGCAAAGACCAT
>DASZSY010000035.1:0-12913 GCA_035548435.1 Candidatus Nanoarchaeia archaeon | reverse complement strand
AACCAAACTACTCTTAGTCCTAATGTAAACACTATAAACAACTTCTCAAGTGTAAACTTATCTGATGGATATTATGTTTGGAACGTTGAATGTTATGATATATATGGAAACAGAGGATATAATTCATCAAATAACTCTTTTGCAGCTTTCCTATCTTCTATACCTCCTTCATCAGGTAATATAACCCAATCATCTAACAATGGAACTGGGAACGTTACATTATTCTGGAGTGCAGGAGATCACGTAGCTTATTACAATTTATATTACTCTACTAATGCAACTGATTTTGTATTCTTGAATCAAACAAACTCTACAAACTATACTGACTCTTCTTTCTCTGGAAATAAAAGAAGATTTTACAAAGTTAGTGCGTGGAACCCTACATATGAGAATTTCTCATCTGAACTTTTTGTTGCACAGGTTTATACATTAAGTAGAAGCACCAATACTAGAAATTGGATAGGATTCATTGCAAACTCTTCATTTAGTACTGCTAATGAAACTTTGTATCAAATAAATAATATCACTGCAGTAACTATGTGGAATGCTACAACACAGAAAGCAGTTACATGTAATAAGTTCTCATGTCCTACTTTCCCAGCATGCACTTCTACAAACTGTAACTTTAACATTGTTCAAGGTGTAGGTTATGAAGTTAATTTAAACTCTTCAGCTCCAAATTTAGTTAACTGGAGCACTGTTGGAAAAGTTTACGAGCCAATGAATATAACATTAATCAAAAATTCTACAAGTTCTGGAAAGAATTGGGTTTCATTTTATTCTACTACAAGATTCGTTAATGCTCAGACTGTTTTAGGCAACACTTCTAGAGCAGATTCAATTACTAGATGGAATAGTCAAACGCAGGCAAGCCAGGGGCTTATACCTTCTCCTTTCCCAACTGGAGCTAGATATATTGGAACAAACTTCCCTATATCTTTTGAAGAAGCTTACGAAATATCAGTAAACCAAACAATTAATTTCTCACAGATTTAATTTATTTTATATTCCTGGAGAATTTATTGCTCCAAACACTATATTTCCAGTGCAATCCCCATCTATTCCTTCTACAAGATATACTCTCCAATATGTGTATTTAGTAGCATCATTAACAACATCGCTTTGTCTTGAATTTAAATTGAAGTTATTTATTACAGGAACAGAACTCAGATTTGTATAAGTGTTCTGGAACTGTGATAAAGATAGCGAACCAGGAGTGGATGATGTAACATTATATCTTTGATGATCTAAAGAGATATTTTTTACAATTCCATCTGGGCAGCTCATTGAAATGTTATCTCCAGGACTTGTACCATAGGCACTTATACTAAGATTTAATGCAGTATTTCCAGCATTGCTAATTAATACACTTTTTTCATTTGAAACAAGTGTTGGGCCTCCAACTCCATAGTTTATTGTATCTGGAAGTTCTATAGCAAGCAAAGAATTAACTTTTGCAGAGGTGTATGCTGTTCTCGTTGTTGAAGCTCCCTTTGTTGCGTTTATTGCACAGCTCCAATTGTTAGGAACTGCATAATACTGTAAGTAATTTGTACAATTAAAGTAAACTTGCTCTGAATTTCCATATGAAACATTCATGCTACAGCTAGAATTTGAATAATGTTTGCTATTTTGATCTGAATCGGAATAATATGAAGATTCATTGCTAAACATTTTTGAGCTTATTGTTTGTATTTCTGAATCCATATTAGGGCCATAAACAATCCCTGTGCAAGATACAAGGACTGTTGAAGCAGGGACTAAATCTATTTCATATAGGTTGTCTACGTATGAATCATCTAAGCTGAGATTCATGAATTCTATTTGTAAAGTTAAAGTCATGTTAGGCATAACATCATAACCTGCATCAGTTACTGTAAGGTTGACGCTGCTTGTTGAATACCCGTCGCCCTGGTCAAAAACCATTGCAGTTATGTTATCTCCAATTGCACAAGGAGTTGAAAGCATCTCGCAGTCTGCAAAATAAACATTATCTATACCCGAATTACCTGATTGTCCAATTATATCTGTAACATTATCGTTTTGGCCTGTGGAAGGATTCCATATTACCACAGTTTTCCCATTTGCGCTTGTTGAATCTAACGCATCATATACTTCCCCAACTATATAATGTGCTGCCGAAGAAAATGGGATTGCCATTATAAATAAAAAAAACAATATATATTTCATTTTATTTATTGTAAGTTATTAACGTAGTGTTTTTTTTAGAAATAATTTCATATTCTTTTCCAGATTCAAGTGTAAACTTCTTTCCTATCCCTCCAAAAACGTTTATGTAAGCGTAGCTTTGTCCAGATATTTCATCTTGATAAGTTATTGATTCTATTTCAGGGTTTAGTTTTACAAGAGTTTTTACATCTATACTATTATTTAATGTTACATTGTTTTTTCCTTCTAATAGATTTAAATTATCAAATGCTACTGTAAAGCTTGTTAGAAGTAAAATCATTGCAGTAAATATACCTATGAATAGACCATATTGTTTTAGACTTGATGATTTAGAATTTTTTGCTTTTGCATGTATTATTTTTTTATGTAAGTCTGCTAATTCAGAATACATCTTTTTCTTATCCTTATCTGATAATTCTTTGTAGGCTTTAGATATGTCTGAATATTTTTGCATGGCTTTTTCAAAGTCATTTTCATAGAGAGCGTTGTTTAATTCTTCTATGTTGTCTTCGATTTTGTTTAGCTTTATTTCTCTCTTTTTTATTCTTACAAATATCAAATACATTCCAAGACCAACTATTAAAATTACTCCTACAGTTATATTTGATGAAGGAATTACATCACTAAGTTGGTTTAGTGTAAAGTACCCGTTTATCTTAGAGCTTGAGTAAGTTTCCGTTTGGTCATTCATTGCAAATGTGTATGTCTTGCTAATTGAATTAAGGTCTATATTTTCTTTTACGTAATAAACTATTTTGTTTGTGCTTGCTTCAAAAGACAATATAGGATCATCTTTTAGCACGGTATAGTCTTTATTGTATACTTCTAAGTCTTTAGAACTTTGAGCAATGTCTTTAGGAATCACTTCAATTAAAGAAATGCCTCCTTTATTTTCTACATTTAAACTAATTTCTTTACTCATTAATGTAAATGTTTTCTGACTCTCATCTAGGTAGGTTACTTCTATGTTGTAAGCCTGTCCAGATACCTTAAGTTGGTTGTTTTCAATATATCCTAAAGATTCTTCAGATAAAGTATTAAGTTGGTTATACTCTAAATTAGGTTTTATTTCTAGAATATGTGTACTTATCTCATTTTGATTGAGATTGTTACTAAGAACGACTTTATTTGATACTCTTAGTCTTTGAGGGGTACTCGATTTTATTATATTGAGCCTTACTTCTGCAGAGTTTAATTTTTTGTCTAAATCGCTCTTGCTTAAAGGTTGAGATATATAGGAATTTACTTCATTTCTCAAAGTGGCAGCTGCAGACTTTGCACTAGCAATAGAATTTTCAATTTTTAGATATTCAAACATCTCTTTTTCTTCAGAACTTTGTGATTCAAAAGTTGCAGATAAACTGTTTAGTGCAGATACTGTTGAGTCTATTTTATCCAATAATGACTCAACTAAACTTACATATCTTAAATCTAAAGAATTTGAGTTTGCTGAAGAAGTGCTCAAGGTTGATATTGCATATACTTCATTTGACAAAGATCCCTCATTTCCTGCAGAGTCTACGCCTGAAATTTTATAATAGTATGGTGTTTTCGCAGAAACATCAGTGTCTACATAGTTTTCTTTATTGACTTTTTTATAAAAGTCTGAATAACTTACTCCTGGAGTTGTTGCTCTGTATATATTAAACGAAAGTTTTTCTTCATCTGTTTTCCATGTAAGATTTATTCCCTTGCTTATGCCTTCTGCCTTTATGTCAAGCAAACTGTTTGGAGGAATAGTATCTATTGTAAATATTGCTCCTGAAGTGATTTCAGTTCCAATGTTATCCTCTAAATCCCTTGCTTGGAATTTGAATGAGCCTACCTCGTTTTCTCTATCTGTAGGTATTATTAAATAACCTGACCATATTTTTTCATTGCCAACTAAAGGAATTTGTTTGTAGGTTATGCTGTCAGTGGTATAACTAAGAGTAGGCGTTGTTTTAGGAACTTTTGAAGTTATAAGAGTTAGGCTTGTTTTACCATCTTTCAAATTTGCACCATTCTCTAGAGATATTTGAGCAGTTATTGGAAGACTTACTGTATAAACTATCTCTAATTCTTGGCTTATGAAATTAGATTGATTCTTACATTTTACATATGCTTTGTATTGCCCATCTATCAATCCATTTATCGTGATTTTATGTAATGTTCCATACTCTAGTTCAAAACTAGATCCCATGGACGAGTAATCTAGACCTTTTGTTGAAGAGTACTTGCAACTTGAATCAACATCTGTATTAACAACAAGAAGCACTGAGGGCAAATTTACTTGATTTGATTCTAAGACGCTGTGTGCTAATGGATCAGAGATATTAATATTATAAGTTAAAACTGAGATGGCACTTACTTTAGAAGTAAACAATATTACAAATAGTATTATTGAAAATACAAAAATAAATCTTATTTCTTTTCCTTTCATTTTCTACTTATTAAGCTTAGTTTGCTTTTGTACTCCCTCCTTTCTCTCCTTATGGCTAGTAAAAGACCAACGATTACTGAAATAATAAGCACATAAACTAAAACAGTCAATATCTCTTTTGCAAGACTGTGACTATCTAGTATGTTTATAACTGAACTAGATTCGAAGGTTCTTTTCTTGTCGTAAAATACTCTACCGGATATTATGTATTTACCAGATTTCTGAGGCGTAAAATAAAGAGTGATATTTCCAAGTTCTCCAACTGTAGATATGAATGGTTCACTTTCTAGCAACTGAACTACTTTATTGTTTAAACTAATTTGACCTTTGAACATAGCTTGTACGTCTTTTTCTCCATTATTTTCATATTCAATTGCTACTGGCACTGTTTCCTTTACTGTAGCGAAAGGGTTATTGTACATTCTTAATAATATAAGATTACTTTTTATGGCTCCTGGTTCTAAAACGTCAAATGGTTGAGTATCTGTGAAATAACATTGTGGCGTTTCTACATAGGCCCAGTACTGATTTGTGCTTAGGTCATCTGTACTTATGCTAAAGTTAACTTTGTTTTCTTTTGTAGGAAGTATTTCTGCTCCAGTAAATTCAAGCTCTTTAACTACATAATTTTGTTCTTGATCCCATACTTTAATTTTGACTTCAGGTTTAATTCTTATATTTCCTTCATTTAAAACATCTAAATCAAAATTTACTTTGTCTCCTTTTTCTGCAGAGTTTATGATAAAGTTTCTAGCAGAACATGCAAGTATTTCTTTGTCAGTGACTTCTACAGTCACAGCTATCTGAAGAACTGAGATTAGTTTGCTTACTGCATTGCCTCCTCCGCTTGATCCATCTGCCGAGGATATTGAAAATACTATTAGTCCTGTGTAATTTCCATTTGGAACATCGCTTGGAGGTGAGACAGATATTACTTCTCTTGCAAAGTTACTTTTTGATGCAGTTATATTTTCTGTAAAATTAAACCAGTTTGCTATATTTCCTTCTGCACTAAGATGAATTTTTATTTGTTGGTCTTGGTTGTAGCTGACAACTATAGGTCTTTCAGCATAACCTCCCCTTATTACGTTATTAAATTGTATACTTGAGGGACTTACTCCAAATATTCCTGTTTCTGCAGAGGTAATTTCGGAGCAGAGAGAAACTATCAGTATCATGCAAAAAATAAAGCAAGCACTCTTCATTTTTTACCCTCCTTTTCTAATATCCAATTAATTACTATATTTCTTATTATTTCAGCTTTAGTATTTCCAAGAATTCCAAAATATTTGTCAATCAGTTCCAACTGGGTCTCGTTAAATGTTACGGGTATTTTCTCTTTTGAGGCCTTAGTTACTTTTGGGTTACCTGTCATATACTTGTTATTGCTCTATAGGTATCTGATGGTACCTATTTGATATACTTTTAAGATACCTGTTCTATATAAACATTTTGATTTGGCAATAAATCTATATTTTATTATAGATTTTGTAGAATTGACTTAAGTTGAGTTAGATCTTTGTTTAGGGCAGAAGATTTGTTTATATCTTTAAGCGCGTCTATGTATCTTTGCATCTTGGTTGCTAGCTTATCAAATTCAGTTTTATCAACAAGATTTTCCATTTTCGCTTTTAGATTTATCAAATCATCTGTATTTTGAGTATTTCCAGCTTTTATTTCTTGTATTTTATCATTAAATAGTTCTATTTTTTGGAATCTTTCTCTAAGTTCAGCATATATGGTCTCAGCTTTATCTGTTTGAGTGTGTATTGTAGCTTCTACTCTTTTGATGTCTACTAGCTCTTTTCTTACTTCTTCACTTAATTTAACTATTTCTTCTATACCTCTAAAGAATTCTACTTTCTTTCTTATTTCTTTTAATTCTTCCATGAGTCTTTCCATTATAGCTTCATTTCCTTCTAAATTTGCTTTCAGTGCCTCAAATTTTGCATCTTCTCTTTGTAGTCCAGACATTAATTTATCTGGTTGTACACTCTCAACCATATCAATTGATTTTGAAGTTTTCAATTCAAGTTGCTGTATTGTTCTATCTCTATCTAAAATCATTGCCCTTAACTCTCCTATTTGTTCACTAAGAGAAGTCATCTTCTCAGTTGTGGCTTTTCTTATTTCTCCAAACGACTCAATTGATGCCTTTAGTTTGTCTATTTCTGTAGACATTCTTATTGTGTCTTTATTGCTTGAAACTATTTCAGGTTCTTTCTTTTTTTTAGAATTTTTTCTTTCTGAATCTTCTCCATCGCTGTTTTCTTCCTCAGAACTCTCTGGAGTTTCTTCTTCAGCAGGTGCTTCTGGAGCAGTTTCTTCTTCTTTTTTCTTAAACAGGTTTAATGGATTGAACATTTAGTATCTCCTTTTTTATATCATTAATTATGTTTTGTACTTTAATAAAATCTTCCTTGCTAAAGGTTGCCTTAAAATGTTTTATTTTACTATCTAATAATAAGTGTTTATTTTCAATGAAAAAAACATCTTTTCCATAGTTCTTCATATATTGTATTTTCTTCTTTAACAAATATTCTTCATTTTCCAATTTGCTTATTAGAGCGTGCTCTGCTGCAGATTTGAGTTCTGATTCATCTTTGATATGCTCTAGTTTTTGGTAAATTGATTTATCAATTGTTTTTTTAGCTAGACCCATAATCAATTTAATTTCACCCCTCATTTTATGAAAAGGGGATATTAGTTTATAATTGTTTCTTACTTCTTTTTACTTATGTTTCTTTACATTCTTCTTAGGGCTTGAGCTTTTTGAGTGCTTCACTTCTTTCTTAACTGTTTTTGACTTTTCAGGTGCTTTTTCTTCTGCTATTTCTGTATTTTGTGTGGCTGTAGGTTCTTGTGTTTGTGCAGTAGCTTTTTCAGATGTTTTACTTTCGCTTTCTTTAGAGTCCGAGGTTTTAGGTTTGTCTTTTTCTTTTTCAGCTTCTATGAAATCGGAAATATCTTTCATTATATCTTCTTTTGATATGGACTTCTTCATCTTTGTTCCAAGCGTCGAATCTACATTTGAAGCTACCCATGCTGCAAGTTCGTTTTTGTTCTTGTTTACGTGTTCAGATATAACTGCCTTGTCTATTCCAGGCATAGTTTCGCTTAGTTCTTTAAGACTAGAGATCATTAGACCATTGTTGAATGTAAATGGTGCTACTATTTTATCTGAAATCTTAGGTGCTTTTACTTCAGCAGGTGCAGTTGAAGTTCCAGCAGTTGCTTTCTGCCATTGAGTTCTATTCTTCTCAGCTTCTTTTATAGAGGATTCAAGTTCTCTTACATCAATTAATGTTATTTCTTTCTTCTTAGGTCTCTTGTTTATTTTATCCCAATACTTTTCTAGTTTAGGTAATATTCCCTCAAGGTATATATCTACAACAGTGAAATTACCAATTATAAGTTTGTCTTTAATCAGTTTTACTTCTATTTTAAGATCTGAAGCGTCTACCTTGTATGCTTCAAGCTGCTCTATTTGATATTCTATATCGTCAATTATTTCGTTATAGTGATTATATTTTAGAAGAACTTCGTCAGATAATCTTCTTGTATTGTGGAGTATAGGTCTTAAACTTACAAAATAAGGTTTACCTTTATTATATTCTGCATTTTGAATCATTCCAGTTCCAACATCGGCACGTACAAGTGACTTTAGAGCATCTTCTCCATATCTTTCTTTTATTCTTAGAAGATCATTTTCTTCAGCAGCTCTCATCAGCACTTCAGTGTTGATGTTTGCTTTAATTTCTCCAACGAAGTCAGACAATACCTGAGAAACAAGCATTACTCCAAGCCCCCACTTTCTGAATTCTCTACATGCTCTTTCAATTTGAAGGAATCCTTTACCAGAACCTCCGAATTTAGGAAGTAATCTGTGAACTTCGTCAAAAACTAACAATACTTTCAAGTTTGGAGATTCTTTAGGATCTGATTTGAATATGTTTGAAATAACTCCTGCAACGAATACATCTATTTGTTGCGGTGTTAGTTTGTTTAAACTAAATACTTGAATGTTTCCAGGAGTGATATATTTTCCTATATCGATAGATTGTCTCTCATTTTCCACAAGACGAATATTTCCAGGGAATGCTCTTGCAGAACTTTCTTTTAATCCAAACTTCGGATAAAACGACATCATTCTTTTATCGTCACATTTTCTTAACATTCCAGACCACTGAGCTGTTGGATCGAATACTATTACTGCTATGTTTTTCATTAGTGCTTCTTCCACAAATACTTGTGCAGAAATACTCTTACCTCCTCCAGTTGCTCCAGCTACAATTGCGTGAGTTGTCAAATCGTCAATATTGTAGTAAGCAGGTATTTTCTTTTCAGCTAAGAATCCTATTTTTACTGATCTATCTCCCGGTTTAGGAAGAGCATTGGTGTCTAAATCTAAATGATATCTTTTATTTTTGTTAACTCTTACTTCATATAAAAAGAATCCAAATAGCATAAAGCTTATCATTGATCCTCCTAGAAATATTGCCCAAAGAGGAACTCCGAAGAATGAATAAAGGTATAGTTTTGTTGCAACTGTGAATGTTGCTGCAGCAGTTGAGAACAAGTTCATGTAGTTTGCTTCAACTACTATTTGGTATTCTCCATCAGACAAGTTTTTAGGAATATCTGCTTTTTTCAATAAGTTAAGTGAATCTTTTAATTCAATGGTTTCATTGTCTGTGTAATATACTCTAGTTCCGTTTGGGTCAGTTATAAGATACTTTAACTTAACTCTGTAGGAATAATCTGTGAGCAAATTCTTTAAATCTAATTTGTATCTTATGCTATCTCCAGGAGAAACGCTTGAACTTAACAAGCTTAACTCCATCCTCATATTCTGAATAGGTATATTTTGAGGAACGATTTCTATTCTTACAGGTATTTCTTGTTCTACTGAGCCACTAACTTTTATTGTTCCTCTGTAAACTCCTACAGGCTTTGTACCTGAAATTGTCAAACCTATGCTTGAAGCGCTTTTTGTTCCAAGAGTTATTGCCGTTTTGTCTAGTGAGATTATATCTTCAAGTTCTGGAGATAATGTAAATGTTAAAGTTATTGATGAAGGTTTAAAGTTGTATAAGTCTATTTGATCTTGGACGAAGGTGTTAAGTCTAACCTGTTTATTTATTTCCTTTGGAGATATCCAAAAGTCTTGACCTCCTTCATCTTTTTTCTGTTCTATTATATTGCTTAATCTTTGTGAACTGTAAGGTCCTTGAGTGTACGGTCCAGTAGGATAAGAGTTAAGATTCGCAGGTTCCATGACGATAGTTTGATTTTCAATTGTAGCATTTGAAGCAGTTATGGTTAGGACAAGGTAATAATTGTCATAATCTGTTTTTATTGCGAATAAAGGATTTGGTCCAAGATAAACCTCGGCAGAAATGCTATAATTTCCAGAAGAGTCTGAAACTGTACTTGAATTTCCAAAGAAGATGGTAACATTTGAAAGAGGAGTGCTCCCGGTATCAGTTACTATTCCTGAAACATTAACTGAAAGAGTATTTTTTTCTACAGCGGTCAAAACCATTGTGATGTTCTTATCAATATAATCTGTGGAAGTGCTTACGTTTATATCTCCTACATAAGTATTGAAACCTGTTTTCTGAGAAATTACGTGGTAGCTTCCATCTAGAACCATAGAAGTGATATTATAGAATCCATTTGTATCTGTTTGGTCAGAATATCCCACGAAAGTAACTGTAGCGTTAGAAATTGGAGAGTTTGATTGGTCAGTAACATATCCAGAAATACTTACATTCATTGTATTTCCTATTCCTCCCGCGCTGCATTCGTCAAAAGGGTCAGGGTAAAAGTAATATCTTTGAGAAGCATTTGAAGAAACATTTACTGGAGTTGGGAGTAGAAGCTGGTAGTTAACAAGGTTATTAGGATTAAATCCTTTTTGCATTGTTGCATTTACGTGAGCAAAGAAAACAAGTTCGTTTGATACATTTAAGGCTCCAACGTCATATATTGAGTTTACTCCATCATATCTATAAGTGTATGTTGAAGGAACATTTGCAATTTCTTGAGAACCTAAGAAGACAGAGGTGTTTCTAGTGAAAGTGTTTTCTGCGCAATATAGTCCTCCGTCAGTGCAGTTAATGTACTGATTTATCATATCTATTGTGGCAGGAGTTACCTCGGCTGAAACTAAATTAAGAGAAGGGTTTATTGAAGCATATACTTCAGGTCCTCCAGGTGCATCAAACTTCAGGCAATCAAAGAAAACGTCTGCTCTTTCAATTCCTCCGTTATCTAAATCAGTATACAATGTCTCAGTAAAACCTGGAACTCTTAAAACTAGTCCATAAAATCCTCCCCACACATTTACAGGTATTCCTGCAACTATTGATACTTCAGTAATTTCTCCGGCTTTACTTGAAATAGTTGCAAATCCATTAGTTTTTATGAAATTAACTAAAAAAACAGAAATTAAGAGAAATATTGCGGCTAAAAATAGTGAGAGGAGCATGTAATGCCTCTTTCTTTCAATCTTTTCTTTATACCACTCTTTTTTGGCTATAAGTAGTGCTTCCTCTTTCTTATTCATCTAATAGATGCCCTCAATATTCTTAATAAACTTTCCTAGCTTTAACTATAAATTCTCCTCGAGAGCAATGGCAAACTTTATAAATGAAAAAGAGATAAAATATTAGGTGATAACAATGGGATTTCTATTCAAAAAAAAAGATGTGCCGAGCGAACTTCCAGATTTAATTTCAGATGAATTTACTGGGCAACTAAAAAAAGAACTGGATAGTATAAAAGAGTTTTCAGAATCTAGAGAAAGTGCACAATCTAAGTTTGTTGGCACTCAACAATCCAACAGTAAATCTGTAGTATCTTCTTCAAAGCCTTCTGCAAAATCCTTATCTACAGATTTAGGGTCAAATCAAAATTCAGAGTTTTCTACAATCAAAAAATTTCCTTCTCTTGAGGGGGATGAACCTAGTTACTTTAAGGAATTAATAAAAGGAGTGATGGATGAGTCTGGATCTGGAGACTTAAAGAAGCTGGATAGCTGGGTCAAGAATAAGTCAAGTAATGGAGATATTGTTGGGCAAATGAAAAGTTATTGGGATAAGCAAGCTCCTGAGAAAATATTGAGTACTTTTGGTGGAGAAACTAAAGAGAAGCTACTTTCACAGGTTGAGAAATTGCACGGGCTTGAGAAAGATTGGCAAGCAAGTTATTTGACCCTCATGGAATGTGAAGAAAAAATAAGAGAAGAAGAGAAACAACTAAAAGAAGCTTTAGCTCAATTTATTGATTTATATAAAAGAACGTCAAAGAGAAAACATAGATAAATATGTCATCTAAAATTTCAAATCGCTTCTACGGAATAAAAGCAAGCAAGGCTGTTACATATGTTATTTTATTTGTTTTTCTTTTAGCTTTTCTTGTAACCTTGTATTTTCTTATGAATTCGTATGGGATTGATTTACTAGCTTTTAGAGATAATAGTGAAAAAGTAGGGCCTTTTTTTATTACAGATCAGTGTTCATATTTAGCTGGACAACTGCTTCATACAATTAATATTCCTGAAGAATGTAGTTTAAAATGCAGGTCTGAATGTTCTGTTTTGAAAAAAGAATACTCCAGCGAAGAGTTTGTTTTTGGAAATAATACTTGCAATTCTTGTAAGTGTGCATGTAAGTAACATGGATTTAAATGAAATTGAAGACGAGTATAAAAGAAATCTTGATTTTGCTGAGAAGAAGTTTATAGAAAACATAAAATTAGGACTGGACATAAAAAAAATAGAAGAAGATTATAGAAAATCTACGGAAAAGGCGAGAGTAACTTATAACTTAAAATTATCTGAGTTTATCAAGACTGATAAAAGTAATTTAATTGCTAGAAAATCTTTAAGTGCTGAAGAAAAAAAGGTTTTCAAAGCAAATACTGAAAGCTATGATTTAAGTTTATATGAAAGAATTAAAAGAAAGATTTCTTTGTTAATTTTTAAAGCAGGTTTTCATCTAAGAAACTCTTTTAAAAAGAATCTTCCAAGCTCTGTTCTTTACAAATATTATATTTTTAAAATAAAATTTTTTAGACTTGTTGAAGCTATATCTGATCCTATTAAATCAAGCATTTCCTTTGTATTTGATTTATTCTATAGAGTTAAATCTAAGATAAAAGAACTCACTCATACTAAATCGTAGTAAAAGTCTACTTTGCTACTATCTGTATTGTAATAATTTCGAAGTTTTGCAGGAATTCTTATTTCATAATCGTATGTACCATAGGCTCCTACTGCATTTTGGTTTACTTTTG
>DASZSY010000034.1:0-28233 GCA_035548435.1 Candidatus Nanoarchaeia archaeon | reverse complement strand
TTTGTAGAAACTTTTCATACATAGATACAAACGACGTACTTCGTATTGATCTTAAATTAGTTGTTCCATCAGACTCATTTACAGGAGCACTTGGAGATATAATGACTGCAAGCGCTTATGCTGCTACTCCTTAAATTACAGATATACTCTTCTATATAGGAATGTTTAAATATAATATCGAGGATAAAATAGGATGATTACTAAAAAGAGTTTGATATGCATTCTCTTAGTAATTGCTTTAATTCTAGCTTTATTTTCAGCCTCTATGACTCTTTATGTTGGGTCACAATCATCTGATTCACAGACTTTGGATGGAGATTTAGGAGGAAATGTTAATCTTGTTATTTTGCCTACAGAGCAGAATAGCACTATAGCACAGACAGGATGAAATTATCTAAAAATAATAAAGAAAATATACTTCTTGTGATTGCAATAGTTGCAGTTGTAGTGTCTGCATTTTTTGCTTTCTTTACATATACAAATCTAGGACTGCAAAGAGAATCATTATTTTCAGGATGGGCCACAGCTTCAGATAACGCTACAGTTAACTTAACTGTCATTCAGGCAGTTGTAATAAACTTCACAACAGACAATATTAATTTTGGAGGAGGAAGACATGATGTTGGAGCTACTAATGCAACTTTAATCACAATTCCAACAATAAATAACTCTGGAGGAAACTGGACAAACGTTACTTCAGGATTTATACTGGAAAACATTGGAAACATAAACGTAAGTCTTTATCTTTTAACTTCCAAGTCTGCTGCAACTTTCCTTGGAGGAACAAACCCCCAATATCAATACAACGTTACACCTGTTAACCACAGTACTGGAGCAGCTCTTTCTTCATATGGAATTTCATGTATGAACTTCACAACTTTATCAACATGGTTTGATGTTAACAGCACATTCGTTTCAGCAACTAGAGGTGGAGAAGGAAATTACATTTGTAGAAACTTTTCATACATAGATACAAACGACGTACTTCGTATTGATCTTAAATTAGTTGTTCCATCAGACTCATTTACAGGAGCACTTGGAGATATAATGACTGCAAGCGCTTATGCTGCTACTCCTTAAATTGTTGTAATTATTTAGTGTTACACCACAATGTTTAAATATAAACTATTTAACCTATTTGTATGATTACAAAAAAGAGTTTGATATACATTCTCTTAGTAATTGCTTTAATTCTAGCTTTATTTTCAGTTGGTATGACTCTTTATGTTCAATCACAGTCATCTGATTCACAGACTTTGGATGGAGATTTAGGAGGAAATGTTAATCTTGTTATTTTGCCTACAGAGCAGAATAGCACTATAGCACAGACAGGATGAAATCAAATACTGATAATGTTCTTCTTTTACTTGCAATTGCTGCAGTTTTAGTTTCTGCTGTTGGAGCAGGAGTAACATACAGTAATCTTGGAATGCAAAAAGAAACATTATTCACTGGTTTCGCTACAACAACTGACAACGCAACAGTTAACATTACAATTCTTTCTTCAATTGCAATAAACTTTACAACCGACTCCATTAACTTTGGAGCTGGAAGACTTGATATTGGAGCAACAAATGCCACACTTGTAACAATCCCAACAATAAACAACTCTGGAGGAAACTGGACAAACGTTACTTCAGGATTTATACTGGAAAACATTGGAAACTTGAACGTAAGTATTTATTTAATGACTGGAAAGACAGCTGCAACTTTCCTTGGAGGAACAAACCCTCAGTATCAATACAACGTTACACCTGTTGCAGACAATGGTAATGCTTTGGCTTCACCTCAGACTTCATGTATGAACTTGACTGCAGGTTTCTTGTCAGTTTGGCATGATGTAAACAATACTCAACTAGGTTCAAACAGAGACCAAGAGGGAACTTATGTATGTAGCAACTTCTCATACCAAGATACAAACACTGACACCTTGCGTATTGACCTTAGACTTGTTGTTCCATCAGACTCATTCACAGGAGCACTTGGAGATATAATGACTGCAAGCGCTTATCAATCTGTTTAAAATTAAGGAAGATATAAAAAGAGGATTATTCAACTTCAAATATGAAAGGGTTGAAAGCAACATTTTTTTTAACGTTTTTGTTTGTGTTTTTATTTTCCATAGTTTCAGTAAATGCCGCGGTAGGAGTTAGTCCAGGTACTTACACTGTTAACTACGTTCCTAACTTAAAGCAACATTTTGCTTTTGATTTTCTTGGAGATTCAAACATGGAACTAGAGATTTATGCTTCTGGAGATCTTGCACAATACGTTAAATTAGATAAAAAAAGAATTACAGGTAATGGGGGAGTTGGAGTTGATATTTCTCTTCCTTCTTCAATAGAAACTCCTGGAACTCATGAAATATATATTGGAGCAAGGCAGGTTGTTAAGGACGGAGAAACTCAAGGATTTGGAATTATTGGAAATGTAAAAGGAGTAATTAACGTGGTTGTTCCTTATCCAGGGCAATATGTTCTTTTTGATTTAACTGCTACAAATGCTAATGCACAAGAACCTGTAAACTTGACTGCCACATTCAATAATTTAGGAATTGAAGCCGTTGAAGCTTACGGAGACATTAAAATATACAATAGTGAGAAATATGTTAGCACAGTGGATTTTGGAAGTTTTGATTTAGCTTCTCCAGAAAAGAAAGTTATCTTGAAAACTTTAGATACTACTGGATATTCTTCTGGAAATTATCTTGCAATAGGTAGTTTTAGATATGGTGACAATAAAGTTGTTGAAGCTAATACTACTTTTAAGCTTGGAGAACTATTTTTATCTATAATTAATTACACAAAAATACTTGAAAGAAATAAAATCAACAGGTTTGAGATTCAAGTTGAAAGTCAGTGGAACAATCCAATTAGTGGAGTATATGCTAATGTAACTGTTCAAGGATATCCTATAAACTTCTTAACTCCTACTGCAAATTTAGATAGATTTGGTACAACCGTTCTTACAGGATTCTTTGATACAACAAATATTGTGGAAGATACTTTCAATGCAAACGTTGAACTTCACTATGATGGAAAATCCTCTCAAGAAGTAGTTACTTTATCTTTTAAGAAAGAAACTGATTACTTGATGATTGGATTAATTGCAGGAGTTATTTTCTTGATAATCCTAGTAATTATAGTGACCTTGCTCTTAAGAAGAGCAGATAAAAAGAATAAAAAATGAAGTCTCAATTTAAAATATACTTAACTTTAATTGTATTATTTATAGTAATTCTGACAGTTTCTTCAATTCTTTTATTTAACAATACGAGAATTGTTGAGACAAAGAGATTAAATGTTAAATATGAAGTTGGAGAGAGGGCAGGATTTAATGTTGAAGCAGAAAACCTTAATTTTGGTAGATTAATTCCAGGTAACAGTGGAACCAGAAGCATTTCAATATATAATGAGCATAGTTTCCCAATTAAGGCCAAGATGACTTTCTCAGAAAATCTATTAGGCAAGTTAATTTGCAAC
This sequence comes from Candidatus Nanoarchaeia archaeon, assembly GCA_035548435.1. Lineage (GTDB taxonomy): Archaea > Nanobdellota > Nanobdellia > Pacearchaeales > GW2011-AR1 > DAIEOU01. The sequence continues at coordinate 24,751 of DASZSY010000034.1, read as the reverse complement.
TGCTCATCTCAAATACTATTGCCTAATGAGACTAGAGTATTTCCAATAACATTGAAAACTTCTAGAGACGAAAAGACTGGAAATTATACTGGTTTTATTGAAGTTAAGATTTTTTCTTCTTGACAGGCAATCTTTTTATAGCTATATTGGCTTTCTGGAACCATGAGAAAGGGAGTGATGGTTCTTGTTGGAATAGCTGTTTTGCTGACTATTTTCACTTTAGTTATGTCTAACTATTATCCTAATTCTTTAACTGGACGTATTCTATTTGGATCAGTTAGTTTGTATATTTCAAGTGATGGTCCAACAATTATAATTCATAATCCTCAAAATGTTACATATAATTTTGGGATAGGAAGCAACTATACTCTTGATTTGAATGTTTCAACGCCTAGCAACAATATAAGTGCTTGGTGGTATACTCTTGAGGACATATTCCATGGAGTTGTTGTAAATCAATCAGTAATATTTACTCCAAATATCTCATTTAATGCAGTAAGAAGAACAAACAGATTAATTGTATATGCAAATGATTCAATTGGGCAAACTGGAAGCAAGTCAGTTGTATTTTTTGTAGCAGTTCCTAATTCCGCTCCTTTGCTTGGAAACATTTCTGATTCTCTGGATGTTTGTGAAGCATCCAGTTTGCTATATGACTTTAATGCTACAGATGTAGATGAAGAAAACTTATTCTTATCTGTTTCTCCCGCAAGTCCATTTTTCGTATTTCCAAACACTTTCTCTGGAGTTGTTACTGCATATTCTCAGTTGTTCTCAGGAATCTTAACTAAGGCTAATGTTGGAGTTCACAATAGAACAATTTCAGTTAGTGATGGCGAATATAGTGATTCAAAGAATATGACTATTACTGTAATAGAAATAAATAATCCTCCAGTTGCCACAGAGATAGGAGTTCAGACAATTTATACTAGAGGAGAAGGAACAAACTTCTACCATAGATTTATTGTAGGAGACATTGAAGACGGAGACTCGGTAAATGGAAATTTGACATTTAATATTTCATTTAATGGAGGTCCAGCGTTATTTAATATAACAAATAATTCTGGAATAATGAACTTCACTGCAAATGAAAGTTACATCGGAGTACACAATATCACTTTATGTGCTACTGACCAGGGCCTTGCGGCAATATCCTCTAATTCTAGTTTATGTGGAGAAACTGGAGAAAGTAAGTATGCTTGCATAAATTTCTCACTTACTGTAACAAATGAGAATAGAGCTCCAACAATCTTAACATATTCTCCATATGAAATTTATTTCAATGCTACTGGAGAAACTACAATATACTTTAACATAACAAGTTATGATCCTGATGGAACAATTCCAGATGCATATTGGTATCTTCAAGGAAGCCAAGTTAAATATCAACAGGGAAGTTATTATTCTAATTATTCAGTTACTTTTCCATGTGGAGAATATGGACTAAAAACAGTTAAGGCTAGAGTTACAGATGGACTTGAAAATGATTCAGTAAGTTGGAACATAAGTTTAACAGGAACAGTTTGTCCAGGCTTGGTTGAACCTAGCTCCGGGGGTGGAGGAGGTGGAGGCGGAGGCCCATTTTGTATTCCACAGTGGGGATGTAATGATTGGACAATATGTCAAAATACAAAGGTTTCACTGGACATAGGAGTTATAGGACAAAGCGATTATAGAGATATACTTGAGAGCTGCGCTACATTCAATTTAGATGAAAGTAACTGCGGATACCAAACAAGAAGTTGTTTTGATAATAAATTCTGTAACTCTTCATTATCTAAACCTTCTTTCTTGCAATCTTGTTCTTATTCAAGCAATCCTTCATGTCAAGATAATATGAAAAATTGTCACGATGGTTCATGTGAGCTTTTAATTGATTGTGGAGGACCATGTCAGCAGTGCGCTTCCTGTTCTGATAAAGTACAAAATCAGGGAGAACTTGGAATTGACTGTGGAGGGCCATGTCCATTCATTTGTCCTTCTCAAACTCCATTCATAAGTATAAGCTTCTGGAGAACAATAATTATATGGTTGTTCTGGCTTCTACTTATAATACTATTAATTATATTAATAAGAAGAATATGGAGATTAATAGAGGTTCACAGAGAATTACAAAAGGAGAGAAAGATTCAATCTATACTTAGCAAATGAAATACAAATTAATATTTTTTATCTTTTTATTTTTAGTATCTGTTCAGTATTCCTCAGCATGTACTCCAAATTATGTTTGCAATAGTTGGGGAAACTGTGAGAAAGGAATTCAAACTAGAAACTGCACTGAAATTGCATGTGGGCTGCCTTCTAACATAGAAAGAAGATTATGTACTTCTGCAGAAGATGAATGTAAAGTTAAATATCAATGTTCTCTTTGGAGTCAGTGTAGTTATCTTGACAAAACTGAAGATATCTTGAACAGTAATATAAGATTCAAGGGTTTTAGTGAAAGAGCTTGCACAGATATAAACAACTGTGCAGATAATTTCGTTGAACAGAAAGCTTGTGAAGATAGTTTCAAGGTAAAATTTGTTAAAATAGAGCAATGTGGAGTTCCATTTCTTTTGGCTTTAGATGAAAATTCAAACAGAGAGGTTTCTGAAGTTAATTTGAATGCTTGGAAACAAAGAAGACTTGATATTTCATTTATTCAAAGCAACTTCACATATTGCCCTAGTTGCTATAACTCTGTGCAAGACAACGACGAAGAAGGAATTGACTGTGGGGGAAGCTGTAAGGCATGTGTAAAAGAGACAGGAATATCAGAGAAAATAGTATTTATTTCTGGAAGTTGGGTTGTTTCTTTGATTCTTTGTTTCGCTTTTGTGTTCTCTTCATTCTTTGATAGAAAGACGAGAATAAAATATCTTATTTATAGAGCTTACAGAGCTTTGGACAACAAGGAGAGGCAAGCCTTGAGCGATATAATCAGAAAGATAAAAGACAATTACAAACATCTTTCGGCAGGTCAAAAAGGCGATTTAGACAAGGATTTGGATAGACTTTACCGTCGTATTTAGATACAAATAGGTTTTAATACTGGATTTTGGTATTTATTCTGAATGAAAAAAGGTGAATATTCTGTCCTAGTTGTTGCTTTGTTTTGCGTTATATTAACTATAGTTTTCGTTAGTGCTAGAGCAGATTGGACTGTTTCAGGTACAAGCGCAAATGGAACTGAAGATACATTATTTGTTTACAATCTTACAATGAATGTTTCATCTGTTTCTTGGACAGAGGGACTGCAATTTACTCTTCTTAATGTATCCACAACCCCTTCTTTAGGATTTGGAAGCAATCCTTCAAACTACTCTTGGATTTCTCTTGGGACTTCAACAGGTATTTTGACTTTGAATTCAACAACTGACAATCAATCTGTTCTTTACTCAATGTTCATTAACGTAATAAACAGTTCAGGAAGCGGAGGGACAGAACCATTCACATTTAACATTACCCCAGTTAACGACGCTCCAGCTTTCCAAAATCTTCAGAATTTAAGCTTTAACATGAGCAGTCTTTTTAGTACAGCTATAAACGTTACAGATGAAGAAAATAACTATCCTTACACTTTAAACATAACTTTTCTAAACTGTAGTGTTGCCCAATGGTCAACAAGAAATTGTTCTAATGAAAGCGGAAGAACATTGTTTAATAGTTCTCAATACACATTTAACTCTACAACTGGGAGAATAAATATAAGTTTTACTCCAGACAGAAATGACGTTGGTTCATACATAATAAGCTTTAATGTGACTGACTCGGGAAATTATAGTCTTCCATTTAATGCTTCATATGTAAAAATTGTAAACTATACTGTACTACAAATAAACTCTAAGCCTTACTTTAGATATGTTTGCGATAACGAAAGAAATGCTACAGAAGACTCTTTGTTTTCTTGTATTATTTCTGCTTCAGACATAGACGAAACAAATAATTTAACTATTAGGGCACTTGCAAATGGAACATTTTCTTCTTCAAATAAAACTTGGTTTGTATTTAATTCCACTCCTGTAAGTCACATAAGTTCTGTTAAAGTTAATATTTCAACTCAGTTTAATGCCAGCTGGCTTGCAAATTTCACTTTAAACGATTATAATGTTGGAAATTGGACAATAAATATATCTGTGAATGATACTGGATCTCCTATTCAACTTAATTCAACAGTGTTTTACTTTTATGTTGCAAATGTTCAAGATCAAGTTTTCCTTGATGACCTTTCAGAGGTTACAGTTTACACAAGTAATAACTATACATTTTATTTGAATGCATCTGATAATGACTTATTAATTCCTGATCCTTCTGTTTACTATGAATCACTAAGCTTTAGCTCAAACAATTCAAACGTCCTAATATCTTCATATCTTAATTTCTCAAATACTACTATGTCTATTTTAACTTTCAATCCTAATAGTCTTGGAATTGGAAATCACAGTGTAAATATTAGTGTTCTTGATAAATCAGGAAATATTGACTTTACAATATTTAACATAACAGTTCTAAATAACACTCCTCCAAGTTGGAACGTAAGCACTGCAGTTAATTTCAGTTTGATTGAAGGAAATGAGTTTTATCTTAATCTTTCTTTGAACGTTTCTGATATTGAGAATGATGCAGTGTCTTTTGTTTACAGCAATAGTTCAGCATTTCCAAACTTTTCTCTTTCAAGCTTGGGAATAATCAACTTTACTCCTACAGATGGAGATGTTGGAAGACATGATTTAGTTATAAATGTCTCAGATGGAATAACTCAGACGCCGCTGGCATTTACTTTTATTGTTTTAAACTTAAATGAATCTCCTAGAATATTAAGACCATTAGATGTAGACTATAACGTTACAATTAATTCAACTACAAATAACATAAATGCTACTGAAGATTCAGCTGCAAGATTTACTTTAAGTTTGCAGGATGAGGACTTTAAAATACCTGTAAATCAAAGAAGTTATTATAATGAATCTTTATCAATTAACGTAACTCTCCAAGGTCCTAATACTAGATTATTTAATTTCACTGTTTCACTTTCTCCAGGTGGAAATCCTTCATACCCTAACCTTACAATTTATTCAGCAAGTTTCACTCCAAACAAAACTGATGTTGGAAACTATAATTTGACAATCAACGTATCTGATTTATCTGGATTGTCTGATACTTTGTCAGTTAATTTAACAATACAAGACATAAATCACGCACCTACAATTTCTTCTATATTAAATCAAACATCTCTTGTTAACGCTACATTATTTATTGATTTGAATGCAACAGATATTGAGGACGGCTCTGACAATGGTAATTTGACATACTCTATTTCTTTCCTAAATGGAACTGATTTCATAAATGCAAACACTTCAATATTAAATATTACCTCTGGAATATTAAATATTACATTTAATGACAGCCAGTCTTTTGCTTATACTTTAAATCTTACAGTAAACGATTCAACTGGAAAACAAAGTTCTAGAATATTTTATCTTAAGGTATATGATTTTCCAGTATTCCTTTCTCCTTCTTTAAACGACATGCTGAACTTAACTGAAAAGGTGAATTCCAATCTTTCTTTTGTTGTAAATCATACTGTTGGAGACAACTTAAACTTCTCATTTTATTTAAACAACTCTCTTAGATACAATGTTACTGGATTTGCTAACGGTTCAATTGTTAACTGGAGCTTCACTCCAAACTATACTGATGAAACATTTGGAAATAATATTTCTTTTAAGGTTGTTGTAACTAATTTAATTTATCCTCAATTAAATACTACACTAAATTTAACAATGAACATAAGTCATAAAAATGCTCCTATCTCTTTCAGTGGAAGTATTCCAAACCAACAAAAAACATATGACCAACTGGCAACTGTTAACCTAAGCAATTACTTTTCAGATATTGATAGCTCAGACCTTTCACTCAATCAATCTCTTAATTTCACTTTTAGAGGTAATCTCTCAGGTAATAGTTCAATAACTGTGAGCTTTAGCAATGGATCTATTGCAAACACTTCCTTACTGTTAACTTTTTCATCTGGTTCTGAATCTATTGAAGATTTCAATATAACTGCTACAGACTCGGAGTTCTTTAACTATTCAAATCAATTTACAATTCACTTTACAACTCCTACAGAAGGAACTACAACTACAACTATCTCAAGAGGAGGTGGAGGAGGTAGCAGCCAAACTAAACCAGTTTCACTTAACATAATAGTTCCTGGACCTTTAACTGCTAGAAAACAAGACAGGCTTATTGTTCCTGTTTCTCTTGTTAACACTGGGAAGGTTGAGCTTAAGGGAGTTGTTCTAAGAAATACTATTGCTAAGAACGGAATATTTAGAGATGATTTGCTTGCTTCATTTGACAAGTCTTATTTTGATAAATTATCTCCAGGTGAATCTCAAAATCTTACACTTATAGTTGATATTAATACAAGAGAATTAGGTTTGTATGAGGTTACTCTTAACGGTACTTCTGTAAGTCCTTCATTTAGTGATACTTCAAAGCTTTATGTTAATGTTGATGAAGGAGACACTGTGTCTGAAAAGATTTCTTTCACTCAAGAATTTATTGCTCAAAACCCTCAGTGCATAGAAATTAAAGAAATAATTGATGAAGCTAGGCAGTTATACATAGCAGGAGACACTGCTGCTGCTACAGAAAAAGCAGATCAAGCATTAGAATCATGTAAGAATGCAATTTCTCAGACTCCTCAATCACAAGTTAGAGAGAAAATATATCAAACTATAATTGACAACATTGGTGTTTCAACTCTAGTAGCTGTTGCAATTGGAGTGGCATACTATTGGTTTAGAAGACTAAAGCTACAGAGAAAATATGAAAGTGCTTCAAATGAGAGCATTAAGATAGATGAAAATAGTCAAATAAGCTAAACTGACAGAGGAAAGGTTTAATAATCAAATTCACAATATATGCTAAAGAGAGGATGGAAAAGAATAAACCTAATCAGGATGAGAAGTCTAAGGCATCTGCTTCCGAAGTTCAAGATGCAGCAAATACAATTTTAGCTTTAAGAAAAGAAATAGGAAAGGCTTTCTTTGGACAGGAACACGTAGTAAATTCTTTGCTTAGGGCACTACTTTGTGACGGTCACGTACTTCTTGAAGGAGTTCCAGGAATAGCTAAAACGCTTGTAATCAAAGCCTTAGCAGAAGTAAGTGGATGTAGCTCTAAGAGAATTCAGTTTACAGTAGACCTTTTACCTACAGATATACTTGGACTTACAAGTTATACTCCTGAAAAAGGATTTGAGATAGTAAAAGGACCTATTTTTGCAAACTTTATAATTGCAGACGAAATAAACAGAAGTCCTCCTAAAACTCAATCAGCTTTAATTGAAGCGATGCAGGAAAAGCAGGTTACAATTGGTAAGACTACTTTCCCACTTCCAAAACCATTTTTCGTTATGGCAAACCAGAATCCTCTAGAAAACGAAGGAGTATATACTTTGCCAGAAGCACAGGTTGACAGATTTTTGTTTAAAATAGTGTTTAGTTATCCTTCGTATCAAGATGAATCAAATATTATGGAAAATAATACCACTTTTAAAAAATTTGAAGAAATAAAACTTCAACCTATTGTTTCTCCAGAAAAAATTGAAAATCTTCAAAAAATAACTCACAAAGTGTATATTGATGAAAAAATAAAGAAATATATTGTTGACATTGTTACTAAAACAAGAGTTAAGGATTTTGAACTTGGAAGATATCTTGAACTTGGAGCAAGTCCTAGAGCAAGTATAGGATTGTTTATCGCAGCAAAGGCAGAAGCTTTGATGCAGGGAAGAAATTATGTTATTCCAAGAGATGTTAAAGTCGTCGCCTATGACGTTTTGAGACATAGACTTATTCTTTCATTTAGATCAAGAGCTGAAAATGTTGATGCTGACAAAATAATCGGCGAAATATTAAGAGTAGTGCCGGTTCCTTAAATGGGAGTTCCATTAAATGTTGATGTTGCTGGAAGCATATCTGAACTGCAGAGTGCTCTAAGAGATTTTGAAATAAGACTTAAGCTCTATAGAATTTTATTTAGAGGAAAGGGCTTAGACTTTGAAGGATTTAGATCTTACACTCCAGAAGATGATTCTTCAATGATTGATTGGAGATCTACCGTTAGAGCAAATAAACTACTTGTAAAACAATACAAGGAAGAACAGGACATAAAAGTAATGTTTGTTGTAGATACTGGAGAGCATATGATTACTGGCTCTTCTCCTAAATTAAAAGCAGAGTATATGGTTGAAGCAGTTTCTGCTTTAATGCACCTTGTTTTAAAAGCTGGAGATAAAATTGGACTGATAACTTTCAATGAAAAGATGACAAATATGATTCCTCCAAAGAAAGGAAATAATCATTTTGATGCAATAGTTGATTGTCTTTCTGATTCTGCAAATTACAGAGGTGGAAGTGATATCGAAGGAATGGTTGAATTTTTAATTGACTATGTGGACTCTTCTGTAAAATCAGTTATATTTGTTTCTGATTTTATTTCTTTGAAGCCCAAGGTTCTTCAAAGAATGCAAGTTTTAGGTACAAAGTTTGAAACTCTTGCAATAATGATTAAAGATCCTTTGGACAAGAATTTGCCAGATATATCTGGAGAAGTTGTTTTGGAAGACCCAGTTACAGGAGATCAAATTCTTGTTAATCCTCAGGTTGCTAGAAATGCTTATGCAATGCATGCAAAAGCACAGGAAGATTTAGCAATGTCAGTATTCAAACAAAGTGGAATAGATGTTCTTAGAATGTCTACAGATGTAAATTTTGTTCCAGAGTTAGCTGAATTTATTAAGGAAAGAGTAAAACAAAGGAAGGTGATATAATGTTAGTTAATTTTATTTATCCTAAGTATTTGTTTTTGCTTGCGGTAATTCCTTTGCTTGTTTTACTTCACTTCTTTTTAATAAAAGTAAAAAGAAAAGATGCAGTTAGATTTGCTAATTTTGATGCAATCGCTAAAATAAGAGGGATTGACTTATATTCTAAAAACTTGGTTGTTATAGGAATAACTATAGTCATATCAGTTTTGATTATATTTTCTTTGGCAGGACTCAATATACAAAGAGATGTTACAAGCAGTGCACAATCCTATGTTATAGCAGTGGATGTTTCACAAAGCATGGAGGCAAAGGATGTTCTTCCAAGTAGAATAGATGCTGCAAAAATTGCAGCAGGTAACTTTATTGACTTTTCTCCTCCTGGAACAAAAGTAGCAATCATATCTTTCTCTGGAAATTCATTTATAGAACAGGAGCTTACAACTGACAAATCTCTAGCTAAGGCAGGGCTTGATAAAATTGTTCTTAGTACCATAGGGGGAACTGATCCTGCGGAAGCAATAATTTCAGGAACAAATGTTCTTGCGCTCGAGGATGGTAAGGCTATGATTCTTATAAGCGATGGTAGGATAAATGTTGGAGACATAGATACTGCTTTGCAATATGCAAAGAAGAACAACGTAATTATACATACCATTGGAGTTGGGACCACTGCAGGTGGACAGACTAGCTTTGGAATATCTAAAATAGAAGAAGAGTCTTTGCAGTCTACTGCATATGCCACTGGAGGAAAATACTTTAAAGTTTCGTCTGAAGAAGAGCTTTCTAAATCTTTCCAGGAAGTTTTAGAGTATAAACTTAAAAAAGTTTCATTTGATATGTCTAAGTATATGCTTTGTGCAGTTCTTGTTTTACTTATAATTCAATATATTTTAATTAATACAAAGTATAGAATGATGCCTTAATTTAAGAATTAATTTGAATTACTTTATTAATCCAATTTTGAAACAAATTATCCTCTACATCTAATCCCATGTAATCTAACAGAGATTTTCCATCATTTCTTTCTATGGCTGCTCTTGTTATTCTAGGGCTTAATAATAGATGAGCTTTTTTATAGGGCATTTTACCTCTTTTAAAATCGTGACCTCTTGAACTAGGATGAAACACATAATCTTTGCCATCTAAAATAGGTTCTATTCCTGCACGCAACTTTACTCCATAAAATGGTTTACTTATCTGCATAAAAGCTAAATCTACTTTTATGCCCTGTACTGTAGCAAAATATCCTATAACCATTTCTTTTTCCACACAGGCACCCAGAGGAATTTCTTTAGACTGAATTATTTCTCTTATGGTCCTCCTAGCTAGTTCTTTTCTTATTCTTTCAGGGTCCCAGCGTACTGCCGATAAATTTCTGTCGCATTCAGAAACTATCTCTCTAAAAGTTTCATACTGATTCATTTAAATGTTCAAAATTAAGCCTATTTAAAGTGATTTATTTTCTTATATTGCAGTCTTTCTTTCTTTTAACTTGTTTTGTATTCTATCTAAAACATCTACGCTTTCTATGTACTTGTATTCATGTTTATCTTTTGGATGTGTTTTTTTGCTTGTTTTGTTTTTTCTTATTAAAACTTCTTTCTTGAATTCTGGCTCTATTTCTTTTGTTTCTTCAACTACAGGAGTAGCCTCTTCTTTCTTTTGTTCTATTTTCTTATTCTGCTTATCTTGTTTATCTTGCTTATATTCTTGCAGCTTTGAATTAACTTTCTTTGCTAGATTCTCTATTATTTTATCAAGGAAGAATGTTGACTCTCCTTCAATTATTTCTTTTTTAGGAGTTATAAGTATGAGCTTTCCTTCTCCCTTAAGAAGGTCTTCAAGTGCATTTAGTAAACTTTTTGCTTGGGAAGGTGTAACTCTTTCTCCAGCGTAAAGTGTCTGGGTCATCTCCAAGCAGAATTGTACTATGTGATGTTTTTCTTTATTTATTTCTGCAATTTGAGAATAATCTAAATGTCCTGCTGTACTTTGTCCAGTAATTGCTTTTTTAGCTAAGTCTCCTATTCTTGAAATCATTTCCTGAGGCTCTAAATTTGCTTTTTTTATTTCTCTTAGCTGTTCAGTAAATTCATATGCAGGATCTTTTATTGCAATCTCTTTTCTTTTCTTTAAAGTTTTCTCTAAAATAACTACTATTCCAATAAGTACTAGAATTGTTAGCGTTAAAGCTACAAATATTGTTCCAGGGTTTAAAGCCATGTTCACCTCATATTGACGAGGGAAAATAGGTATAAAAAGCTTGTCTGCACCCTTCTGAAAGAGTTTATAAACTAATAAGTACATTTTAAATTGTGGCAGTTGAATCTGATGCAAACATGCAGAACACAACAAAAAGAAGTGAAAAACTTGTTTATTATCTTTACTTAGGAGTTATATTGCTTTTACTTATTGTATCTTTCACTCTTTACTCTGCCTTTAAATCCAACTCTAGTTCTGATATTGTTAACTCTTCTATTTCTGAAACTTCAAATACTAACTCTTCAGCTATTGAGTCAGAAAACCTTAATGTTATTTCTATGAAACCAACTGAATTGATTGAAGAGGTTATTTCAAGCTGTAATTCTTTCTCTGCATCTAATGATGTTCAGTCTTACTGTCTAAACTACAGAAAAGTTAACTTTGATGGCCTAGAAGTTTTTGTTAACTGTGATTATAATGAAATTAAGTCTAAACTTTCAAGTGCTTTGTCTTGTGCAGATAAAACTACAGCTGCAAAAGATGTTTGTGCAAAATATCAATTGAACTCAAATGAGTTTGTTAGTGTAAATGGTGCTGTCAATACTTGCGCTGAATCTTCTTTAAAATAAAATGAAATTTAGTTTTTTACACGGAAATAAAGAGATATTACTCGATTTAAGACAAGAAAAAGGATTAATGAGAGGAATTGGACTTATTTTTAAAACAAAGAATACTGAAAATTTACTTTTTGAATTTAGAAAACCTAGCAAGGTAGCTATAACTTCCTTATTTGTGTTTTTCCCATTTTTGGCTGTTTGGCTTAATGAGAAAAAAGAAGTAATTGAAGTTAGAAAGATAACTCCATTTAAACTTTCCATAACTCCTAAACATGATTCAAAATATTTAATTGAAATACCTTTAAACTCCAGTAACCTTAAACTAGTGGAAAGTTTGTATTCTGCCGTTGCTGATTAGGTTTATATACATTGTATTTTTATGTAATTAATGCTGGAAAAGAGGACTAATTTAATATTGACTGTCTTTCTTTTTGGTATAATCTTTTTTTACTTAGTTAATTTTGTAAGTTCAGCACCTACAATTCCTTCTGCATATTGTAATGCTCATGGGGCGGGAGAATACGGTTATTGTAATCCTAGTTCTAATACGTGTAATTTTCAGGGAACTTGGCAATGCACTGAAAGAGGACCTTGCCAAACCTATTGCTGCCATTGTGATACTTGGTTATATACTCCAACTTATTTCGGGGACGGTAGGACGTGTTTATCAGACTTTGAATGTGCTCCACTAGACAATGCTCCAATAGGAAGTGCAAGTAAAGATGCAGCTGGAACTTATCCATATATTAGCACTAATGGATGGGCTCAAGACAACGATTGTTCCGGATTAGTAACGCCAACAAGCAATAATTGTCCTTTAGATATTCATATTTATGTGGATGGGCCTGCAGGTTCAGGAGCTGATTTTTATACGACCACTGCAAATTTAGTTGTAGGTCCTTCAAACAAAGATAATTACATTTGGAACGTTCCTTCTCAATATCTCAATGCACAATCACACACTGCATACTTTTATGCTTTAGGTAAGGATGCATCTGGAATCAACAATGGTAATAATTTATTTTTGGGAACTACGACTTTTAATGTAGCTCCTACTTGTACTTCTTTTACATACAATTCATGGTCTACATGCAGTTATGGATCACAAACAACTACGGTTGCTTCTTCTTCTCCATCTGGTTGTACTGGAGGAAATCCAGTAACTACAAGACAATGTACTTCTCCTGAAGGTGGAAATTGTGCAAATAATAACCAATGTAACTATGGTCTTTACTGTAAAAGTTCAACTGGAAAGTGCACAGATCCAAACAATGAACATCTTGCATGCAGCAACAATCAATGTGTTTTAGTTTCTGGAGCTGGAAGCAATGCTTGTTCAATAGATGCAAACTGCCAGGTTTGCTCGTATTCAACATCTTCTAGTTGTTCTGGAGGAATAAAAACCACCACCACTTCAGTTTCACCAAATGGATGTATTGGAAGTCCTTCAAGCTCAACAACTACATGCACTTATGGTTGTTCAAGTGATGGAATAAACTGTAATTCTGCTCCTGTCTGTACTTACACTACACAGTATTCTTGTTCTGCAAATACAAGAACAAAAAGTTATATTTCTTCCCCATCTAATTGTGTTGGAACTATTCCGTCAGATTCAGGTTCTTCAACTACATGCACTTATGGTTGTTCAAGTGATGGAATAAACTGTAATACTGGCTCATATGGCTCTTCTTGTGCTTCAAGCGCGCAATGTGCTTCTGGATTAATTTGTTCTTCTAATGTTTGTAAAGTTTCAGTTGATAACTCTTGTACTTCAACTTCAGAGTGTGCACAAGGATTATATTGTAAAAGTTCAACTGGTAAGTGCACAGATCCAAACAATGAACATCTTGCATGCAGCAACAATCAATGTGTTTTAGTTTCTGGAGCTGGAAGCAATGCTTGTTCAATAGATGCAAACTGTCAGGTTTGCTCGTATACTTATTCTGATTGGAGCTCTTGTACAAATTTCCAAAAAACGAGGACTGTAACTTCTGCTTCTCCAAGTGGATGTTATGGAACTCCCCTTCTTTCAACCTCTTGCGATCCGTGCGAAGGAGTTACTTGTAATACTCCTCCAAATAATCTTTGTTATAGTTCTTCTGGAAGTTGTTTGACGGGATCTTGTTCTTATACAATGCTTGCAGCAGGAACTTCATGTGGGGTTGATAAAGTTTGTAATACTATAGGTGAATGTGGAATTTCTCAACCAATTGATTTAACTTTATGGAATGATTTGAACTCTCAAAATATTAGCTCTGGAGAATCTTACGATACATTTAGAGCTGTCGCATATGGAATTTCTATTTCTGGAAGACAGGTTGAGTTCAAATTCTATAAGGATGAATTGTTTGATAATCTTGTTGCAACACAAATTTCAACAAATGGTTATTCTAATATACAAATAAACAATTCAGGAGATTATTACTTTACTGCTCAAGTAGTGGGAAGTCCTGCTCAAGAAATAAAGTCTCCAATTCTTTCTGTTTCTTCAACTGTAAACAATAACAATCCTTCATCTTTGATAAACAGTCCAGTTTCAGGAGGAATATACTTCGTTAATTCTCCTATTGTATTACAAGAAAACAGTTCAGATTCTGATGATCCTATTGTTAGCGAAGTTTGGACATTTAGTGACGGAAGTACTTTTACTGGAAGTTATGGAACATATTCCTTTACCACAGAAGGGCAGAAAAAAATAAAGCTTAAAGTTACTGATGCAAGAGGTGCTTACTCTGAACAAATAGTTGATATCATTGTAGTTAATTTTGGAGTAAAAGCATTTGCAAAAATAACCTTGCCTCTACCTAAACAAGCAATTCTATCTAATGACTTGATTGTTCAATATACTGGCGATCAAAGTTTTGTTGTTAATGTATCTAATAGTGGTATTTGTGCTTACAGTGTAACTTGCCTTGCAGGAAATTGCCCATCTTATACCCAAAACGCTCCAAATTGTTCTTCTTCACAAAATATATCTATATCTTCAACTCCCAATTCATATAATTTCTTGGAGTTTAACTGGACTGTAAGAGAAAACAATAAAGTTGTAGGTTCAAATAAATCAATTGGAAAGACCACTGGAACTTTTGGATTTGCAAACTACGGCACGAAAAATATTTCCTTAGATTTAAAATATCTTCCTTTAGGAACTTATACAACATCAAGTAGTGAGTTTACTTTGTTTAATAACAGGCAGTGCAGTTCACAAGGAAATACTTGGTATTCTGTTCAAAATGGAATTATAACTGGAAGTTATAATACTCTTAATTCAGCTTATTGCGCTGGACTAGACAATAGTGCTGGCACTGGAGATGATTGCTGCCCTCTAGGATACTATTGCTCTACATCTGGAAGCGTTGGTTGTGTATTTGATCAAAATTCTGAAGGAAGTGCTGCCACTTGTGAAGACTACACAACACAACAAAGCTGTAATACTGATGCTTCACAGAGAGTAAGAAACGATATCCTATGGAACAATAATAATTGTGGAGAAATAATTAACGGAGAGAATATACTTTGTAGCTGTTCTTGGCAAGCTTCTTCAAACAGTTGTATATTCACAGTTAACAATAGAGATTCTCAGTATCCTACTGGAACAGTATCTGAATGTGTTTATACAAGTCAATCAGAGCAGTGTCTGAATGGTTATCAAACAGTTGCAGTTTCTGCGACTTTGAATTCTGGAACGGATCCTGCATGTGTAAGCTCTACTCAAGTGCTTCCATGCGGTAAACCAGTTATTGCACTTCCTTTCTTTGGAAGTGTTCAGTTTATTTTATCTATCGTCGGTATTTTAGCAATTTATGCTATTTTTTCAAGGTTTGTCTCGCGAAAGTAGTTCTGCAAAAATCTCTTTTCCGACGGTAAAATGGAAACATTTAAATATAATTTCGCTTCTAAATATGTAGATTCGACGATAAAAGGAGGTTAAAATGGGAACAATAATTGCTAAAAACGTGGTCAAGAGAAAGCCAGGTTACCTGTACTATGTAGATGGAAAAGGTAACGTTTGCGAGGCTAAGATGGCTCGTGGCGGAAGAAAGAAGAAGTAAAACTTCTTACTAAATAATTTTATTTTTATTTTATTATAATTTTCTTGTTTGTTTCTTGTTCTTTATTTGTTTTTGTCTTTTCTGATATGTTTTTATATATGATTTTCCTTTTGCATTTATGATTTTAGGTATTGAAAGTACTGCACACACTTTTGGAATTGGAATTGTTAAAAATGGAAAAATTTTAGCAAACAAAAGAGACATGTTGCACACTGAAAGCGGAGGAATAATTCCAAATGAAAGTGCTAAACATCATACCAATGTGAGTGAGAAAATTTATTTGCAGGCTCTAGAAGAGGCTAAAATTAAAGAAAATGAAATAAAAGCAATTGCTTTTTCTATAGGTCCTGGTCTTGCTCCATGCCTTTATGCAGGTTTTAGATTTGCCAAAGGACTTGCAGAAAAGCTTTCAGTGCCTCTTGTGGCTGTAAATCACTGCGTTGCACATCTTGAAATATCTAAAATTTCTGGAGCAAAGGATCCTTTACTGCTTTATACCTCTGGAGCCAATACACAGATTATTGCTTTTGTAAATGGAAAGTATAGAGTATTTGGAGAAACTTTAGATATAGGAATTGGAAATTTTCTTGACAAGTTTGCAAGACATGCAGGTCTTGGATTTCCCGGAGGACCAAAAATAGAAAAAATTGCTAAAGGTGGAAAATATATTGAAATTCCATATTCGATAAAAGGAATGGATGTTTCTTTTTCTGGAATGCAAACTAAAGCACAGCAGCTTTATGATAGAAAAGAAAAAATAGAAGATATTGCTTTTTCAATTCAAGAAACTGCTTTTGCAATGCTTGTGGAGGCGACGGAAAGAGCAATGGCGCATACAGGAAAAAAAGAACTTGCTCTTGGAGGAGGAGTTGCATGCAATGAAAGACTTGCAGAAATGTGCAAAATAATGTGCAAGGAAAGAAAAGCAAAATTCTTTTGTCCAGAAAAATCTTTGCTCGTGGACAACGGAGCAATGATTGCCTATCTAGGAGAAATAATGTTTAAAGCTGGAATAAAAATGACTGATTTAAATGAAGATATAAGGCCGAGAGAAAGAACAGATGAGGTCAAAGTTGCTTGGAGGGCAAAATGAATAGGATAGATTTACACATGCATACTACTGCTTCCGATGGAAAGTTATCTCCAGAAGAGATAGTTGATTGGGCGATTGAGAAGGAAATACCTGTAATCTCTATAACTGACCATGATACTGTTGAAGGTTCAAAAAAAGCAATTAATTATTCCAAAGGTAAAAAAATCCGAGTGGTGCCTGGAATTGAAGTAACTGCAGATCCGCAAGACTTTGGAGGAGATTTGCATATTGTTGGATTATTCGTAGATTATAGTAATGATGAATTTGAAAAGATGACTTCTGAAAAAATAAGGGTATCTAAGATTACTGCACAGAAAATTATTGGCAATTTGAATAAATTCGGATTTGACATTACTATTGAAGAAGTTGAGAAAGAAACTCAAAAACAACATTATGGTCGGCCCCATATTGCTAGAGTACTTCTCAGAAAATATCCTGATAGATTTAAAGATAGGAAACAAGTTTTCAATGAATTTTTAGGTAGCCAAGGAAAGGCATATGTGCCTCCGATAGCTCCTAATTTAAAGCAAGTAATTGATTTTATTCACAAAACGAAAGGGCTAGCAATTTTAGCACATTCATGGTATTTTAAAGACAAACTAGACACTGTGCTTAATTTATTTTTGAAGTCTGGAGGGGATGGAATTGAAATTATTAGTTGTTCAGAATCAGATATTTCACAAGAAGTGGAAAATAAACTAAGAAAATTTGCAAATGACAATAATTTAGTTGTTTCCTCAGGAACTGACTTTCATGAGAAAATAGTTGGAGAAAGAGAAATAGGTGATAGGGGCATAAATTTGCAAGAATTCAACAAATTAGCAGAAAGGCATAGGAAAATTTTTCTTGAGAAAGATTTATAAAGCTAGTTTTTCAGAGATAATTAAACCGATGAGGTTAATCAACGGAGGTTCATCATGGACTTCTACACTATTATAGACAAAGTAAAAAAAACCGGAAAACTAGACAAAGGAGCAAACGAAGTAACAAAGGCAGTTGAACGCGGAGTAGCTAAAGCAGTATTCTACGCAGCTGACGTTTCACCAAAAGAAATTGTAGCACACCTAGCAGTATTATGCAAGGAAAAAGGAATTCCATGTGCTGAAGTAGATTCTAAACAAAAATTAGGTATTGCTGCAGGTCTTCCTGTTGGCACAGCTGCTATTGCAGTTATTCAAGCTGGCGATGCCGACAAAGATATTGCTCGCATTGGTAAATAGGAGCATATAAATGGCAAAGACACAAAAGAAAGATAACAAAGAGCAAAATAATTCTAACACGATGAACGTTACTCGTGTTTATACTGAAGAACCAGTTAACGCTATAGTTGAAGAGTTTGTTGGAAGAACTGGAGAGAGAGGAGAAGTAACACAGGTTAAGGCAACAATTTTGGCTGGAAGTAACAAGGGAAGAAGTATGAGAAGAAACGTTAAGGGACCTGTTAAGATTGGAGACTTATTAACACTCAGAGAAACTGAAATTGAAGCACGCCGAATTAAAGGCAGCTTCAGAGGTAGTTAAATGGTTAAATGTTCATTCTGTGGAAAAGAAACACACTCTTTCATGGGAGTTCACCTAGTAAGAAATTCTGGAACAGTTGATTTCTTTTGCAGCAGCAAGTGCAGAAAGAATAGCGAGAAGCTAGAAAGAGATAAAAATAAGCTTAAGTGGACAGCAGCATACAGAGAACAGAAGGCACACGCAATATCACAGCAAGCTAAAGCAGCAGCTAAATAATTTTTAGTTAACTTTATAATTCTAAATTTTTCATCAACTATATGTCTGTTTTGCCTAAGTTAAGTAAAAAAGCTTCTGAAGAATTATTTAGAAAGAAATTTGGAATAAAAACAGTAGATGAATTATTATTTGTTGGAGAAAATACCTGGCAAGAATTTTTCTTTGAAACTCGTAAATCAATAAAAAGAGGTTATGGTATTGACTTGACTATTATTGAACAAATACATCTAAGAAATATCGTAAAACAATGCTATGATGAGCAATTGAGAATTAGTAGAACTGCGAATGATGGTTTTTTTGGTTTTGATGTTGACTCTGAAGCTGAATGTAGATTTATTCACCAATGTTATGGTTTAAGTTATACAGATATACAAAAACTATCAGGCATTTATACTAGACAAGAATTTAAATCATATTTTAGAAGAATGCAAGAAAGAGCACATCTACCATAATCTTGGGTATTCGTCGATAAATCTAATATTAACTACAAAAATAATAAAATTTCATTTTATCGACGGTAAAATGCATTTTAGTGTGGAAAGGTTTTTAAACTACTTCTTGTTGTGAGAATTATAAAAAGGTGTTTTTAATGGCTCAAGATAAAGAAACAGCGTCAAACAGTTATGGTTCTGGTAATATTAAAGTTCTAGAGGGCCTCGAAGGAGTAAGACACAGACCTGCGATGTATATTGGAAGTACATCAAAAACAGGACTTCATCATCTTGTTTGGGAAATAGTTGATAACGCAGTTGACGAAGCCATGGGAGGATATTGTGATACAATTGAAGTTTCAATAAACAAAGATGGAAGTGTAACTGTTTGGGATAATGGAAGAGGAATTCCTACAGATATTCACCCAGTTTACAAGAGACCAGCAGTAGAAATAGCAGTTACCAAACTTCACGCTGGAGGAAAGTTCGATAAGGGAAGTTATGCAGTTTCTGGAGGATTACACGGAGTAGGAATTAGCGTTGTTGCAGCTCTTAGTAAGTTAATGAAAGTTACAGTAAGAAGAGGAGGAAAAATACACAAACAAGAATACAAAATAGGTAAACCTCTTTATGACTTGAAAGTAATTGGAGAATGTGAAAAGAAAGACACTGGAACAGAAGTTCAATTCTATCCTGATGAAACAATATTTTCAACAACAAAGTTTGATTACTCTGTTCTTGAAACAAGATTTAGAGAAATCGCATTCTTGAATAAGGGACTTAAAATAGTTTTAACAGAAGAATCATCAAAGAAGAAAGAAACATTCCACTATGAAGGAGGAATAATTGAATTCGTTAAATGGGTTAACTCTGGAAAGAATGAAATTCACAAGCCAATCTATTTCACAAAGTCAGAAAATAAAGTTATGGCTGAAGTTGCATTCCAATACAATGATGGATACAACGAAACAGTACTTTCTTTTGTAAATACAATTAATACTGTTGAGGGAGGAACTCACGTTGTAGGATTTAAGACTGCACTTACAAGAGCAATAAACGATTATGCTAAGAAGAATAAGATGATTAAGGATGACAACCTTACTGGAGATGACGTTCGTGAAGGACTTACTGCTATTGTTTCTGTTAAGGTTCCAGAGCCACAGTTTGAAGGACAAACAAAAACAAAACTTGGAAATAGCGATGTTAAGGGAATAGTAGACAGCATTGCAATGTCTTCACTTGTAATGTTCTTTGAAGAAAATCCTACCATTGCAAAGAGAGTTGTAACAAAGGCCGTTGAAGCTCAAAAGGCAAGAAACGCAGCAAAGAAAGCTAAAGAACTTGTAAGAAGAAAATCAGCATTCTCTGTTGGAGGATTGCCAGGAAAGCTAGCAGATTGTTCAAGAAAGAAGTCTGAGGAAACTGAAATGTACATTGTAGAGGGAGATTCTGCAGGTGGTAGCGCTAAACAAGCAAGAAATAAAGAATTTCAAGCTATCTTGCCACTTAAGGGAAAGATTTTGAATGTAGAAAAAGCAAATCCTGTAAAAGTATTTTCAAATGAAGAAATATCAAATCTTCTTACAGCAATGGGAACTGGAGTTGGAGAACAATTTGATGCTGAAAAATTAAGATATTCTAAAATAATAATAATGACAGATGCAGATGTAGATGGAGCACACATTAGAACTCTGCTACTTACTTTCTTCTTTAGATTCACCCCAAAACTAATTGAAAATGGAAACATATACATTGCAGTTTCTCCACTTTACAAAGTAAGAAAGAAAACAGATCACTATATCTATAGTGATTCTGAACTTAAAGAATTTGTAAAGAAGATGGGAGAAAATGTTAGCGTTCAAAGATTCAAAGGACTTGGAGAAATGAATCCTGAACAGCTTTGGGAAACAACAATGAACCCTAAGACTAGACTACTTAACAGAGTTACAATAGATGATGCAGTTAAGGCAGACAGAATATTCTCAATGCTTATGGGAGATGACGTAGAACCTAGAAAACAATTCATAGCAGAAAGAGCACAGGAGGCTCAGCTAGACATATAATGGCAAGCGATTATTGTCCTAAGTGTGGAAGTCACGATGTTGAATTTGAGGAAGATGGAATAATAGAATGTATGAACTGTGGCTTCCGAGGAACAAATTTCCCTAGTGAACATTTACTTATTGAGGATGAGGAAGATGAAGAAGTATCTCCAATAAAGAAGAAAGTTACTGATAAGAAAGAAACAAAAGAAAAATCAAGTTCAAAGGCAAAACCAAAAAAAGCAAAAAAACAAGCAAAATCAAAACCTAAAAAGGGGAAGAAAAAATGACTCCAGCAAATATTGACGAAGAAAAAATAGAGAAGGAAATGGAAGAGAAGGAACAGGAAAGAAGAAAGAAGGGAGAAATAGAGAAGGGTGTAGCTCAAGCAGAGATTGTTGAAGAAATGGAACAGGCTTTCATTGACTATGCAATGTCAGTTATTGTTGATAGAGCTTTGCCTGCAGTTGAGGATGGACTTAAGCCAGTTCACAGAAGAATACTATGGGCTATGAATTCTCTTGGTCTTGATGCAAGTAAAGCAACAAGAAAATCTGCAACAGTAGTTGGAGAAGTTATAGGTAAGTATCACCCTCATGGAGACACTGCAGTTTATGATTCTATGGTAAGACTTGCTCAAGATTTCTCACTACGTTATCCTCTTGTTCATGGACAGGGAAACTTTGGAAGTATGGACGGAGACAGTCCAGCAGCAATGAGATATACTGAAGCTAAATTAAGTAAGATTGCTGAAGAATTATTGCAAGACATTGAAAAGAACTCTGTTGTTATGAGACCTAACTTCGATAACTCTGAGCAAGAACCAGAGACATTACCTGCAAAACTTCCTAACTTGTTATTAAATGGAGCAACAGGAATTGCAGTAGGAATGGCCACAAATATTCCTCCACACAATTTGACAAATGTTTGCGATACTATTTCAGCTTACATAAACAAACCAACAATAACTGACGCTGAACTTGCAGAGATAATTGAAGGACCTGACTTCCCAACTGGAGGAATAATAACTGGACCCGGAATAAAAGATGTTTATACAACTGGAAAAGGAAAAATAATAATAAGAGCTAAAACAAGCATTGAAGATCACAAAGACAGATCTCACATAATAGTAACTGAGATACCTTACATGGTAAACAAAGCAGATCTTGTAAAGAGTATTGCAGAACTTCACAATGAAAAGAAACTTCCTGATATTTCTGACTTACGAGACGAATCTGCAAAGGGAAAAGTAAGAATTGTTATAGAGCTAAAGAAGAACGTTGACCCTAAGTATACTTTAAACAAATTGTACAAAATGACAAACTTGCAAACAAGCTTTGACGCTAACATGCTTGCACTCTCAGGAAAGCAACCAAGAATATTAACAATAAAACAAATAATTGAAGCATATGTAAATTACAGAAAATTAACAATAAAGAACAGATCCAAGTTTGATTTAAAGAAAGCAGAGGATAGAATAGAGATTGTACAAGGACTTCTATTAGCATTAAAGCAAATTGATGGAATTGTTGCATTCATAAAGAAAGCAAGCAACGCTACAGAAGCACATGATGGACTTATGAAGAAGTTTGGACTTTCATCAAGACAAGCCAAGGCAGTTCTTGAAACAAGACTTCAGCAGCTTACACATCTTGAAGATAACAAACTAAAAGATGAAGAGAAAGAACTAAAAGAATTAATTGCAGACCTTAAGAAATTGCTTTCAAATGACCATGAAGTTCTTTTGCTTATAAAGAAAGATGTTTCAGACCTAAAGAGAAACTATGGAGATGAGAGAAGAACAAAGATAATAAAGAAGATAGATGAAATCACTGAACAAGACATGATTGAGAAGAAAGATGTGGTTGTTATGCTTACAGAAGCAGGATACATAAAGAGAGTGGATTTGAAGACATACAAGGAACAAAAGAGAGGAGGTGCTGGAATTTCAGGCACTGATCTTAAGGAAGAAGACTTTGTACGTAAGATGCTTACATGTAACACTCATGATTATCTTCTATTCTTCACAAACAGAGGAAGAGTATACTGGCTTAAAGCAAACGATGTTCCTGCAAGTGAAAGGCAAAGCAAAGGAAAAGCAATTGTTAATGTACTTAGTTTGAGAGAAGAAACAATAACAAATGTAATGTCTGTGAGAAACTTTGATTCAGGATATCTGTTCTTTGTTACAAAGCTTGGAATAGTAAAGAAACTTCCACTAAAGGATGTTTCAAAGCCAAGAAATGTTGGAGTAAGAATAATGAACTTACCTGCTGACGGTTCTGATTCTGTAGTTAACGTAAGAATTGTTTCAGACAACCAAGAAGTAATGATTGTTACAAAGCATGGACAGGCTGTAAGATTCACTGCAGATGAAGAATCTGTTAGATCAATGGGAAGAGCAAGCTATGGAGTTAAGGGAGTTGAATTGAGCAAGAATGATGAAGTTGTTGCCCTTGAAACACTGCCTAGTGATGGAAAAGGAACTGTACTTGTTATTGGAGATAAGGGATATGGAAAGAGATCTGAACTTGAAGAATTCAGAAAGACTGCAAGAGCTACAAAGGGAGTTATAGCAATGGAAACAAGCGACAAGACAGGAGACATTGTTTCAGCTTTGAATGTTGATAACAAGGATTCAGTTATGATTACAACAACAAAGGGAATGGTAATAAGAATAGGAATGAAGGACATAAGAGTAATGGGTAGAGCTACACAAGGAGTAAGAGTTGTTAATCTTAAGGACGGAGACAAGGTAGCTGATGTTGTTAAAGTTCCTAACGAAGAAGCTATTGTAGAAGCAAAAGAAGGAACTGTTGTAGAAGCTGGAAATTAATTTTCAATGTCCTGGCCAATAATTTACTCTTGTAATAACTTGTTTTTTAAATAAATTTTCGAAATACATCTGTGCTCCAGCAATAGTATTTCCAGTGCATGAATCTTCATCAAATATCACAACTTCTCTCTTTTTTGCTTCTTCAGCAAGCATTTCTTTTTCTTGGGCATTTAGTCTAGGATTTAAATCTCCAATTTTATTTACAGATAATCTTGTTGCATAAAATTTAGATTTTCTTGAACCTGTAAGACTTGTATAATTTAAGAAAACATCCATTCCTGCGGCTACTCCTCCATGAGCAAGAGCTATAAGAAGAATATCTTTCTCTTTTGCTTTTTTTGCTAGAACTCCTGCTGAGAATCTTGATTTAATTGGATGTGAAGCAATCCAAGTGGCTGCGTCTGCTTCCTGTTTTAACTTTTCGTCTAATAGTCTTGGACTTTCTTTTTCCACTGCTTCTTCATATTTATCAATAAGCTTTCTTGCTCTTGGATCTCTAGAATATATTGCAAGTCCTAGAGCTATGGAATCAGCTACAAGAGAATAATCTGCAAGAGGAGTTTCTATTTTATGGTCCATTACAGCTCTTATCATTCTTGGAGGGTTTAATACAATTCTAACTCTATCTTCCACATTTTGAAATCCGTTGAATAAAATGTTTCTTGTTTCACCTATAATGGTTTCAAGAGGAAGACTGCATTCAACATATCTTGAATGGCTATCAAAATCTGAAGTTCCATATGCAATAACATCTTCAAATAAAGATTTGTAAGCCATATTGCTTTCCTAATTAATTAAAATAAGTTGCTTCTCCAGGCTTTGCTTGTGCATCTCCTGGTTGTTCTGATGCATTTCTTACATCATGTTTTGAAACGTGTCCAAGTTCTTCGTTTCCAAAAAAAGTTTCATAGAGTCTTTCA
>DASZSY010000033.1:0-18163 GCA_035548435.1 Candidatus Nanoarchaeia archaeon | reverse complement strand
TGGGGTATGAAGATAATTCAGAATCAATTAATTTACCTAAAAATATCAAGCCAGGCAATTACAATCTAGTTGTAGAGTTCTACTCTCCAGATGAATCTAGCGAAGGCATTGAAAAAGCAAATCTAAAGTTCACTCAACCAGGAAAAATAATCTCAAGAAAGTCTGTTCCAGTTGTTGTAGGCGAAAATACCTTGCCCTTTGGATTTAGCGAGTTAAGATTAGAAGGATACTCAAACACTGTCTACTTTAATTCCTTCAATCACGGCAGATCAAACGAACCTGGAATAAAGTCAATTGTGGAGGTTTTAGGCAGTGAAAGAAATGAAAAAGAAGATAACTCAGTTAGATTTGACTTACCAAAAGCAAGAGAAGGATATCATAGACTAGTCAGGATGTCTTTAGAGCACAATGGAAAAAAGATTAGTGAAACAGTCACTCCAGTAATTTGCTATGAATCAAAGATAGGATACTGGACATATGATCTACCTGGAAAAAACTTTTACAAAACTTTAGAGAGAGTAATGCCATTGCCTTTAGAGCAGTAAAGCAATAAGCGGACTGTTAGCCAGATAAAATTGTCTTGCTGAAGACATTAGATGATAAATTGCAATTCCTTCGTTCTGTTTTGTATTTTTAAGAATTTTGTATCCTGCATCGTATATTATTTCTCTTTCAGTTGTATGTACATTCTTTACAAGTCCAATTGATTTATCTTTGTAGGCTTTAATTACAAGTTCAAATATGGTTTTACATTTTCTTAAAACTGATATCATATGAATGTTCTTTGATATCTTTATTCCAGACCTAAGTAAATGATAAAGCTCTCTCTGTCCATGAATTATATGTGACAGGAAGCTAACTAGGTATTCTCTCTCATTTGTAGACAATGGATGTTTTTCCAAGGCTCGACGACAAAAGTTGTCATATTTCTGTATTCTTTCTTCAACTTCTTCATAATCTTCTTTAGATATTTTCTTGCCCTCTAAATATTCTGTAGTTAAATCAAATAGTTCCAGTATACTCATGCATTCCTTGCTGAATATATTATCAAACTGTTCATAGGCAGGTTCAGTTACATTTTCTATAACGCAAAACCCATTTGCATTTTTTATAACTTCAAAACCTACAAGTCTAGTTTTTATGACGCTAGATAAAATTTCAAATTGTTTTTTATTGGAATAATTAATTTCTATTAAATCGTATCCTCTCCTGTATGCGTTGGTTATTACAGTTCTTATCATTGATTCTTCATCTCCTTCAAGTGTTATTTTTATTGATCTCTTTAAATTTTGATAGTCTGGTTTTATTAATAGAGCATCTCCAGAGGGCTGTAGCTCTATATCATTTCCTTTCTCAAGTTTGTGCTGCCTAAGCCAGTCTGTTGGTAAGCTTATCATAAGCGTTGCAACTCCCTGCTTTACGAGTTTTCTTTTCATAGTATTCAGTGTATTTCAGACTATATAAATATTTAGATTAAGTATATACTTTTATGCTAGTATATATAGTATAATAAAAAAGTTTAAACTAGGTCTATACCAATCAGTAGTAACTAAAACGGTAAAAACAAACCATGAAAAACAAAACAATACAAAAAGCAAAGAACTTGCTTCTTGCTGGAGCACTTTTAACAGGTGCTTTAACAACAGAAGTAGCAGCAGGAGTATCTGGAAATGTAGAACATATTCAGAGCACCGAGGCAGGACAGTCCTATGAAAGACTTAACGCCTTCTATTCTCTTCCTGCAGATGTAAAAGGGTATACCTTCTTAGAAGCATACCATGATGGAACTGCTTTTGGAAAAACAACTCTTACAAGAAAGCTATCTGACTCAATAAGTGTAGTAAGCCAAACAAGAAGCATAAATGAGGGCTTTACTGATACCGGAATTGGATTACAACTTAATATCCCTGTAAAGAACGGTTATGCTTTGGTTAGACTTGTTCCTGCCTGGTTAAACTCAGAAGGAAAATCTGTTCGCAGCAGAAACATTCTAGGTTTTGCAGTAGGAAAGAACCTTAGCGATAAGGTTTCTGCAGCAGTATTTGCAGAACTTAACCTCAATTCTAAATCTGGAGCAGAGTGGGCCTATGGAGAAGCTCAAGTATTCTACAGCCCAAGCAAAGATTGGAATATTGGTTACAACCCTGCTTTAAGAAACAAGTCTGCAGGAAGTATTGTTCCAAGAGTAGAGCACAGATTCGCTGTGCAGAGGAAATTCTAATGAAAAACATATTTAGAAAAGCAACAGCTGCAGCAGCATTAGCAGCCGGAGCAATTGCAAGCGCAAGTCCTTCAGGTTGGATTTCAACAGATGTAAAAAACAATTACACTGGAGCTGGATTTGGAATGGCTTTTGGAGATTATGCAGTTGTGCAAACAGACGTTGGAGTAAATGTAGGAAAAGGCTCGCTTGACGTTTGGACAAACTATGACTCAAACCTAAAGAGAATCAATGAGCATGATCTAACTTTTGCTTATCCTGTTGGAGTGAAAGATTTGACAGCAAAACTAAGTGGAATATATCTAACTTTCCCAGGAACAAGCTTCAAAGATGCAGTTTGTGCTGAAGCAACCCTATCGCACTCAAAACTCCCAGGAGTTTCTTTAACTTTAGATAAGTGCTGGAGTCCTGGAAGCGGAAACGGTTATTCTGCAAAGATTGCATACGACAAATCTATTCCATTAAGTGCAAGTACAAGTTTAGACTTTGGTTTAGCTGCAATTGCAAACTCACATCTTTACACAGATGCAACAGGCCCTGCAGTTGTAGCTACAAGTATTGGACTGAGTAAACAATTAACAAAGAATCTATCAATAAAAGCAAGCGCAAGATATCAATCTCCTGTAGACAATGGAAAATTCGGCAACACTTTCAGAACAAGAAAAACATTCGGAATAGGTTTCAATTATAATTTCGGAGGAAAGTAAAAATGAATACTCTCGTAGAACTATTAGCAGGAAGAAGAAAGATAATTGATAAATCTCTATCTAGTCTAACTGAAGCTACAGATATAATTGGAAATTTGCCTGACAATGCAAAAATCAGTCTTCATTTTGGAAGCAATATGAATCCTTGGCATGTGCAGAATGTAAAAAGTCGTGAAGTTGTAGATTATTTAACTTCTAATTTCAAGGATTATAGTGGTTCTGCAACCTGTATAAGCTACGAAGTCTCTGAAGGAAGAGGAAAAAGAAAGGGAGAACTTAATTTTTCTCAACACCATATTCAAGGAATAGTAGGTAATCAAAAATATCTAGGGTATTCATTTAACGAGGCTAAAGTAACTTTCACAGCCCCTATTAATTTAGAGCAAAGGAGTAGATAATGAAAATCAAAACCTATCTTGGAGTTTCAATTCCAGAAAAATATCAAAATGATCAAGAAAGAGCCTTAGCATTTACACTTGGTCGTTTAACTATTGAAAACAGATATGAAACTGTTCTGTCAAGTTTAGATTCTTCAGAATCTTATAAAATAAGAGAATTTGCAGGTTTGTTAGGTAGATATGGCTATGAATCTACATGTCTTGATTACAATCGTAGTAAACTGCAAGAATCTAGAAACATAAATTTAGGTTTGGCATATAAATGTGGACTTGGAGAAATACCCGAAGGTAAATTAGTTTTGTCTAGGAAAAGAAAGGATGATCAATGGACAACTTCAAAAGGAAAGATTCACGAATCGTTCACTTTTTCACGTGATACAGTCACTATCTTAGGTCATATAAACAGAAATCCTTCATTTATTCCTTGGGAAATGTGGGAAGAACTTGAATTAGCAGGTTTCACAATGGGAGATGAGTGGTACCATGACAATTAATCAAAATAAAGATTCATATTCTCCAGCGGAAGTACAAAGATTCTTAGAAGCATATAGTTCCGGTAAGTGGCACTATGATGCTAGAAGGAATAGAAGACATCAAGCCAGTCCAAAGAAGTTAGAAAGTCTAGCAGAGCAAGGAGAGTATTGGTTAAATACTATTCCTGAAAATGTTAGGACTAAAGAAGTTAATAAGATGATTCAAGAGTTAAGTGTTAGAAATCATAAAACTCGTATAGTTGAATTTCCTGTATTCTAATTAACGTCTTGTTCTTGCTCGTCTAGTTCATCGCCAAGAGCTTCTGCCTCGGCGTCTTCAAACAATTCTTCTTTTTCTGGCTCTTTTATTCCCTGTTCTTCCTCTGAAACCACTTCTTCAGCTACTGCGTTAGTTGTTTCTGAAGCCATAGGATTAGCAATAGGAGTAGGCTTTGGAAGTTGTAGGGATAGTATCTTTGAAACTCCATCGTGCATACTTACTCCATAAAGTACATTTGCATTCATTATTATTGCGTCGTTGTGCGTAATAACAATGTACTGTCCAGATTTCATATATTGATTTAGCAACGCTGCCAAACGTTCAGAATTTCTTTTGTCTAAAGCTGCGTCAATTTCATCAAAGACATAGAAGTGATACGGTCTAAACTCCTGTATTGCGAATAGAAGCGAAAGAGCAACAAGAGTTTGTTCTCCTCCTGAAAGTGAAGTGACATCAAAGTACTTACCTTTTGCAAGCTTAACAACTATATTTACTCCACCTGCAAAAACATCTTCTTTGTTTTCTATTTCAAGGAATGCAGAACCTTTAGTGTATACTTTAGAGAAGTTTGTTGTAAACAATTCATTTATTCCTCTAAATGTTTTCATGAAGGAGCGTATCTTTTTCTTATCTATTTCCTCAATAATTGCCATAATTTGGGTTTTCTCAGCTTCTAAGGTAGTTACTTTCTCAAATACTATATCATACTCTTTCTTTATTTCTTCATAAACTTCAAGAGCTCTCATATTTATGCTTCCTATCTCTCTTAGTCCTTCCTGTGCTTTAGCAAGTCTTTCCTGCAAGTAGTTTACACTTCCCTGTATTATTTCAACTCCAGGATATTCAACAAGCTCTGCCTCAACAGTTTGTTTTTCAGCATCGAGTTTAGCACTTCCAATCTTAAGATAATTTATTTGTTCTTCAACCTGCCTTATGCTACTTTGAAGCTCTGAAATTTCCAAGTTCTTTTCTTGCATTTCTCTTTGCATATTGTCTCTATCTTCAAACAGCTTCTTGTATCTTTGAGTTAATTCCTGTTCTTGTTTTTCTTTCACCTCAAGAACTGCCTTCTTTTCAGTATAACTTTCAGATATGGCTGCAATCTGATCTTCAATATCTTGCTTGTCTACAAGGTTTCTCTTTATTATGTTCTTTTGATTTTCAACTTCTCTTTGTTTATATGCTGCAGCAGTGTCAACGTCTTCTTCTGTTCTAGAAGATATCTCTTCAATCTCAAGAAGTTTAGCATCGTATTGTTCTTCTATTGCTCTCGCATCTATACTTGTTCTTTCAAGGCTTTCAAGTCTTTTTTGAAGTTCTAAAAGTTCTTTCTTTAACGTTTGTTCCTCTTGAACTCTTCTTTTAAGTTGCTCATGCTTCTCAACTATTGTTCTATGTCTTACAAGTTCTATTTCAGCAGCAGACAATGATTGTTCTATCTTAGTTATTTCTTGGTACGCATTGTCAGATAATATCTTGGCTTTGTCAATACTTTCATCGGCAGAGATTATGCTTTGCCTTGCAAGTCCAATCTTTCCGTCTGCTTCTCTATGTACATGTCCAATGTGTTCTGCAGTTATTTTGCTTTGACACAGTGGGCAGATATCTATTCTTGTTACATCTTCTTTATTCTTTTCCCATGTAGAAATCTCAGTTTCAGCTACAGATTTTTTTCTTTCAGCTTGTATTGTGACCTGTTGCTGGTCTTTTATCAAATTTCTTTTTTCTGCCAAAAGAGTTCTATTTTTCAGTATTGCTTCACTGCAAGTCTTTTCAGTTTTATATTCACATTGTATTGTAGCTTCTTCAATTTGTTTTACCAAAGCTTCAGAGTCTGCCGTAGCTCTTGAAATTTGTCTTTCCCTATCTTTTATTCTTTCCCTAAGTGCGTTAGTTTCAGTTCTAATTGTAAGTAGTTTTTTTCTTTCAGCTTCTATTTGAGCAAATTCTTCTTTCTTTTTCTTTAGTTCCTGGGCCTTCTGCGCTACCAAAGGAGATTTATCGACAAGTTTCTTTATTTCAGCTTCAAGTTCAGGTATTGACTTCTGCATTTCCTCTGTTCTACGTACTATCTCTATCTTTCTATGTTCCAGTCCTTCTTTCTTTACCCTGAGTCCTTCAATTTCTGCTTTAAGATTAGCTATTTGGTTATGTAATGTTTCTTGTTCTACTCCTGTAGCTCTCTGAAGTTGTTTATTTATATCATGAATCTTGTTGGATAAGCTTTCAACATCATTGTACATTTCAGTGTTCTGTGCCTTTATCTTGTCTTTAGCTTGCGTTTTTTCTTCTATGGATTTTTCTATATCTCCAAGTTCTTTGAGTTTCTCATTTAATTTTTTGTGAAGAAGAGAAGCCTTAGCTCTTTTTACAGTGGTCTCAAGTTCCTGTGCACGCAGAGCCTGACTTCTTTCTTTTTCAAGATTTTTCAGATATGTTGTTTTTTCTCTAAGTATAGCATTTATTTCCTTGAGTCTTTCATCTGTCTTTTGCAGTTCCTTAAGTGATTTTTCTTTTCTTGCCTCATATATTGAAATTCCAGCAACTTCTTCAATTATTTTTCTTCTATCTTCAGGATGCATTTTAACAATTGCTTGAATTTGTCCCTGAAGGACTAAGTTAAATCCATGCGGGTCTATTCCTGCCTGTGCAAGAAGTTCAATAATTTCAATTCTTGTTTTTGTTTCTCCATTTATTTTGTAAACTCCCTGCCCATTATGTTTTACTGTTCTGTGCAGTATTATCTCATCTGCATCTATTCCAAATACTCTATCAGTATTATCAAAAACAAGTTCAACAGTTGCTTCTCTTGCAGGTTTAACATATTTAGATCCCATGAAAAGCAAGTTCTTGCTCTTCGCAGCTCTCATTGATTTTATGGACAATCTTCCAAGTACAAAACACAGAGCATCAGAAATGTTTGATTTTCCAGATCCATTTGGTCCAAGAACTACGTTAATTCCTCTATCGAATATTACTTCAGTTCTTTTTGCAAAGCTCTTAAAGCCCTGCATAACCATCTTTTTGATATAGGCCATTACGAAAAACAGTTAGGAAAAGAGCTATTTAAGTATTCTCGTTGGTAATTTAGAATTTAACAATGAATCTCGCATCCATTCTGTGCTTGCATATGTCATTATACCCTAAACCTGAAGGGTGAACATCACCGAATTTAACTCTAGTGTCTATAAGTAATCCGCCATTGTTATGCACTGAAGCAATAGTCATTCTTCCTCCAAAATCAAGTGGAAGGGCCTTAAAGTCTGCATCTTCTATGTTTTTCCAGAATGCTCCACCTGTTTTGTCTCTTGCAATTTCAGCAAGCCTTTCTAAACTAACTCTAGGAAACTCAGGTATTAATCCATCTAAACTTGCTTGCATAAAGAAAGCATATCCCATTTGTGCAGCTGCAGCCATTGAATCTGGAACGTGGACGTGTCCTGGTGAGAATCCATAATGCCCAGAGTTATTTATTTTAAAACGTCCTAGAATATAGGGTAATTCGTTATCAGCACTAACAATTTCTGCCTGTTGAAGATAAAAATTGTCGTTATAAAGAAGTTTAACCATTTCCATTACTTCAGGTCTTACTGGTGCTTGATTCATTGTGTGATATATGTTTTCACACCTCTAAAAAGGTTTTGTTTGATTGTTTAATTGAATGAAGAAGGGAAAGCTACAGGAATAAAAAAGAAAAAATTAAAAGATATTTCCTTAGTAGTAGCTTTCGCCGAATTCTTCGGTTTTCGCAGGTTTCTTAGTTAGAAGAACTATCAATACAACTAGAAGAACTACAAAGATTATTGCAAGAACAACTGTTAGAATAACGGTTGCGTTTGCAGCAAAACTTGAGCCCTCAACAATTGCTGTATAGGTATCTCTTGAAACTAGGTTGCCATTTGAGTTAACGTTGACTGCAAAGTTGTAATTTCCAGCTTTTACGCTTGAAACATCAAACTTTACTGTCTTGCTTGAACCGGCTGGAACCGCTACCATGGATTCATCGCTTGAAGCGACTAGGCCACTTGGTGTTTCGAAAGTTAACTCGTAAAGAGCTATCTTGTTTCCTGAGTTAACGATTGTAACGGAGTATGTTCCTGCTGAATTAGCAGCAAATGTCTTGCTCTTTCCAGATGAAACCACTACGCTGTCCTCGCTTGCTCCAAGAATTGCAACTTTCTTAGTTACTGATTCTTGTGAATCTGCATTGAAAGCTGTTATTTCAACAGTGTAAATGCCTTCGCGTGCGTTTGATGGCAATGCTACTGACATTCTTCTTTCTACTGCATCTTCTTTTTCAGGATCTGATTGGTCTAGTGCTGACAAATCTCCAAAGTAGGATCTTTGCTCAACGCCCAACGCAGGTATGCTTACAGTGACAAAAGTGTCTTCAGCTAGTTGTCTTCCTCTGTTCTTTAGAACGATGTCTAAAGCAAGGTTGTCTCCAGCTTTTGCCTTATTGTCCATGCTTACATCAAGAACTTCTACTTTGTAGGATTCTCTCTGTGTTGTTACGTCAATTGTAGCGCTATCACCAACTCCATCATTTCTGCTTTCGATTTCAATCTCAAGCTTAAATGACTCGCTAGGATCGATGTCGTATGGAACTTTGATAGCCATTACTTTGCTATACATGTTTCCAGCTAAAACATCAAACCTGTCAGATGAAACACTATATTCACGGTTTCCAGAAACCCAAGCCTTCACTCTAACGTCGCTTGCATCAGCAGTAGCGTTGAAAACAACTAGTACTGGGATTGTGTCGCCAGCAAAGGTTGCAACAGCAGATCCAGAGCCTAGGGCCTGTATTCCGCTTACTTCAACACTTCTAATGTCCGCAAAAGCGCTTACGCTACTTACTGTTACAAGCAGTAACGCAAACACTGCAACAAGTGAAACCAAGTTTTTCATGGATGTCATGTTTAGTGGGGTAAATTTAGTTATAATTTCAACCAGAAATCTGTTTATAAGCTTTGTGGTTTTAGTGTAATTGTATAGTAGCGACAAGTATATATAGGGAAACAACGGTATACCAGCATGCCAACTAAGTCCACAACAATAAAACTATCGAAGCAAACAAAGGAAAGACTTGATCACCTTCAGGTATATCCTAAGGAACCCTATGATAGAATACTCTCAAGAATGCTTGAAATACTTAATGTCTGTCGTGTTAACCCATTAAAATCCAGAGTAATGCTTATTGGAATAGCAAAGCAAAGAAAGATGAACGGACTTGAAACAGAAAAGAAACAAGAAATAAAGCAAGAAAGTAAAGACTTCTCTAATTCTATTTAATAGCAACTGCTTCTCCAAACAAATAAAATCCCTCGTCTGAATTATTAAGTATTACTTTCAAATCTTCTTTAATCATCTCATTTAAGTCACTAACTCTAAAAGAATAAGGATCAAATGTTCTTCCATTAAGATAATTTCCTAGTCTAAAAGCAATTTCCCCATCAGGTTTAGGAATAAGATATCTTGTTCTTAGATCTTTCATTGTCTTTACAGTTTCAGTTGTCCAATGGAGATATCCTCTAAAGTCTCCCATTACTCTTTGTCCCCCGGCATCTATCCCTATTCTACAAAAATCAACAACGCAGTAAGGAAGAGATTCTTTCAACTTTTCTCTTAGGTTTACATTAACGTATGGTGCTGTAGGTATTTCTGCAACATCTAGAACATCGACTTCAGCTTTCTTATCTTTTGTTAATTGCTGCAAGGTATGTTCAAAAAGAAAGTTGAAGCTTGCAAAAGGACTAACTAAAACAATTCTTTTTTTGTGATCTATTTCACTTCCATCATCTATTTTCTCTCTAAGTGATGGACTACAAACTTTTCTATGAGAGTTCCAGTGAGCAATTCCAGGCATTTCTAATGTTTGCATTCAGCGATTTAAAATTAATGCTATTTAAATCTAGTTGATCTTATGATATATCTTTATTCCATCTATGCTATCTTCGATCATATTAGGTGATTCATTTATTATAACTATTTCTTTATCTTTTGGAAGATTCTGTAGTAATTCCTTCCATTCTTTGCTTTCTGTAGGTTTGTGATGTTTTTCTCCTTTATCTCCATAAACTATTCCTGAGAAATGAACGTGCCATTTTTTCTGTGGAAAAGCTTTTTCAACTTCTTTGTAATTTACTTTCTTATCTCTAGCCAAAAGATGTGCAAAATCGATGCAAAAAGCGCAGCCAGTCTCTTTTGCAAGTCTTGAAATTTCGTCTAAGCTTCCAAATACATTAACTTTACCCATTATTTCTGGAGCAATTTCAATTTTCCATTTCTTTTTCTTTATGTATTCAAGCATTAATTCAACTTCTTTCTTTACTGTTTTGTAAGTTTCTTCCTTACTTTCTTGATAATATCCCGGGTGAAACACAACTGTTCTGACGCCAAGCATCTCTCCTATCTCGCAGCATTGTAATATTCTTTCTCTACTTTTGTCTCTCTTTTCTTTTTCAATACTCCCAAGGTTAACATAGTAGGGTGCATGAATACTAAAAGAAATTCCATATTTTTCTGCAGCTTCTTTTATTTGCTTTGTGTCTTCAGGTTTTATATAAGCGCCGTGAACAAAAGCAATTTCACATGCTTCAAATCCTTTTTTAGAATATTCTTCTAGCACCTTTACTGCAGTTTTAGCACTACCAAGGCCGGCTGGTCCAAATATAATACTCATTTAAACAAATTGTTTCAATCCCTGATCCAATTCTCCAAGATTATCTAATATGTAAGTGTAAAGTTTCTTTATTACTATTCCTTGTAATTCTTCTTTTAATTTTCCAGAACAAGCTCCAAGGTCTTTTTCAGGGTATGTGATTATACCTTTTGGATAATTGCATTGCATTCCCATTCCAGCTAGATTTTCAAGTTGTAGTTCTCCTTTCTTGGCTTGTAACATAGTAACTTGTATTGTACAGTCATTTCCTTCACTGCCCAAGATTTCATATTTCCAAGAAGCTTCAGGTTCTTCATTTATGTATGTAGCTTTACTACAAACAGTCATCTTGTCTTGAAAACAAGCATATGAGTCGCAATTAACTGGTTGATATAGAGTAAAATAAAGTGCAAATAGTATTGCTGCGATAGCTAGTATTCCTAATGTTATTTGTAGCCAATGTCTAGAAACAAATCCCTCATCACCCATCAAAACAAAAGAAAATCCAGATATTTAAAAGTTCCTTACTTATTATTACAAGGAAATTAATTTAACAGATTGTCCATCTGTAGAGAATGTTAATGCTCCAAGGTATGCTACTCCATACTCGTCGCAAGCTCTTACTGTTGAACTTATTGCTCCACCATCAATTACAACTGCAAATACTTTCTTTCTAGCTCCGCCAATAGCTCTTGGAACTTCTCTGCTCGCCACCTTATGAATTACATCTCCATTTGAATCAAGAAGAACTGCTGCTTTGCTTCCCTTTATTTTATCGTAAGCTTGGCGAACCATTGTTTTAGCAGCTTCAGGAGAAACTTCTACTTCTGCAGCTTTCTCAGCAACTTCATGATCTTGAACTTCATATCTTCCATATCCAGTTGATCTTCCTAAAAAGTCCTTTACAGGTATTTTCTTTCTAAGTGCCATAAGCATTTCTTTTCCTGTTAATTCTTCAACTTCTTTTCCATCAGGAGCAATAGCAACATACATTATTTTTGCATTGTTTATAACATTTGTAGCAATAAGTTTTCCACCTCTGTCTCCGTCAACAAATAATGTAATTTCTTTTTCCTCTCCAAGTTTTGCTATTTCAGCAGGTAGTTTGGTTCCGTTCATTCCTATAACGTTATTTATTCTGTTCTTAAGCATGTTAACTACATCAGCACGACCTTCAACAACTATTATTTCCTTTCCAGATAAATCTCCGGCAGGTAATTTTTCCGCTCCATACTCTTGTATTTTAGCAGCTCTTGTTTCTTCTGTAACTGCTTTGCTCATTTCTCCAAGGTTTGTATCTCCGTCAAGTCCTGCCAAAAGTTTCTTTGCTCTCTCTAGAATGTAATCTCTCTTGTTTCCTCTAACGTCGTCGATTTTTGTAATTGTAATTTGTCCTTCAGTAGGTCCAATTCTTTCAATTGTTTCAAGAGCTGCAGCAACTAAAGTTGTTTCAGATTTATCAAGTGCACTTGGAACTTGTATTTCTCCAACAGATTTTCCATCAACTATTTGCAAGTCAACTTCAATTCTTCCAATTTTACCTTCCTTTTGAAGTTCTCTCATTTCAAGTTCAGCGCCAAGAAGTCCTTCAGTTTGTCCGAATATGGCTCCGATTACGTCTGGTTTCTCTACAGGACCTTCTGATTTAAAGGTCGCGTATATCATATACTTTATTGATGTTGGACTTACTTTTGCCATTGTGTTATTTTGTGCCTATCCAAGGCTTTCGGAAGAAGAAATAAGGGATGTCCGAGCTGGACGTGAGTATGAAGTGATTAACTTAACTAACCTATAAACTTCTTCAAATAAATTACATTTTTTGCCTATTTAAACCTTGTTCTAAGTCTATTTTATAGTCGACATGCATAATGTTTATAAACTATTTATCATAGCCAAGAAAAAGACCATGGCATCAAAAGAGGTTACCCAAATGGAAGACTCCGTCGAGGAATCTTCTGAAGAACAATTTGATGAAGGTGTGTTTGATGGCCTTGATGCACTTTCAGAAGAATAAGTTTCCAGTTGTTAGGACTATTCGCGAGATGTTCACGTCGAATTCTATTTTTTTATTTTTTTAACTAAACTACAATAACATAATTTTTATAAAGACCCCTTTCATCAGAAAACCATGGGATTTGGAAAAGAGGGAACAAGAAAAGAAATTGAAGCTAAACTTGCAACACAAGGAGATTACGTAAAAATTAATTATCTTACTGCTTGTCTAGGACAGAACTTAGATTTTGATACAAGAAGATTTGTTCAAGTTCAATTATCAAAACTTTATGAAACTAAGGGAATGTATGGTGAAGCAGCAAAATTAATCAGAGCTTCTGCAGACATAAATACAACTTTCCAAGCAAAAATTGCAGACTTCTTGAAATCAGCAGAATTGTTTGCTAGAGCAGGAGACTTTGATGAGGCAGACGTTTCAATAAGCAAGGCTTTAGCATCAGCAAATTCAAAAGAAAAGCTGGCAGTTAAAGCTCAACAGAAAACGATGTACCTAACTCAAGCACGTGCACTCTTGCAAAAAGATAAAAGAAAGAATGCAATGGAAGCTTTTGAAAAAGTTCTCTCTCTTGATTCTCTTACACCTGCAGAAAAAGATGAAGTTCAGAAAAATCTTTTGTTCTTATACGAGAAATTAGGAAAGATTAGAGAATTTATGGCTTTGAAGAAGTCTGTTTAAGTTTATTTTATAATTTTAAAATTGTGTGTCTAGTTGCGTTATTCCAGAAGGAAGATATTTCAATATTCTTTCGGCCTTATTTAGATCATCAGTTATGCAAACAAGATATCCTTCTCCTCTTAATACTCCATCCTTGCGTCTATATTCGTCTCTAAACTCACTTGGCGTACCAAATCTATATACTCTTATAGGAGTCCTAGAAGTTTTTGCAAGTCCTTCAATTACTCTTGTGTTTCCCTCTTTAACAACAATAGCTAGGCCAGTAACTTTTTCTGCAGATAATATTCTTGTAAAATTAGGAGATAAAGCTTCATCTGTACCTTGTTCTTTTCTTGCTGTGGTTAATATTCTAACTTTAACCTTGTTTGACATGAAAACAAACACTCTGGTTTGTTTTTAAAGATTTATGAGATACTGAAAATCAAATTCTTTCCCATTCACCTGTTCTAACATTTATAAAAAATCCTGACCAATAATTTCCGCCTCTTGCAGCCATTAAACTCCTTATATTTTCTTTATCTTTTCCCAGCTTCCTTAATACTTCATATAATACTCCCGTAGAACTCATATTTCCTTGGCTTCCGCATACAAGATATTGAGATTTCGGTTTTAATTTAGTCACTTGCATAATTTCTTCATAAGCTAAATTTGGATATGCTCCAGATAAACTCCCTACTTCATTTATTTCTTCTCCAATTACTTCAAGTTCTTTTGCAACATGAGATACTGATAAAGAAGTTCTTTCTTCAGAGCTTGCTATTAATCCGATGCTTCTTTGAAAATCTAATCTGCTTCTTATTGCTTTGATAAGTCCCTCAGATTTTTCTCTATAACCCTCAGCCAAGGTCTGAACTCTGGTTTTTTGATCTATATTGTAATCTCCATGTCTAAATAGAAATAGTTTTTCTAATTGTTCATTAGAGCTCATCAAGGTTATTTACATGACGCATTTATAAAATAATGTGTGAAAGAAATTAATTTAACGATCCTGCTGCTATCTTTCTATTGGATCTATATTCTAATAATTTTTTATCGCTAAGAATAGAATAGCAGCAAAGAAAATGAATTGTTATTTAATGTTTTTAAAATTTAAAGTGTTAAGGTTTGAAAATAAAATTAAAGTGTTTTAGCCTTAACTTCAATGCAGACTCCAGCTCCAACTGTTGCTCCAGCGTCTCTTACTGCAAATCTTGCCATGTGAGGGTTTGTAGCCTGTGCTTCAATAACTAGGTTACCGATTGGCTTCAATCTTACTTTAGCAACATCTCCATTCTTCAAAAAGTCTGGGTTCTTTGTTGTAACTCCATCTGGGCTTGTCTTTTCAATAAGCTCGATGAATGATACTGGAACTTGTGCTGTGTGTACGTGGAATACTGGTGTGTAACCCTTAGCAATAACTGTTGGGTGTGAGATAACTGCAATTTGAGCTACGAATTCTTCAGCGATTGTTGCTGGCTTTGCTGCGTCACAAACTACGTCTCCTCTTGCAACATCCTTCTTTCCAATTCCTCTAATGTTAACTCCAACGTTGTCTCCAGCTTCAGCGCTTGGTAATTGTTCGTGGTGCATTTCAACTGTTCTAACTTCTCCAGCAATTCCTTTTCCAGATCTTCCTGGTAAGATTATAATCTTTTGTCCAACTTTCATTACTCCAGTTTCAATCTTTCCTACTGGAACTGTTCCAATTCCTGTAATTTCATAAACGTCTTGAAGTGGCATTCTAAGAGGTAATTCAGTTGGTTTTTCTGGCTGTGCGAATAGGTCTAATTGCTCTAAGATTGTTGGTCCCTTGTACCATGGCATGTTTGTTGACTTCTTAGCTACGTTGTCTCCCTTGAATCCAGAAACTGCTAGGAATGTTGTTGCGTCAGGCTTGTATCCTGCCATCTTAAGAATTGCGCTAACGTCTGCTTTTGCCTTGTTGTAAGCATCTTCCTTGTAATCTACTGTGTCCATCTTGTTAAGAACAACTGCAATCTGGCTAACTCCCATTGTTCTAAGTAACCATACGTGTTCCTTTGTTTGTGGTTGTACTCCGTCTTTAGCAGATACTGTTAAGAATGCTGCGTCAGATTGTGAAGCTCCAGTAATCATGTTCTTGATGAAGTCCTTGTGTCCAGGTGCGTCAATAATTGTAACTTCATACTTGTTAGTAATTAATTTCTGGTAAGAAAGGTCGATTGTAACTCCTCTTTCTCTCTCTTCTTTGAACTTGTCCATAACGTAAGCGAATTCGAATCCTACTTTTCCGTGTTTCTGTGCTTCAGCCTTCAACTTTTCCAAGTCTTGTGGTGAAACCATTCCAGAATCGAACATCAATCTTCCGATTGTTGTTGATTTTCCGTGGTCTACGTGACCTACGAAAGCGACGTTAAGTGTTGGTTTTGTCTTTGCCATGTTAATATTTTGTAAATGTCTTTAATTTTATGGGTATTTAAATGTTTCTCAAAATAAGATTTTATCGTCTATAAAAAATAAATATTTTATTTTACATTTTATAAAAAAATAATTTTATTTAAATAAAGCTTATTTTTCTTTATTTTTCACTTTAATTTTATACTTACTGCTCAGTGACACCTATAGTAAGCTTTAAATAAGTCTTATTTTCTAGAGAATTATGAAAAATTTACTCCTAATATGCAGAGAGGGACTAAATAGAAGTCCAGCGGCAGCAGCAATATTTGGTAGAGAATTGGAAGAAAGAGGATACTTTGCAAACGTAACTGCTGCAGGTATAGAAAAACCAAAAGATGGAGCAAGTTCAAGACTTACAAGCGTTATGTTTGATAAAGGCTACAGAGGATTTGGAGACAGAGAGAAAAGAACAATTTTACTTACACCTACGTTAATTGATAAAGCAGATCTCATATTAACAATGACTTCTGATCAAAGAGATTGTCTATTAGAAAATTTTCCTGCAGCCACCCAAAGATTGTTTACCTTGGCAAATTATGCTACAAATGGAAAAGATAATTTTTCGATAGAACACTTGGATCCAAGAGTTCTAAGCATGGGTCACCCCCATTCAAATGAAGAATATTCTCATCAGGCAGAAGTTGCCAGCTGGCTTCCAAATATATTGGCAAGATATTACCTTCACTTTTTTGCCGACGGAGCCTATAGCAGTAGAGACCATTCAGGACTTATAAGGCCCGTTGAAAAAATGGTGAGAAAAATGGAAAAGTATGTTCCTCTAGCAGTAAATAGAATGAAGAAAGAAGGTTTCTTTAACTAAAATGCAAGACCCAAGATACCAAACACATTGGACGGCAGGATTAGCTTCAGCAAATCCTAAAGAAATAAGAGATAAATCTGCACTAATTATTTCAGCAGCTTACACCCAGCAGCCCATAGAAGGATTGACTTTAACTTTAAGATTAAAACAAGAAAATCTAGAGGGCAAATTACTTATAACAAGTTCAGATCCATTTGGAATGATGAGTGAAGAAGAATTTAAGGTGGCTGCAAAAAAAGCAATTTCTGATTTATATTCTTCATTTGAGGTAAAATCTCATGAAGAACTTGTAGGAAAAGATGTTTGTGCAAAGATATTTCATAGTTCAGTTATAGGAATACAAAGAGGATATTGAAAAATGAATCTTCGTCATATTCCAATTTTCAATTTGGTTCCAACTCAAAGAACAGTAAAATTAAGTAAACTTATAGAAAAAGCTGCAATGTTTAATCCAAAATATTTTTGTCCACTTACTGCAAATCAAGATGGGTCGCATACAATGCTTGTTGAAGGGCATCATAGAGCAACTTTAT
Source organism: Candidatus Nanoarchaeia archaeon (assembly GCA_035548435.1). Taxonomy (GTDB): domain Archaea; phylum Nanobdellota; class Nanobdellia; order Pacearchaeales; family GW2011-AR1; genus DAIEOU01. The sequence goes on along the minus strand of DASZSY010000033.1, from coordinate 963 downwards.
TTTATATTGCTCAGCAGGCATTTAATCACGATTTTAAACTTCCCGTAAAGTTTCATAGAAAAACAAAAAATACTCCTTCCCTATTCGAATATGGAAATAGAACTGGAGAAAGTGTTGCAAATCTAATACTTGAGAGTTATCCAGATATGGAAATTCCTTTATCAGAATTATTTACAAGAGACCAAGATGTATATGCTAAAATTGCAGGTAGCAGCCAATATCTTTTCACTCTTCCAGACAAAGAATTATTTCAAGAAACTTCAGAAAGATACAATTTATCTACTTAAAATTAAAATTTTACTGGTTCTCTGCTAGGCCTTTTCTTTCTCTTATCTTTCTTATAACGTTAGCTTGTAGTTCAGTTGGCATCTTTTGGAATTCCTGGTCTGCTAGTGATGATATTCCTCTTCCTTCTGTACTTGATCTAAGATCTGAAGACCAACCAATCATTTCTGCTACTGGTATTCTTGCTTTGATGAATGTATCAATTCCTTCTTGTCTTACATCTATTAGCACTCCTCTCTTACTTCCAATAAGTTGTGTAACTGCTCCCATGAATTCAACCGGTGTTTCAATCCAGTGAGTCTGGATAGGTTCAAGAACAACTGCTCCACCCTTTCTTAGTGCGTTGAACATTCCCTCTCTTACTGCAGGGTATATTTGAGCAGGTCCTCTGTGCATGTGGTCTACGTGTAATTTTGCGTCATGAAGAACAAACTTGGTCTTCATCATTGGTTCTTTTGCTAGAGGTCCTCCATCAATTACAAGTCTCCATCCATCAAGTATTGATTCAATAACTTCAGGAAGCAAAACAAGTCCTCTTGTTCTTTCTTCGAAAACATTTCCCTTGTAAATTTCTTGATATTGTCTAGCTTCTTCATTTGTTAGTCCTAGAGCGTTAAGTTTTTTCCAAAGATCTTCAGCTTTCTTCTTTACTCTTCCCTCTGGCAAATCTCCCTTTTC
>DASZSY010000032.1:0-2970 GCA_035548435.1 Candidatus Nanoarchaeia archaeon | reverse complement strand
CTGTCCGTGTCTAAAAAGGTATACTTTGTATTTTTCTTTTGCCATGGTGTATTCACTTATCAGAGTACAATCATTTTTATAAACTATAGCATTTTGTTTTTTTAATGCTTAGCTACAATGATATTTATGAGATATTGAGAAAAGAGAAGTTTGCAGAGACTTTACAAGCATTACCTAAGAGTTTTCTTTATGATTTTGCTACATTTATCAATGAAAGAAAGAATCAACCTGCCAATGATGATTTATTTTCAGAGAATGCTGTTAAAACAAAAAAACAGTTTGAAAATGCAATTTCTTTGTTTAGAGAACTTATATTGAGAAGAAAGAAAAAACTTTTGAGTCTTGTTTTTGTTGCTGCAGAAACAGGAGTTATGAAGAGAGATTATGAAAATATGCTTCCTTTCGAGAAGGAAACTTTTGAAAAAATTGTTAGAGCTTTTGAAGATGGAGATAAGGCATTGGCTAGATCGTTACAGGGAGAGACAGTTCAAAGTACTGAAGCTTTGAAGATGATATTATTCAATCAAGATGTTGAACAATTTGTTGATATGTCTGGAAGCGTTGTTGGTCCTTTCAGTACAGGACAGATGGCAAACTTAGATTCTGGAGTTTCGAGCATTTTAGTTACAAGCGGAAAAGCTACTTTTGTTGATGCAGAATAATTTTAAATTTTTATCTTTCTTTTCTAGCGTTCTTATATATTCCATATATGCTTGCTCCTAAAGTTCCTAGAAACATATCCATCATAGTATCATCCAATGGCCCTTGAATTGTATTTAATTTTGAAAGCCCAGAAATGTCTCTTAAGTAAACTCCCTGAAGTTTGAAATCAAAAATTCTATCTATGCTATATTCTGCAAGTTCAAATATCCCAATTAAAGCTACAACAATGTAGAAAGTATACCATATTTTCCATTTCTTTTCCAAGGGAAGTTTATTTACCATGTAATAAGCCATGGAAGACATAAGTATAGGCATTACAAAGTGTTGAACTTTATCGTACTGAGGGTAAAGGAAGTACAATGGACTTGCTAAAACTCCCATCACAATTAAGACTATGAAGAAGAGATAGTGTTTGTCTTTAAATTGTATACTATACATTCTATCTCCAATATAGAAAATTGCAAGAAAAATAACTGTTGCAAATGAACGCACTAAAAAAGAAGAGTCTAGAAAAAGGTATATTGCAATTGCTAGAAGGGAAACCGAAAATATAAAGTAAAATTTTCTTTCTTTATACCAGGTCTTTATTGACATTAATAGAGGAGTTTAATTTAGATTATAAATGTTAACGAGAAAAAGCCTCTAGAGGGATTTGAACCCCCGACCCCTAGTTCTTTTGCTAAACGTTACAAAACTAGTGCTCTACCCCTGAGCTATAGAGGCGTACATTTATAGTGATATTTGACGGTTTAAAAACCTTATTTTTAGAAATATTTATACTCTGAGGCCATTCGGATATCTTTTTTCTGATTATTTTTTGGCTTATTTATTCTTAAATAAATTTCCGTTTTTCCTTCAACTTTTTCTATAGGGACAAGGTATCCTTCCTTTGTTATAGCGTCATATATACCAAACCAATCAATAATTTCTTTAGAGTATTTTTTTATTTGCCAATTATTAGAAGATTTTATTCTTCCATGTATTATTCCTTCTTTTGAACGCGTAGATTTTATTTGTACTCTCTTATATTCTGCTCCCTTTTGTAATAGTAAATCAATTTCACTGTCTTCTCCATAAGGTAAAAAAATGTTCCAACCTTGTCTAATAAATTCTGCGGCAAATCTTAGCTCTCCTTCTTTCCCCAACTGTTTTTTATTTGTCATATCTCCCACATACTATGTGAGTAGTCTATTTATAATTTTCTTCTCTTTATGCTAAAAAGCCTTAAATATGCAACTTTCTGTGTGGTTTTGTCTGGCCTCATAGGCTAATGGTAGACCGGGTCTTTGACGTGGACCATGCCCAAGTTCGATTCTTGGTGGGGCCATTTTTATCGTCGTGGATTTTAGAATGAACTGTAAAACATTTATATATTCTCTTTGAGTGTTTTTGACAATGTTGGAAAGAGGAAAAAGAGGGCAAATTAGTATTTTTATCGTCATTGCGATAGTAATTGTTGTAGCTATTGTTGGCTATTTTTTGATTAAAGGAAATATAAAAAACGATAATTCAAATCAAGAATTTTCAGAAGTTTATTCTTATTATTCTTCATGCATTGAGCAAGCAGCTAAAACTGGAATAGATGTGGCAAGCGTTAGAGGAGGAAGATTAGAACAACAGCCATATAATCCTGGAAGCGATTATGCTCCCTTTGGAGATCAGCTCGTTGTTGGAGGAGCAAGTGTTCCTTATTGGATGACTGTGGAGGGCAACGGAGTTTTGAGAGAAAACGTCCCTACAGAAGCTGAAGTGGAAAGTGAACTTGCAGACTATATTTCTGGAAGATTAAATGGATGTGACTTTGATATTTATAGAAATAAGGGTCTTGAGGTTTATTTGGAAAGCCCAAGGGTTACTGTAAATGTTTTGGGAGATGGAGTTACTGTACAAGTAGATTCAAGGCTTTCAGTTTCTGGAGAAAACTTTAGCTCAAGTAAAACTAATTTCGATGTACAACTTCAATCTAATTTTGGAAGCATGTTAGCTGAAGCAAAGAAGCTTTATGCAAAACAACAAGCTAGTCTATTTCTTGAGAATTATTCTTATGATGTATTAAGATTATATGCTCCTGTTGATGGAGTTGAAATACAATGTGCACCTAAAACCTGGGTTGGAAGAGAAGTTATTTCTGATTTGAAATCGGGACTACAGGCAAATATTGAATCTTTGAAATTCGATGCAACAAAGAATGATTACTTCAGTGTAGACTTTAAGGCTCAAAATTCTGTTCAAGCATTATACAGCCCAGATTGGCCTTCTAGATTCGAGATATATGGAAACAAGGGAGAACTTTTGCAGGCAGATCCA
>DASZSY010000031.1:0-10881 GCA_035548435.1 Candidatus Nanoarchaeia archaeon | reverse complement strand
TATCTTAACGATATGATTGGAAGTAAACCTGCTTCTGTTTCTGGACAATTCGATACTACAACAACATTTTCTGGAAATTATGAAATGTCTGTAATGGGTGCTGCTTCTAGCATGGGAAATGAAAACAAATCTACTTTATTTATAGGGAACAATTTCTTCACTAAGCAAGATTATTCTGATTTTGGAAAAATTGAATTTCAGGATGTTATTATTAAAGCAGATAGAAATGCTCAGAGATATTTCTCTGGATATGAAGGAATAGACTCTAAGGTTTTGGCAGAAAAGATAAACTCCAAAGAAGTAAGCCCACAAACAGTTTATACTGTTGGAGAACTTGATGCTCATCTTTACTGTCTAAGACAATCTCCAATTTCAGGTTCTTTGCCTGTAAAACTTAGAAATTATCACGAAAGACAGGCAGCGCTAAACTTAGCACAGATTGCTGTAAGATATTCAAGTGCTTCAAGTTTTGAGAAACATTTTATAGATGTCTTTTTGAGAAGTCAAGGAATCAATGTTATTTTTGATAATATCAATTCAAATGGGCAGAAAGACAGAAGTTTACGAAATAAAGGCGTTGCATTTTAGTTTAGAAAAGCGGAAGGTGGGAGTTGAACCCACTCTAACAGCGCCACAAGCTGTTGTGCTACCGTTACACAACATCCGCCATGTGCGAACATAAGAAAAGGCTAATTTTAGCTTAAAAATGTGTTGTTTTATGTTGTTTATTAATATTTAATAACAAGGGGCAATTAGCAGTGAAATGAAAGATATGAAGTTTGTTGCACTATGGCTTTGTATTGTCTGCGTTTTCATGTTTATTTTACAGTCTATTTTTCCTGGTTTGACTGATTTACTATTGCTTTCAAAATTAAATTATCTTGAATTTTGGAGATATTTAACTGCGATATTCTTGCATGGTTCTTTAGGGCACTTAGTTTACAATTTATTTGCCTTGGCATTGTTTGGATTTATTTTAGAAGGAATCATTTCTTGGAAAAAATTCATTTTTGTATTCTTAGGGGCAGGAGTTTTTGCTAACTTGATTGCAGTAGGATTTTATGACTCTTCACTAGGTGCAAGTGGAGCAATATTTGGAATTATTGGAACATTAGCAGTCTTAAGACCAAAAATGACTGTATGGGCCTTTAGTCTTCCAATGCCTATGTTTTTAGCTTCTATACTTTGGATACTTGGAGACATGCTAGGGGCAGTTGCTTTCTTTTCAGGAAGTCCATTAAACAACACTGGAAATTTGGCACATCTATCTGGAGTTTTATTTGGAATAGTATATGGATTTATAATAAGAAGTAAATTTGCTGAAATAAAGCTGCCAAGGTATTCTGTTAAACTTGATGAACAAGGAATGAGGGAATGGGAAGATAGATTTATGCGAAAATATTGATTAGATAATATATTTGAACATAAGCCAAAAGTGTGCAAAACTTCCAGCCATTACAAATACGTGCCAAAGGTCATGGAGAGAGAACCATTTTCTTTTTTTGAATTTACTTTCTATACTAAATATTACTGCACCTAGAGTATATAGAAGTCCTCCAAGGAAAAGCCAGAATAAAGCTCCAGGGGAAAGCTGAGATTTTAATGGAATGAAAGCAATAACTGCAAGCCAACCCATTATAACATAGAATATAGTTGATATTATCTTATTCATTTTAAAAGCAGATTTCCATACTATTCCTAAAGCTGCTAGAAACCAAATGGCCCCAAATAAAGACCATCCCCAGGCTCCTCCTAAAGCAGCAATACAAATTGGAGTGTATGTTCCGGCAATGAGAACATAAATCATTGAATGATCTATTTTTTGGAAAATTCTTTTTGCTTTTGTTTCTTTTGAAATGAAGTGATATATAGTGCTTGCAGAGTAAAGAAGAATTAAACTTGCTCCAAATATTGAAAAGCCAGTTATCATATATGCATCCCCTTTAATTGATGCATAAACTACAAGAAGAACAAGTCCAGCTATGGAAAGTAAGATTCCAATAAAATGCGTTAATGCACTTAGTGGCTCATTATCAGATTGAAAAAGAATTTTTTTCATTATTCAAAACTTACGCCGTCATCAAATTCAAGATAATCAAATAAAGTAGTTATTTGAGGGTCTAGGCCTAGTCTTTTACATTCTCCGTTAAACCAGGCAGCCATTTGCGGATTATCTGCAGGGAAAAGTCCAACAATATCTGCTGTGAATCTTTCAACATCTTTCTGATTTTTTCCAGATTCTTTTAGTATCCAATCAAATACTTCTTCATTTGTAGCTCCTGTGGCAACAAAATCCTTTAGTTTGTTGGCATCAATTCCAAAGAATGTAAAAAGTCTTTTGTCTGTAGGACAGTCGTAGTGATATTCTCCATTATTTCCAAGCAAAGTTGCTCTGCATTTATCAAGCATTCTTGGAAGATGTGCCATCCCCTTAACTCTTTGTTTTGGAGAGCAAGGATACTCTTGTTCTAAATCAATTGCAAGCTCTTGTAATTTCTCTTTGTTCATCTTTTTTATTATTTTATAGAGCTTTTAAAGATTGTGAAAGAAGAAATTTCATAATATATTAAATGTTACTTAATAGGAGTAACAATTAGTAAGGTTTAAATAATGTAAATATTCCTGCTTTTTATGAGAAATGTATTAACTAATACAAAAAATGTTGTTTTGCCTTATAATGGAGATGCTTCAAGATTTAATCATATGCTTAGATTAGCAGATAGAAATGTTGTTAACGACTTTGTTTCTTATCTTTTTGACACTTGTAAGGAAGTTTACCTGGGCGGGGGAGTTGTGGAGGGCTGGATTAATAATGGAAATAGAAATTATGGAGATATTGATTTGATTGCAATTCCTAAATCTTATGAAGCAGAGGATTTTGTTGTTTCACAGATTAGAGAAGGTTGCCCTGATAAAAATTATTCACTTGATTTTGCAGAAGAAGATCTTAAGTTGGGAAGAAAGGCACATTTGTTCGGAGTTGCAAAACCAATTGTTTTAGGCAACAGAGAATTTAAACCAGTAGATATGACTATTCAACAACAAACAATGGAGCAAGTTTATATGAGCGGACCAATTACTCATAGATTTGGATTGCTTCCAAAAGCTACATTATCTGAAATAGTTTTTGGAATGCCTTCAGTTATTGATGTGTCCATACTCAACCCTCGTCAAAGAATTTAATTATTTTAAGAAGAAAATGCCCCAGCCGGGATTCGCACCCGGGTTCTTGCCGCGAAAGGGCAATGTACTTGGCTTCTATACTACTAGGGCTTGAAGACAGACGGAAAAATTCACTTTTAAATGTTCCTGTTTACTATGCAACTCAGTAGTGAAAATCATCATACATAAAACATAAAAACCCAAAATGCATCTATTATCATGCAAGTCAACGACTTAATCTTTAAAGAAATATTACGAAGAGGATATTCTTTAGAGGGAAATACAAGAGTTTGGAACATTGCTGATTCTAAGTTATGGTATCTTACATCTGAACAGGCACAGGCATATTTAGATTTGGTTGATACTGACAAATATAAGACAAAAGTTAGCCCAAAAGAAATGCAGCTTCTTAATAAAAATATGAAAGATATACTGAAACAAGTTTCAGCAAAGGCAGTAAATATAGTTGACTTGGGATGTGGAAATGGAAAGAAGGGAGCAATGTTCATAGAGGCTTTTCAGAAAGATAATAAGAAGGTAAGATATTGCCCAATAGATATAAGTGGACATATGGTACAGCAGGCAATAGATAATGTTAGTAAAACTACAAACAGTGAAATTCTTCAAGTTCAGTGGAATATTTCTGACTTTGAAAATCTTGGAAATATAACTTCTGTTCTTAACAAAGGGACTTTCAAAAAGAATTTCTTTCTTCTTTTAGGAAATACTTTAGGTAATTTTGAGATTCACGAATTATTGCACCAAGTAAGAAGTAGTATGAAAGAAGGTGATGTACTTCTTATAGGAAATGGATTAAACAATCATAAAGTAGAACAGGATATAGTTAAATCTTGCAGAGAAAATCCTGCATTTGATGATTTCTTTTCACTTATATTAACCCAACTAGGATTTAATAAAAAAGATTTGAAATATGATGCAAGGTTTTCACATTCAAGAATAGAGTTCTTTTATACAGTAGAGAAAGATGTTAAAGTTTCATTTGCCGATAAGCATATTTATTTCATGCCCGGGGATCAGATAGTTGTGGCAGTAGCTTATCACTATGAAAAAGATGATTTTATTGGTTATTTAAACATGTATTTTGATGAAGTTCAAATGTATAAATCAGAAGATGGTTCATACTGCTTGGCTTCTTGTAAAAAGTAGATAGTATAACAATCATTAAAAAGGCAGTAATAGAGGTTTTTTTATGACTGAAGATGTTGTTCTTAATGCAGGCTATGACATAGACGATACAAAGATTGACTTTATTGGGCCATTTGTTGAGTTTGCTGGGGAAAAACTGGGAAAGAAAATACCTTACTCAAGTTTTTTTGATTATGATGTTGGAAGAGCTTTAGGAGTTCCACGTGAGAAAGCACAGGAACTGCTTGATTCTTTTTATGCAGAATACTTTCATAGACTTACTCCAGTAGACGGGGCACTGGATGCTCTAAGATATATTTCTAGGTTTTCAAGAGCATGGGATTTGACTGCAAGACCTGTTGAACATAGAGATGTTACTATTAAATCAATAGATACTCATTTTGTATCTCAAGGAATTCCTATAGAAAATATCTATTTCTGTTTTCATCATAATGCCGGACACGGAAATAAACGTAAACATGAACACGCCACTGAACTTGGTCTTGATTTTTTTGTAGAAGATTCTCCACAGAATGCTGTTGAAATTGCTGGAAAAGGAATTCCTGTATTTTTACTTAGACGTCCTTGGAATACATCTGTTCAGCCTAAAGAAAATTTGACTGTTTGTGATAATTGGCAACAGGTTGTTGAACTTGTTGATAAATTAAGAAAAGCTAAGCAGGGAAAATAAATTTAGTTATGATCCCACAGAGATTTGAACTCTGGACCCCCGCCTTCCTTAGTCTCCTCAAAGAGGAGGGAATCATACTCCTAACGGAATATGCTCTTATAAGAGCGGTGCTCTAACCAGCTGAGCTATGGGATCGTGTATAGAAGATTTTGTAACATATTTAAAGGTTGGTCTTGATTAGATTATATGATTATAGGGGTTGTAGGTCCCATTGCTTCTGGAAAAAATGTTTTAACTGACATGCTTGCTTTGAAGGGATTTATAAGAATGAGTTTGTCTGACGAAGTAAGAGAGGAAGCAAGAATTAGAGGATTGCCAATAGAAAGGAAAATTCTTCAAGATATAGGAAACGAAATGAGGTTAAAAAATGGAAATGATTACTGGGCAAACAGACTTATATCTAAAGTTGAAGATGGGAAAAATTATGTTATTGAGGGAATAAGAAATCCTGGAGAAGTTACAGCTTTAAGGAAGTGTAAAGAATTTGTTTTAATCGCTATCGATGCTCCAATAGAGAAAAGATTTCAATGGATAATTATGAGGGGGAAGGATAGCGACCCGCACACACTTGATGAAGTTAAGAAAGTTGATGCAAGAGATAGGGGAGCTGGAGAAGGAGAACATGGGCAACAAAGTTCCTTGGCTATGCAAGGAGCTGATTTTCAAATAATTAATGACTCAACAAAGGAAGCAATGCGTAAGAAGATTGACAAGATTCTTAAGAAGTTAAACTTGTAATTAAATAAGCTTTTAAATTCAGATTGTAGACTTATTATATGTTAATTGGACTTGTTGGTAGGCCAAACGCAGGAAAAAGTACTTTCTTTAAAGCTGCAACTTTAGTTGATGTTTTAATTGCTAATTACCCTTTTGCAACAATAAAGCCAAATCATGGAATGGCTTACATTAAAATTCCTGATTTAGCAAAGGATTTTGGAAAAGTAAGTAATCCCAGGGAAGGATATGTAAAAGAGGGAAATAGATTTGTTCCTTTTGAATTAATGGATGTTGCAGGACTTGTTGAAGGAGCAAGCCAAGGAAAAGGACTAGGAAATGAATTTTTGAATGATTTATCTGCTGCAGACGCATTTATTCACGTGGTTGACCTTTCTGGAGAAACAGATGGAGAAGGAAAACCTACTGAGAACTATGATCCTTCAAATGATATAAGAATTATTGAGAAAGAACTTGACCTTTGGTACCTAGGAATATTAAGAAAACTTTGGGCTGGTTTTGCAAGAACTGTGGAAATGCAGAAAAAGAAGTTTGAAGATGCAGTAGCAAAGCAGTTTTCTGGACTTAAAGTTACTGAAGATGATGTAAGACATGTACTACTTAGAAGCAAACTAGATGGAGAAAGACCAACATTATGGACTGAACAGGATTTAGCTAATTTTGCTCAGATGTTAAGAAAATATACAAAGCCAATGATTTTGGCAGCAAACAAGGTTGATAGGCCAAATGGAAAAGCTAACTTTGAGAAAATAAAATCAGAGTTTGAATATCCTATTGTTGCTTGTTTTGCAGATGGAGAATTGAGTTTAAGACAAGCAGATAAGGCAGGACTAGTTAATTATGTTCCTGGAGAAAAAACATTCGAGATAAAGCAAGGACTTAATGAAAAGCAAATTGAAGCACTTAAAAGAATACAAGAAACAATGAATGAATTTGGAAGTACTGGAGTGCAGGAAGTTCTTAATAAAGTTGTTTTAGAGATACTTGAGTATGTTGCAATATATCCTGCCGGAGCTAAACTTTCAGATAGCAAGGGAAATGTTCTTCCAGACTGTTATTTAATGAAAAAAGGAAGTACTGCACTTGATTTCGCATACAGACTTCATAGCGATATAGGAAGAGATTTTGTAAAAGCAATGCATATAAAGACAAAGCAAGCAGTTGGAAAAGACTACGTGCTTAAGCATTGTGATGGGCTTGAAATATTAACTAAATGATAATAAAAGCTAAGGTGGTTCCCAATTCTTCTGAAGACAAGATTGAGATTACTCAAGGAATTTATAGAATAAAAGTTAAGGCTGCTCCAGTCAAGGGAAAAGCAAATAAGGCAGTTATGGAAATTTTATCAAGCTATTTTAATGTAAAAGAAAATAAAATCAAAATAAAGAATCCTACCTCTAGAATAAAGCTGATAGAGATATTAAAGGACTAAATCCTAAAAATATTTGCCAAACTGCTGCAAGAATGAAGAATACTGCAGGTTCAATATAGTTACCATAAAATAACATATATTCATTATTTGGTTTTAGACCTAATTTAACATAGTAGGGGTACAAATATGAGATATTATGCTCTTTACCATGTTGAGCGATTGTAAGTACACATTTTCCTACAAATATTAATTGAAGATATAAGATAAGAGTTATTGCAAGTATTATTTTCCAGCTTATTATAAATGGAAGGATGTAAGCTGCAATATGAATAAACAGATGAAATAAAAATAGCAAACTGATTTCTGCTTTAGGAGCCATTTAACATTTTTATTCTATAAGGTTTATTAATTTTTTGAATTCATAAATGCTTAAATATTCATTATAGGTTATTTTCAAAGAGGTGAATTATGAAAATAACTGTTAAAACCAGATTTAATGCTTCTAAACAGCAAATTGAACAATATAGCCCTGGAAATTACCTTGTTTACTTGCCTATTCCTGAAGACAAGGAAGCGGCCAATGTTATTGCGTCAATGTTGTCAAGACAATTGGGACTTCCACCGCATAGAATAGAGTTTGTTGCTGTGGATGTTAGAAAAAACTGGATTTTTGAGGCACTATGAAATATTATTATGCAGAAGACCTCCAAAAAAGAATGGAGGAGATTGTTCATAAGCTGCAGATGTCTCACGTTGACGTAAAAAGAGTCAAGTGCTACCGAAGCAAGGGAAGTAGTACAAAAAGAACTATTGCAAGATGTCACACAGTTGGGAAGCTTATGCAACTGGCTATGAACGCTCCAGCGCATTATGCCATAGAATTTCTTGAAAGATTTGAAAAGATGTCTAAAGAAGAACAAGACAAAGTAATAATTCATGAACTTATGCATATTCCTATGACCTTTGGAGGAGGCTTTAGACAACACGATTATGTTTGTGAAGAGAATGTTGAGAAGCTTTACAGAGTTTTCTCCGGTCAAAATCAACAAAAAGGGATATTTGGTTTCTGATAAACTTTTTTGTTTTTATCGTCGATTAACTGTAGGAGAACCTGAGAAATACTTATAAAGCTATTTTATCTTTGAACTTTGAGGTTATATTCATAAAAAGTGGTGCATAAAAAGTATTCTTTTAAGAACGGAAAGTCATACGGTCCATATTTCTATGAAAATAAACGTGTAGGAGAAAAAATAGTGACTACATATTTAGGTAGAGAAAGTCCTAAAAAATTCAATTTTGGATTTGTTGCTGTTGCAATTGTTGCTTTGCTAATTGCCCTAGCTTTCTTTTTATTTTATCAAAGTTCTCCTACTGGAAAAGCAGTACTTGACGTTTCTGGAACTTATTCACTGGGAGAAAAGTTAGATGGAACATTAAAACTTTCACTCAAGGCAGGAGAGCTTTTACCTGTTGACTCTATTGTAAGAATTAAAAATGGACAGCAAACTGTAGAAATACCATTAAGAAACCTTATATCTAGAGCTACAGAGCAAGGTAATTTCTATGCTGAAAACTCTGAGTTGTCTGGAAGTGGAGAAGGTTATGGACTCGCTGGAAAAATAATTTCATATCCTATTGTTAATTTCAAGCTAGCAATTTACGACATTTCTGATTCTATAAATACTAATGAAGGTTCAACTGATAATTCATCTGAGATTGTTTCTGAAACTCCAACAGATAACCAAACAGATACAACTATAGATACTGTTCCTGAAACTCCAACAGAAACACCATCTGAGACTCCATCTGACACAGCTACAGAGAGTGCTACAGAGACTCCATCAGAAAGTACTGCAGGCTCTTCTTCTGAGCAATCTAGTGCTCCAGGTAACTCTGAAAATTCTGGAGGGCAACAAAATACTCCTTCAGATGAAAGTTCTTCAGGCAATTCTGGAAACACTCCTGCTTCAGATAATTCAAATTCCGAGTCGCAGTCAAGTCCAATTACTGGAGCAGTTATTTCTGAAAATCAAGAAATAATTGATGGATCTGTTTCAAAAGAAGATTTGTTTGAGTACTCTCTTTCATCGGGAAAGGAAGCCGATATTGTTCAAGGCAGTGTAAAACTAGAAAATGGAACTCAATTAGATGATTCAGTTATAGAACTAACAAGAGATGGAAGTCAGATTAGTGTTTCTACAGACTATTCATTTGAAGAAAAAGGATATGGACAAAATTATCTCGGAAATGAAGTTACAACTTTGGAAGTTGATTTATCTGACTTCAATATTTCTGTGCAGGATTCTGCTCTTGAGATTGAATTAGTTTATGACAATCAAAATATTGTTTCTGTTCAAAAGGATTTGAATATTGACTCTTCTTTAGGAAATGAAAGTGCTATAAATGAAACTACTGTAAATCAAACTCAAATTGTTCCAGAAACAAATGTTTCTTTAAATGAAACTAACTTAACTGAAATAAATCAAACTATCTTTAACATAAGTTTGCTTCAAAAGATTGCAGAAATTCCAACTATTAGAATAGTTAAAGATGGTTCTAGCGAAGTTGATTTATCTTTATATTTCTCTGGAGCACAGAGCTACAGTATAAACTTATCTAATATAACTTCTGAGTTTAATGGAGATTTGCTTACTTTAACGCCACAACAGAATTTCTCTGGAGCTGTGAGAGGAAATGTTACTGCATATCTAGGTAATGAAAGTGTTTCTAGTAACTTTTTGGTTTTAATTTCTTCTGGAGCAGTTAATGTACAGACCTTAAGAGGTAGAGTAGTTGTTGGAGAACCAGTTCAATGGATAAAGAATGTTACTTTGACAGAAGCTACAAATGTTTCTCTTGAAATTCCTGGAGAAGCTGAAAATATTTCTATTACAAAGATTGTTGAGATGGAAGAGAAGCCGGCCCAGGCACAAGTATTTGGAATAACTGGGAATGTAATTAATGGACGTGTTGTTGCTGAAGTTGATTTCAAGAAGAACGGATTCTTTACATGGCTTAGAAAAATATTCTCAAGAATAACTGGAAATGTTGTGAGTGAGCAAACTAATATAACTGTTGATCCTATAACAGTTATTCTTTCTGATAACGCTACACAGTATATTGTTGAATATTATACTCCTGCACCAGAAATTAATGAAGTTAACATTGAAAATGGAAAGCAAGTTACTATTTCTGCAAGTGATTCTTTGGGATATACAGATGTTATTGCTTCAACCCAGCTTCCTTCTAGCTTGACTTTAGATGAGATATCTAGATTGAAAGTTTTGTGGTATAATTATGATTCAAATAAAACAATAGACACGAAGTTTGCTTCTGAAGTTGAAAATATTAGCTTGGTTGATGAAATTTTAACAGATACAAACGTTACATTGGAAGTTGTTTCTGAGCAAGTTCCTTTGGCAAAATATGTTCTTCAGGAAATGCCTTTTGATTATTATGATTTAGATGCTAATGGAGATTATGATTATATTGAATGGGTTGTTCCACACTTATCGAACCAGAGATTTGATATTGTTTTAACTGGAGGAGTTAATGCAAGTTATACTAATATTACCACATTTGGAAATTATTCTAGATTAACTTTTGATAGATCTCAAGGGCCTTACCCTAATCTTACAGTTTATATCCCATTTGACTTTTATATTAACTCTACCCATACTTATGATTTAAGTGGAGATAATCGCGATGCAGATATGAGGGGAGCAAATGTTCGACTGACAAGTGAAGGATTATATGGTGGAGCATATTATTCCCA
>DASZSY010000030.1:0-17179 GCA_035548435.1 Candidatus Nanoarchaeia archaeon | reverse complement strand
TTGACTATGGCTAAAGAAAAGAGTAAATCAAAAGGAAAGAATGACCAAAGAGGAATAAAGATTGCTTCTTTTATTCTTGTGGCAGTGGTTTTGTTAGTTTTTGCTTTAGGATACATTTCTCCAGGCAAAGAGAAAGTATCTGAAAACTCATCTGAAAATCATTATCCTGACAAGGACGGTTTTAATAGAAAAGTACTGGAAGGAGATAAATTCACCAAGTTCTTCCCAGAACAATACAAAGAAGGTTTCTTTTTTGTAAGTCCAAATGAAAGTGGAATAATAAACACTCAAAGCCCGCTAGTAGATGGAAAAAGATACATAGAGTACAGAGAAAACGTTTCAATAAATATGAGTGAAGCTGGAGTTCTAAGACTCTCTGAAAATAGAAGAACTTTCTACGCAAGAAATGATTCATTCTCTCCTCTTGTTTTCAAACTATGGGTTGAAAAACTGGAAAACACAGAAAATTACACTCAATACTCTGAATATTTGGTTAAGGATGCTAAGAGACAAGATACTCCTAAACTATCCTACAAGAACCATGATTACTATGTTTCAATAAGAAACAATATGACTTATGACTATCTTAAAAACAAGAAAGTTGTTGGCGTTGCATATGTTCTTTTCCCAGAAGATAATCTTGTTGTATCAATAAACTTCTTTAATACAAAGTATGCTCCTAACGCATACATAATAAGCGAAGATGAAATAAAGAGTGTTTGTAAACAATTGATTGATTCTACTTTAAATTAGATAAAAAAATTATTTTAGAATAATTCAAGACAGCTGGCTTCTGATTCTGGAAAGTAACCTGGAACTAATCTATCTTCCAATAGGTTCTTGTTTGTTATGTCTGCTTGATTTCTTGCTAAAACTTTCTTAGCTGATTCTAGATCCTTCTGAGCTATTTCTGAGAAGTCATCTCCAAAAGCATCAGGCATTGAAGCCATTGCATAGCCAATAATATGTGTTAGCGCATCTGCTCTTGATTGTATTGAAATTCCAGTAGAATACAATTCATGGTTTATTGCAGGAATTAAACCTTTTTCACCATATACTTGTTTTAAAGTTGCAAGATATTCTCCGGTGGAGCTATCCTTCAACCTGTTAAGTATTGTTTTACTCATAAAAACTATATGTATAATAAGTATTTAAATCTTACTATTTTGTTACCCCTATATAGTAACATCTTATAGAACTATTTTAGATTAGCTAAATATTCTCTTAGAATTCTTAGAGCTTCGTCTTGCTTTGCAGGAACGAATCTTATTGCTCCAGCGTTCTTGTGTCCACCACCTTCAATGAATGCTTCTGGGCAAGCTTTGTCAAGATGAGCTATGAACTCATTAACTGAGAATAGAGATTCATCTGTTGCACGTAGAACAAATACATCTGAAAGTAATGCTAGGGAAACTAATCTTACTCCCTTGTTTGCTTCTTTGTATGCGTCATGCAGAAGTCCTATTGTTTGTCCTGGCTTTGGATATGCATTTCTTGAGAATGACTTTTCAACATCAAGAAGTTGAAGAGTTATGTGTCCGTGATTTTCTCTCTTAACAAGTGCATTTGCAATCTTAAGACTCTTTTCCTGAAGTTTTCTTATGTGAGGCGCAATAACTCCAATAAGTGCTTTTTGTCTTTCAATATCTTCTCCGAAAACAACGCTAACATATTCTCTTGCTTCCATGAATCTCAATTTTGAAGAAACAAATTCAACCACTGAAGAAATATCGTTAAGTAATTGTTTTGTGTATCCTTTCTTTTCTGCTGCCTTTAGGTATTGATCCATAAGCTGAGGGTTATTTATTCTGTCTGAAAGTCCAGATAGGGCTGGAATATAATCTATTTCTTCAATATGGCCTTTATTTATGAAACGAGCTAGTTCAGTACATAACATTCCGGCTGAAATCTTGTCTCCGTCTTCCTCTACAAGGAAAGGGTTGATGTGAACAAGAACTTCATCTGAGATTACATCTTTTTCTGGAGCGTGGTGATCTACAACTATAAAGTCAATTCCGTGAACTTTACCTTGTTTTATTGAAAGAAGGTTTTCAGTCCCTGAACCATTGTCTACAATAAGAACTAGAGGCATTTTTTCAGAGAACTTTGCATTTCCTGTCAAAGCCTTTGAAGCGTCTTTTATTGCATCTTCAATTTCATAGAATGGAGTCATTGAAGGTGCACGTTGAAAGAATTGCCAAAGTTGCTTTCCAAATCCATGTTGCTTTTCAATTAAAGGCAATATTGCTCTTTCAAGAGTATATCCTGAGCTATAACCGTCACAATCGTTGTGGTGTCTTATTATAATAGGTCTGTTATTCATTATTGCAAATCTTATTTCTGTTGCAGCCTTAACGAATCTGTCTTTCATTTTCTCAAGTATTGGACTTTGAGCCATGAATGGAATAGCTTCAACCTGTGCTTTCTTTTTTTGAACGTAAACTATATGTTCTTTAAGCTTTTGTTGATGCTCTGGGCTTAGTGCGCGCATTTTTAGGACTTCTCCTTCGAATGCTCCCTGAAATTCTCTTAGTTCAATTAATGCGTCTACTCCCATTCCTTCTACTACATTAGGGAAAGCTCTAACTCCAGCTCCATCGAATGCTTTTATAACTAAGGTTCCAGTCCCATCAGTGGTTGTGAATAGTGTTGGTCCACCGGTTTGAGTTACAGATTCCACTAGAGCTTTGAATTGGACTGTCTTTCCAATCATTTTCTTTTCAACTTGGTCTATTGTAAATTCCATTGTAATTATCTAATGCGAAGGAACAGAAAAACTGTCTCTATCATTGATTATAATGAGAGTTATTGAAAGATGTTTAAAAATCTTTCTAAATTTTGCAATAGGCTGAAAGGCATAGCTTTATAACCTGACATTTTGTTTATCTTTTGTTACGAAAGTAACATAAGAAATGTAAGGAGTAAGAAAGAAAATGAGTAAAAAGCTTTTTGTAGGAAACTTGCCGTTTACTATGTCTAATGACAAGTTACGCGAGATGTTTGCTTCCTATGGCGAGATGGACGAAGTTGTTATCATAAGTGACAAGTTCTCCGGAAAGTCAAAGGGATTCGGATTCGTTAACTTCAAAGAAGACGCATCTGCAGACAAAGCTATTGCTGAACTTAACGGTAAAGACTGTGAAGGAAGAGCAATGACTGTATCTGAAGCAAGACCTATGGACCCAAACGCACCAAGACCAGCACGCAGAGGAGGATTCGGCGGAGGATTTGGCGGCGGTAGAGGCGGCGGATTCGGCGGAAGATCTGGCGGATTCGGCGGCGGAAGAGAAAGAAGATTCTAATTTTAGAATTCAACTGATCTAAGTCCAAAATATATTTTTTTATTTTTTTAACATATCAAACGAGGGCTGTTAAACCAGCCTTTATTGATTTTTCTGATATTTTTTGAAAAATTTATTTTCAAAGAATTAATATTTTAAATCAAAACCAAAATCTGTTTTTTCTGATTTTGTTTCATATCTTATTCTTAAGTTGAAAGGAGTCTTTCTTCCCATTCTCACCCTGTTCTCAAGTATTGCTCCTCTAGAGCTTGCTTCACTGTATCCTAGGTTAAAGTCAAACCTTTCTATTTTCGCATCAGGCAAGGAAAAATTGTAGCCAAGCGAGAAAGTTCCTCTTGTTTGGTTTCCATAACCTACTTCTGCATTAAGTCTCTCTGAAGAATCAACTATAAATTCTTCAAGATTTCCAAGAATATTGTTAAAAGCTACTTTAGAACCGAAGTTCTCGCCTATGAAATTTACTTGTGCTCCAACATCTCCTTTTTTATAATATACTCCTGAACTTTTTATTCCTTCATCGGCTTCTGAAGAAATACCTATGACCTTTCCACTTGGAAGTTCAAGATAGGCGCTGCCTTCTTTCTTGTCTTCAGCTGATTTCAATCCGTTTACAAACAAATTTCCTAATTTAGCTCCGGCAAAGAGCTCTGTTTCTGCTTTATCTGGGTGTCTTTGAAAATTAACCCCGAGATATACATTATCATCACGTGTTTTTCTGGTTCCTGAAAAATATGAAGTACTTTTTCTTCCAGTAAAATCTCCAAATGTGTGCCCTAAAGATTTTGTATTTGCTTTAATTCCATAGCGGCCTGCAGTCTCTCCAGAAACAACAGAACCGGACAGAAATAAATCAGAATATCCGAAGTCAAATTGATTTGAAGAAGCTAATCCTTCATCTAATCTATAACTTAATTCCCAGGTAAATCCTAATTTGCTTACATCATTTTTAACTTCAGCAAAAGCTAACGGAGCAATCAATGCAAATAATACTGATTTTATCCTCTTTTTCATTTTTTTGCCTCAAATCTCTGCTTGAAAGATGTTTTATAAAGATTATGAAAGTATTTTTAATTATCGACGGTAAAATACAAAATAAATTTATATAGTTGGTTTATCTTTATTAGAAATGAAAAATATAACTCCATTTGTGTGGCTTGAGAGCAGGGCAGAAGAGGCAGCCAAATTTTATGTTTCAGTTTTTAAGAAAGCTAAAATTGTAGATATGAAAAAACTTGACGAAGAAGGAGCAAAAATATCTGGGCAAAGGGCAGGAAGCCTATCAACTATTTCCGTAAAAATGGGAAATATGACCTTGACATTGCTTAATGGTGGAAAATTCCCAGGATTTGAAATTACTAGCGCTTTCTCATTTACAGTTCCATGTGAAAACCAAAAAGAGATAGACTTTATTTGGGAAAAACTAAAAGAGGGCGGAAAAGAGATGCAATGTGGATGGATTGTTGACAAGTATGGACTAACCTGGCAAGTGATACCGTACAATCTTGACAAATTTATATATCATAAAAATCCTGAAAAAGCAAAAAAGGCACTAGCTGTAATGTACTCTACTGTTAAATTTGATATTAAGAAGCTAGAAGAATCTTGCAAATAGGCTCAACAAGAACTTTTAAATAATACGTAGAATTTTAGATGAAAATGAATGAAAAAGAGTGGAGCTTGACAAGTAAGGAAGGTTTTGAAGACGTTAAAGCTGCTTTGATGAAGAAATCTTTCAAAGTTGCTGTTTTTGGCTCTGCGCGTATAAAACCTGGACACAAGGCATACACAAAAGTTTACAATCTTGCAAAAATGATTGCTCAAAGTGAAATGGATCTTGTTACTGGAGGTGGGCCTGGACTCATGCAGGCAGCTAACGAAGGATACAAGGAAGGAAGAAAATCAAATAATTCTCACTCTTATGGACTTCTTATTCAAATAGAAAATGAAAGAAGAAAGAGCCACGCCGATATAGAAAAGAACTTTGATAAGTTTTCAGAAAGACTTGACAACTTTATGCTTCTTTCAAATGCAATTGTAGTTGCTCCGGGAGGAGTTGGAACAATGCTTGAGTTCTTTTACACCTGGCAGCTTTTACAAGTAAACAAGATAAGACATATTCCAGTAATACTAATGGGAACCATGTGGGTTGAATTTGTAAAATGGATTGAAGAAAACCCAATGAAACATGGATTCATTAGTCCACAAGACCTTTATCTTGTTCATGTTGCACGCACAGCAGATGACGCAATGAAAATACTACAGAAAGAATATGTTAAGTACCAGAAAAAGAATAAAAAGAAAAATTAATTTCTATTAATAACGTAATTGTAGATTCATTCTCTTGATGAATGGATTAGCTATCAAGTTTTTGATTACCTTATCTTTATTTGCAGTCATTTTTCCATTAGGTAGTTTAGAGTACATAGGAGTACGATAATCTGAACCATACATTTTTGCTAGAGAACCTTCACCACGATTTGCAAAATAAGCTACTGCATCAACAAACTGCGCAGCATCCCAAACTCTAGGAGATAAAGTTTCTTTCTTTGCAGTAAGATGATTTCCATTTCTAAAGTAAATTCCTCCAAACAGCCCTGCTAAAGCTCCAAAGCCAGTTACCACTCCAGCTAAAAGCTGATCTTTGACTAATTCATTCAAAAACAAACCTTCTTCTGCATGTACAGAAAGATACCCAATTTCGGCCATTAGGGCATATGCTGCTCCAGTTAAAGGATTGTCAAGTTTGAAGGGATGGGCCATTTCATAGTGCCTTGCTCCCTGCACAACCTCGCACAAATCGTCAACTCTTTCCTTTTGATGCTTATTTCCTAATTGAGGAAGATATCTTCTAATTCCTCCAAGAGCTTCTCTTCTTATTTCTTCAGATGCCTCAAGAAAAGTAACTTTTCCATCAAGACATGAAGCAAATCTGTTTCCCGATTGTCTAAATTCATCTAGAACTTTTATTATTCTTTTAGCATGTTCAACTCTACAATCTACTTCATTAGATTCATAGTTGGGATTACCTATGGCCTGAATGGAAAGAAAATAAAGAGTTGAGAATAAGTCTTTTGTATCATCTTGCGTAGAATCAAATGGCATTATAGATACTCAAAGTAGTTGCTTTTATAGATTATTGTTGTGAACTGAAGGCTTTTAAAGTCCTTTAATGTTATTTGAATAAGGTGATAAAATGAAGATATTTCTAGGAAGCGATCATGCAGGCTTTGCTTTCAAAGAGCAACTTAAGGATTTTCTTAAAAAGAAAAAAATAGAATATGAAGACTGTGGAACATATACCCAGGATAGTGCAGATTACCCTGAATATGCATTTATTGTTGGAAAACATGTTGTTGAACACGAGGGAAAAGGAATACTAATATGCGGAACTGGAGCAGGAATGTGCATTGCTGCAAATAAAGTCCCGGGAGTTAGGGCTGCTGTAGGATATGATGATTACTCTGCCAAAATGTCAAGAGAGCATAACGATGCAAATGTTCTTTGCCTAAGAGCAAGAGAAATAACTTTTTCAAAAATAAAGAAAATAGTCGAGGTGTGGTTGAAAACCGAGTTCTCTGGGGACATAAGACATAAAATAAGACTTCATAAGATAAAAGCCTATGAGGGACTTAGATGAATGCAGTAGTACCAAGCGTTTTTGCAATAAAAGCCAAAGAATATGCCCAGAGATTCAACAGAGTAAGTAGCATGTCAAAAAGAATTCATGTGGATGTAATGGATGGAAAATTTGTGCCTAGAAAATCTCCTTCTTTGATTTTCCTTATGAATAAAGGAAATGAAATTGATGTTCACCTTATGGCAGAAGACCCTTTGAAATATGCAGAAGAAATACAAAGATTGAAAGCAAAAAGAGTTTTCATACACTTTGAAATAAAAAATTTTATAGAGAAATTTATTGATATGAGAGAGAAAGGATTTTCAGTTGGAATAGCAATAAAACCTAAAACTAAAATCTCTGAAGTGATTCCATACATAAAATTCGCCGATTGTTTTCTTGTCATGGCCGTTGCGCCAGGAAAAGAAGGACAAAAATTTATTTTTGGAACGGAAAAGAAAGTTAAAGAGTTGAGGAAGGAAACTGATAAAGAGATACTTGTTGATGGTGGAATTAATGAGAAAACCATAAAGAAACTTAAGAAAATGTGTGGAGTTGCTGTTGGTTCCTATTTGTCAAACTCTGAAAATCCTAAAAAGGAAATTGAAATTTTGAAGAAAGAACTGAGATAATCAACTAAGAAGAGAATCTACTGCAACTTTGTAAATTGTTTCTAAGCCTTCCTGAGTTTTATTATGGTGAAAACTAGGTTTCCATTCTAAATCGGCTAAAGAATCAGAAATAGTAAATATGGCTCCAAGTTCAACTTTTCTGTATTCTGCCACGGCAAATAAAGCTGAGGCTTCCATCTCTACAGTAGAGACTCCTTCTTTCTGATAATGTTTAGCTTCTGATACAGTTTCTCTATAGGGTGCGTCAACTGTCCAAGTAGTCCCAACAAAATATTTCTTTTTCAATTTTTCAAGAGATTTTTTTATCTTTGAAGTCATTTCTTCTGAAGCATATGAATATTTTGAAGGCTTGAGATAATGATGAGATGTACCTTCATCTCTTATTGCTCTTTCACAAACCATCAAATCTCCTATCTTGATATTCTTCTGTAATGTTCCTGCAGTACCTATAGTTATGAACTTTTTTACTCCGAATGCAATAAACTCTTCCACTAGAGTAACGGCAACTGGGGAACCTATTCCAAATCTTCCTATAACTGCTATTTTCTTGTTTGTATCATCTAATAAATACATCTCGCCTACTGAAGTTATCCCCTTTACTTTTGTAACTTTATGATTTGAGATAATGTATTCCATCAAACTTTTTTGATAACAGATTATCATTCCTTCAGGTACTGCATAATCGGGATATTTTCCAATGCTCTTATAATATTTTAAAAAATCACTAGGACTGAACATGGAGTCTTCTGCATGCTTGCCTTTAAAATTTGGAAATGTCATTTAACTCTTAATCAACTTCTTTGCAGCATCTGCAATAGCCTGAAAGTCAATGCCTGCAGCTTTCAAGTTTTCCTGCATTGATGCTGAATGAGGAATATTCTTAACTGCTAGGGTCGACAAGGAAATTCCACTTTCATATAACTGAGACTTTAGCATTTCTCCTATTCCTCCTGCTGCATAATGATCTTCAGATACAACAACTTTATTTCCATGTTTTAAGATAAATTCTTTCAGTTCCTGTATATTTAGAGGATAGATTGAGTAAAGGTCAATTACTGAAGCAATTATTTTTTCTTTCTTCAGTTGCTTTGCAGCTTTAAGAGACTCGTGTGTCGTCACTCCAGAACCAATTAAAACAACTTGGTCTTTATTGCTTTCTTGCAGAACTTTAAACTTTCCTAGCTCAAACTTATCTTTGTTTGTATAAAGCAATGGAAGTTTTGGTCTGCTCGTTCTAATGTAAACTATTCCTTGTTTTATGCCATGAGAAATTTCTGTAAGTCTTTCTGCACTGTAGGCGTCGGAAGGATAAAGAATTGTTGATTCTGGTAAACTTCTAAACATTGCAATGTCTTCAAGTCCCATTTGAGATGCTCCATCTTCTCCTATAGAGCAGCCGCAATGACTTCCATTTACAACAAAGTTGGCTTGAGATATAGAAGCCATTCTTAATTGATCATGTGCCCTACTTAGAAAAGCAGAGAAAGTTGAGGCAAATACAGAGTGGTTTTTCTTTGACAGTCCAAGCGCAAGGCCAATCATATTTTGTTCTGCAATATAACCTTGAATAAATTGCTGTGGAAGATTTGTTTTAACTGTGCTTGTAAATGTTGAATTATTGACTTCTCCATCTATAGTCATAAGATGAGGATCGAACTTTGCAAGTCTAAGCAAGGCATTTCCAAAAGCTTCTCTTGTTGAATAATCTTCATTTTCTTTGTAGGAAGTTATAGGAGGAAGTTTGTTATCTACATGAGGTGTGGAAATTACGGAAGGTTTTCTTTCTTCAACTGAAGGCATTTTTACGAGCGGAATTTCTTTTAGTGCAAGAGAAAGTTCTTTTTTGTTTAATGCACGACCATGCCATCCTTCTGCATTTTCAAGGAAAGAAACTCCTTTTCCTTTCACTGTTTTTGCAATTATTGCTACAGGTTTTCCTAGATCTCTCATCATTGTCAACATCTCACGTAGCTCAGATATGCTGTGCCCGTCAACAACTGCTGTTGCCCAGCCACATGCGTTAAATCTTGCCCTATATTCTTCGGCACTTGAAATCATTGTTTTTCCTGTTTGCCCCAGCCCATTCATGTCTATTATTGCGTAAAGATTATCAAGATTATTTGCAGAAGCGAAATTCATGGCTTCATAATTTGAACCTTCTGCAAACTCGCTATCTCCCATCAAAACATAGGCACAATAAGTTTTCTTTTGCTTTTTAGCTGCCAAAGCAATTCCAGCTCCAACAGAAAGTCCTTGCCCCAGTGAACCAGATGCCGCTTTAACCCAAGGGACTAGAGGAGTAGGATGTCCTTCTAAAATGCTGTCTGATTTTCTCAGATTTGTTAATTTTTCTTTTATGCAACCTGCTCTTTGAAGTACTGAATAAAGCAAAGGAGCGGCATGACCTTTAGATAAAATAAATTCGTCATTGTTTGAGAAGCCTGGTTTTTTAGGGTCATATTTCATTATGTCAAAAAACAAGACAGAAGCTATTTCAGCTGAAGAAAGACAAGAAGTAGGATGGCCACTTCCAGCTGCAGAAGTCATTTCAAGTACATCGCGTCTAAGAATAGATGCGATTTTAGCTAAATCATCCCCCTTGGTCATTTTTCCTACTCTAACAAGTAAATGCTTGTTTTTATAGTTTTACAAAAATAACGTCGATAATGATAGGTCTTAATGTAATAATTACACAAATACAAACATTTAAATAGTGTATAGCATACAATAAGTATGTGTATAAACAACACAAAGGAAACTAAAAAATGACAAACGAGAACAATGAGAACAGAACAATGCTTACTGATTTGTACCAACTTACAATGAATGCTGCTTATATGGATTCAAATAAAAATGATTGGGCAGTTTTTGATTTATTTATAAGAAAACTACCAAAGGATTGGGGATTTTTCATAGCAAATGGAATTGATGATGCACTAGACTATGCAACAAATATCAAATTTGAAAAAGAGGATTTAGAGTTTTTAGCTGAAAACTGTCAATTTACAAATAAATATATTGAAACTTTAAAGAAATTCAGATTTACTGGAGATATATATGCTGTAAAAGAAGGAACTCCCGTTGGAGCAAACACTCCATTAATGAGAATACATGCTCCAAGATCTGAAGGACAATATCTTGAGACAATGTTGCTTAATTCTGTAAACTTTGACACTATGATTGCAACAAAAGCAAATAGAATAGTGAGAGCAGCGGGAGATTCAGGCGTTATAGATATGGGTCTTAGAAGAGCTCAGGGAAAAGATGCTGCGATGAGAGGGGCAAGAGCAGCATATATTGCAGGCGCTATTGGAACAAGTAATGTTATGGCTGGAAAAGAATTTGAAATTCCAATATTTGGAACTCAAGCACATAGCTTTGTGATGACTTACCCAACTGAATTGGAAGCATTCAGAGCATATGTTAGAACATTCCCTAACAAGCCAACCCTTCTTGTTGATACATATGATACAATTCAAGGAATAAACAATGCAATAATTGTTGGAAAAGAAATGGAATCAAGAGGAGAGAAACTTGGGGGAATAAGACTTGACTCTGGAGATATTGCTAGAGATTCAATAATTGCAAGGGAAAAATTGAATTCTGCAAATCTAGATTATGTAAGAGTAGTTGCAAGCAATGATTTGAATGAGTATAAGATAAGCGGGATGATTAACTCTGGAGCTAGAGTAGATGGGTATGGGGTTGGAACAGAAATGATAACCTCAAAGCCTGTTGCAGCAATACCTGGAGTCTACAAACTTGTTGAAGATGGCACTGGAGCTAAAATAAAATTAGCACCTGGAAAACAAACTCATCCTGGAGTTAAACAAGTTTACAGATGCTACAACGGAGCTGGAACCATATCTCATGATGTTTTAGCTTTAGAAGAAGAACAGGTAATAGGAACTCCTCTTCTTGAAAAAGTTGTTGAGAATGGAAGCAGAATAATTCCTAGAAGAACCTTGCATGCGATAAGAGAATATTGCCATGATGAAGTTTTGAGCATGCCTGAACAAACAAAAAGACTTTCAGCTGAACAATACGAAGTAAAGGTTTCTGGGGGACTTGCAAATTTAGAGAGTGAATTAAGACAGAGGTATGGAGGTAGAGCAGCATGAAAACTATATTCTGGAATGTCGATACACAATATGATTTCATGAGAAACGATGAAGATCATAGAGGAACTCTTTTTGTACCTGGAGCAAGAGAAATAGAACAAAATCTTTCTCTTCTTACAGATTATGCAAAAGTAAAGAAAATTCAAGTTGTAAATACTGGAGACTGGCATAATGAAGATTCAGAAGAATTGTCAGACAAACCAGATTTCATAACTAAGTTCCCAAAGCATTGCATGATTGGAACAAGG
The DNA here is from genome assembly GCA_035548435.1 of Candidatus Nanoarchaeia archaeon. Classification (GTDB taxonomy): domain Archaea; phylum Nanobdellota; class Nanobdellia; order Pacearchaeales; family GW2011-AR1; genus DAIEOU01. The sequence goes on along the minus strand of DASZSY010000030.1, from coordinate 5,260 downwards.
GGAGCAGAGTTCGTTCCTGCAACAAACCCTGAAAGCCCATATGTAGTAGACTGGAGAGCAACAAGCATAGAACTAGAGAATGTTGCTAAAGCTAGAAACATAATATTATACAAAGATAAGTTTGGAGCATTCCAAGGAACAAAATATGCAAGTGCAGTTGTTCAAGCAATATCTCCTCAAAGAGCAATAGTATACGGGGTGGCCACAAATGTATGTGTAGATTTTGCAGTGATAGGACTACTTGAGAGAAAAGTCGAAGTATATGCAGTAACAGATGCTATGAAAGAACTTCCTAACATTCCCTTGCCTTATGAAGCTTGGAAAGAGCTTGGGGCTAAATTAGTTACAACAAAAGAAATTTTGGAGGGAAGAATATGAACAAAGAATACTGCGTAGGAGTTATAGGTTATTCTGCCCAAAGATTTGATAAAGTTGTAGCAGGATTATTTTTGAATAGGGTGTGTGATTTTGTTAAACTTTCACATCCTGACAAAAATATATCTGTTGTTTCCGGGCTAACCGATCTTGGAATGCCTGCAATAGCTTATAGGGAAGCTAAATCACTTGGGTGGAAAACTGTAGGAGTTGCTTGCACTAAAGCTGAAGAATATGAAACATTTAATGTTGAAAAAAGGAAAATAGTCGGAGATAATTGGGGTGATGAGAGCAGGACTTTCCTTGACAGCATAGACATGCTTGTTTGTGTAGGTGGAGGAAATCAATCAAAAAGAGAGCTGGAAGAATGGAAAAAAACAGGCAAGCCCTTCATAGAATATAATTTACCTGCAAGTTTGGAGGAAAGAGCATGAGAGAAATAAAACTTGCTATGATGGATCCTGAGAAAGTTGCCGATGAAATTGGAGATTTCATAATTTCAAAAATAATTACAATGAATAAAAGAGGCGCAGTGTTAGGATTATCCGGGGGAGTTGATTCAACTACTGTTGCAGCTCTTACAAAAAGAGCATTTGATAGATACAATGTAAAACAACATGGAAGTTTAGAACTTGTCGGATACATGCTTCCATCAAAAACAAATTCAAATCAAGATACTGAGGATGGAAAAAAAGTTGCGGATAGATTGGGAATAAGAAATGAAACAATAAACATTGAAAAAATAGTAGAATCATTTAGACATGCTAACCCTGAAACTTTTGAAAATCAATTATACAGAGGAAATTTGAGTTCTGAAGTTAGAGCAACAGTACTTCACACGAAAGCAGCAACTGAAAGGAAAATACTTCTTGGAACTGGAAATAGGGATGAAGATTTTGGAGTAGGATATTACACGTTATTTGGAGATGGAGCAGTTCACTTAAGCCCTATAGGAGGGCTTCCTAAAAGATTGGTTAGACAAATGGCAAGACATTTAGGTTTCTCAGACCTGGCAGATCGAATTCCAACTGCAGGACTTGAACCTGGACAAACTGATTTCAAAGATTTAGGATACGAATACTTTATGGTTGAAATAATATCTGAGGGTATATTGCAAGGATTAAATACTACAGAAATAATAACAAATCCGTTAGTGGTAAACGAAGCAATGAAAAACATACAAGAGTATAAGAAGAAGTTTGGATTTGGTAAATATAACACTCCTTCTGAAGTTGTAGAAGACATTTTAGCAAGAAATACCATCGCTAAATATAAGGCTGAGATAATAAGTCCACCAGTAGCTAAAGTTAGCTTAGATTATGGAGCAACAAGATGAAATATAAATTTGTCAACCCTGCAGCAACTGCAAGTTTAATAGTTCCTTACCAAGGAGGAATTTTACTTGTAAAAAGGAAACATCATCCTTTCAAAGGATATTGGGCATTACCTGGAGGTTTCCTAAATGGTAGTAAAGAAAATTTAGAAGAAGCAGCAGTTAGAGAACTAGAGGAAGAAACTAGTTTAGTTGCTAAGATAAAAGATGTGATTCTTTTTTCAGTACAATCTGAACCTAAAAGAGACCCTAGAGAACATGTTATTGATCACGTATATGTAGTCTTGAAATATTCTGGAGAACTTTGTGCAAAAGACGATGCTGCTGAAGTTAAATCATTTAAGAAAATACCTAAAAAAATGGCTTTTGACCATAGAAAGGTTTTAAGAGAGTATTTACTTGATAAGGAGAGAACGAAATGAAAATATTCAAAGACTGGAATTTATTTGAAAAGATATGGCTCGGGCTCTTCACTTTAGTTAATATTTATCTTTTCTTTGCTTGGCATGATACCTGGATAGGACTTACTGCTTCAATAACAGGTATGCTCTGTGTTGTTCTTACAGCTAAAGGCAAAATAAGCAGCTTTTACTGGGGACTTGTAAACATATTAGCTTATTCATATGTTGCATTTCAAAGTGCTTATTATGGTGATGTCGTACTTAATTTAGGATACTTCTTGCCTATGACCTTCTTGGGAATTTATTTCTGGAACAAGAATTCTGTAAAAAGGGGAGAGGGTAAGACTGTAAAAGCTAAGTCAATGTCTTGGAGAAACAAGATAATTGTTTTCATAATATCTCTTTTAACGTTATACCTATTTGGGTTATTCTTAAAAGTAATAAATGGAACTCTTCCGTTTGTCGATTCAACAACTACAGTATTCTCAGTTATAGCAACTATACTTCTTACAAAAAGATACTCTGATCAGTGGTTTTATTGGATAATGGTAGATATATGGTCAATTGTGATGTGGGTATATATATTTGTAAGAGATGGAAATCAAATAAGCATGCTTGTTATGTGGACTGCTTTCCTTGTAAACGCGATATACGGTTATTACAATTGGATAAAGCTGGAGAAGCAACAACGTGGAAAATAAAAAGAAAACTGTAGGATTTATTGGAGGAAAGTTTTTACCTTTTCATCAAGGACATGTATATGTAATTCTTGCAGCTTCAAATCAAGTTGACGAACTTTACGTAGTGGTGTCTTCATCAAAAAATAGAGATAGAGAATTATGTGAAAGAGACGGTATAAAGTATATTCCTGCAGAGGTGCGTCTTTCTTGGATTGGAGAGTCCCTTAACAACTTAGATAATATAAAAATAGTTCATGTTGAAGATGACCAGTGGGACGCAAATTACGATTGGGAAGCTGGAGCTAGTGCAATAAAGAAAGCTATTGGAAAACCAATAGATGTAGTTTTTAGCTCTGAACATGGATACGAAAAACATTTCAAAAAATATTATCCCGAATCAAAGCATATAGTCATTGACGACAAAAGAAAGACAATTACTATATCAGCTACAGAACTTAGAAGAAATTTGTTTGATAATTGGGAAAAATTACCTAATTGTGTTAGAGCTTACTTCGCAAAAAAAGTTGTAATTGTTGGAACTGAAAGTTGTGGAAAATCTACTTTAACAAAAAAACTTGCTAAATTTTACAATACTAACTATGTCCATGAAATAGGAAGAGATTATTGTGAAAAATATTCTAATCAACTTACAATAGATATGTTTGATAGAATTGCAATGGAACATTACATGCTCCAGGTAAAAAAATCAGAAGAAAGCAATAAAGTTTTGTTTGTTGATAGTGAGGCACTAATAACTCAATATTATTTAGATATGTACTTTCAAGGCAAAAAGTCAAACCTTGTTGAAGAAATAATAAAACTACAGTCTTACGATTTAGTACTATATTTGGAACCTGACATAACATGGGTGGAAGATGGTTTTAGATTTGCTGGAGAGGAAAAAGTAAGAATGAAAAACAATGAGAAACTAAAGAAGATGTTTAAAGATAGAGAAATAAAATTTGTAAGCATTAATGGAAGTTATGATGAGAGATTTAACAAGGCCAGAGAACTTGTTGATGCATTGTTTAAGGAAAAAACAAAATGAAAGCAACAGACATATTGATTGTTAAGAAAATGACTAAAATAGAATGGGATATGCGAAGACTTAATCTTGATAAAGTTGAATTAAAGAAGTTCTATGAAAAAGAAGGCTTGAATTCAGAAGTAATATTTTCAAGTCACATGAGGCAATATGAATATTTAGATGAATTGATCAAACTTTTGCAAGGAGCTACTATCATAGATAGAGATTCAATAAATAAAGAGATAGTTAAGAAATTTAAATTAATTATTGCATTTGGAGGAGACAATCATTTCCAACATGTTTCTCACTATATAGATGAACAACTAATGTTAGGTATTAATTCAGATCCATTAAGAAGTGTTGGAGCTTTGTGTTCTGTTAAATCTCCAGATATCCGTGGGGTAGTAAATGAAATACTTGAAGAAAAATTTAATGTTGAAAGCTGGACTAGAACAAAAATAGTCGTTGATGGAGTAGAAGTATGGCCCCATTCTACATCAGATGTATTTATAGGGGAAGAGAAAAGATATGTTATGTCTAGACATATTATACATAAAGAAGGAATAAGTGAAGAGCAAAAAGGTTCTGGATTAATTATAAGCACTGGTGCTGGAAGTACTGGATGGTATTGCTCTGCTTCGAGATATCTGAAGTTAGACAAACATAATTTTACAGCAACAGATAAAGAAATATGGTTTCTTCTTGCTGAACCGTACGAATGGACTGGACATAACTATAAACTAAAAACTGGAAAAATAAAGAATAAAGAAACTTTGGAAGTAACTTCTCTTAGTGACTCGCAGGCAGTATTATCAATAGATTCATTAGTAGTTGTTAAATTGCGTGAAGGTGCTAAAGTAAAGATTCAAATTGGAGAACCACTAAAGATAATTAAGATAAAATGAAGATAGTAATTTCAAAAGACCTTAAAAAACAAGAAGTTTGGGCGAACGGAGCAGAGCTTGCCAATGTTCTTGGTATGGATAGAGAAAAAGGCAAGAGAATAATCTCGTATCCTGAAGAAAAAAGGAAGTTAGTTCACATATTTAAAAATCCAGTATTAATGACTGATAACTACAGAATATCTAAGTTACAACCTTCATTAAGAGATACACTGTTTTCATTATTTTCAAGTAAAAATAGGATTGTTGAATATGATAAAGTTAGTACAATAGATAATGGTCAGTATAAGAGCGTTTGGAGTCCGTCTATAGATACAGTGCTCTTTGCTAAAGCATTAAAAAAGATATTTGAAAAAAGAAAAGATTTTGATAAAGTAGCTGAAATAGGTACAGGATCAGGATTTTTGAGCAAGTACTGCCTCGTTAAAAATAATAAAATAAAAAGTTTGCTGGTTAATGACCTTAATCCCTATGCAATTGAATCGGCAATGAAAAATATATCTGATAAAAGGGCAAACTATTATGTTGGAGATGGAATAGAA
>DASZSY010000029.1:0-27583 GCA_035548435.1 Candidatus Nanoarchaeia archaeon | reverse complement strand
TTGCACTATTTCTTTGTTTAATGCATTTATCAAAACAAATTGATCTGGATGCATAGATATTCTCATATTGTTTTGCTTTACAAATGAACCTATCTCCTCTAGTTTTGATTTGAAATGATTTTTCCAATCGAATTTACATATTTCATGGGAAGCAAAAGGAATTATGTCTGAACTCATTCTGAAGAAGAAGATATTGTTTTCTTTGTTCCACTGGAGTAATTTTAGAAGACAATTAAGGTTGTTTTCAACTGTTTGCTTAAATCTTTGTTCTGAGTAGCTTGCAAGTCTAAATGTTGAGTTTGTTGTGCATCCAATGCTATTATTTATACAGGCATATCCTATTTTCATTTTATTCTTATTTCCTCTTAAGGTTTATTTTAATTATTTCTCCGTGTGTTAAAAATCTCATTGGGGGTCCCCAGGTTCCAACTCCTTGAGATATGTAAAGGTATGAACCTTTTATTTTATGTAATCCAGTTATGTATTTGTATGCTAAAGGAATGAATAAAGTGAATGGAAACACTTGCCCATTGTGAGTATGTCCAGACAGTTGAAGATTTATTGATTTCTTTACTGCAGTTTCAAATCCTGAAGGAGCGTGATTTAGAAGAAGGGTGAAATTGTTTTTGTTTGTTTTAAGAGAGTTTATGTATGGAACAACTTGTTTATTTCCTTCATAGAAGTCCACTGCTGCTATTTGAATTGATTTGTGCTTTACAACTTCATTTCTAAGTATTTTCATTTTTGTTTTTTCAAGAAGGGGAAGAACGAACTCAAGGTTATCATATATTTCATGATTTCCAATGGAGAAAAAGACAGGAGATTTTATTTTGTTTATGGGACTTAGAAGGTCAGAGGTTAATGGAGCTGAACCATCAACAAGGTCTCCTGTTAATGCTACAAAGTCGGGATTAAGAGAGTTTGTTTTGTTTACTATGGACTGCAGGAATTTCTTTGTGTTTACTGTTCCTATATGTATATCTGAAAGATGAACTAAACTTATTTCTTTTTTCAATATCTTCTTTGGGAAGTAAAGAGTTATTTCTTTTATTTTTATGTTATATGAGTTTAATATTCCAATAATGGTTATTATGAGGGTTAGAGAAACTATTGTTAGTCCAGAGTATAATTTAGGGATGTTTAGAGCTATATTTAGTATTTGATTTAATAGTATAAGGGAAGAAATGATGAGAATCATTCCAATCCAGGTTGCAGAGATAAGATAAGAGATGTATGAAACTTTGTTAGGGTATTTCTTCTCAAAGAAAGCTGAAAGAGGGTAGCTTAAACTTAGAATAAAGATTAGAGAGTAGTATAAAGTGCCTTTAGGTATTGAAAATAAGCCAAATAAGTTTGAAAATATATAGAAATGCAAAGCTAGGAATACTGCTAAAAACGTTGAAATAAACAAAGATAACCTCAATTTATCATTCATTGATTTATTCTGTATGGAGGGTTTAAAACAATTGTCATAGGCTACATTTTTATCACTCATTAAAGGTTACAAAAGATAGGTTTAAAAGTAACATGGAATCTAAGATTTTATGAGTTTAGAGAACAGATTGGCTGAAATACAGGTTAAAGCTAAAGAAATAAGAGAAAGAAGTAGACAAGGGCACTTGGAAGGCCTTGACACTGATTGGGCAAGAATTGGAAACTATTCTAGAGGAATTGTACATGAAGCAGAGATTGTTTACTCTGCACTAAGCGGAAAATCAGAGGAAAAGGCAGGAGAGTTTGCAATGGCTCTTAAGAATCTAGCAGATAATGTTAATGGGCTTGTTCAATCTATATATAATCCGAAGGATAATCAGGTTAGCTTTGCAGAAATATCTCAGCTAAGCAGAGTTCCATTTGTTAATGGAGAAAGTATTGTTGATTTGTTTTTAAGAGTTCATGATAATGATGGAGAAGTTGTCAAGCTTAGAAACAAGAAAGGACATGCAAGGGGACATGAAATTGCTGAAAGTAAAAATCCTGAGGAAATTAAAGATTGGATGAATAAAAAAGCAGAAGAATATCTCCAGATGACAAGCGATATTCTTGAGAGTGTGGCTGCAAATGAAAGATATAGACTATCTGAAAGAGAAGGATACAAACCTGCAAGTGTTTCTATGCAAAGACTACGAAATTGGTTTACAAGACATAAAACTACTGCTGCCGTGGGACTTGGAAGTGCAGCATTTATGGCTGGAGTTTTAGGAACTTTGTTTGTAAAAGATTTAGTTGAAAAAAATAGAGAAATATACGAAGGAAATGAAATAAGAAATCTTGTTTTGGTTGCAAATGTAGCAAATACTGATTTTTGGGCAGCTTCTAGTCACGTTGATAAAGATAGATTTAATCATACTCTTAAGGAAATTAGAGAAAGAAGTAATGATCTTGGAAATAAATTAGATAACTATTCAGTTGCTTTAAGTCAAACTGGTCTTCTGGGAGGACTAGATAGAGAATATTCCGACTTTATGTCTTCAAGAGAAGATTTTAGGAATCATTTAAACTATGTTAATTCTAAGATTAATGGACTAAATTATAAGAACCAAATAGATACTATCAACGAATTATCTAGTCTTCTTGTAAAAGAAAGAATTCTTAGGAAAAAAGAATCATACCTTCTAAAGATGGTTTTAAGAGTTCCTTCAAATGATGATCTTAAAAAAGTAATTGTTTCTTCAGCACACGTTGGAACTCTGGGAAGTTTATATGGTGTTAAAGAGGAAGAACCTTCTAAAGATAAAAAGTAAAGTTACTTCCTTGTGAAAGGAATCATCTTACTGAATTGGTTTTGCATGTTAACAACAAGATTTCTTCCTTCTCCCGTTGTTAATCTAAATATTTGAGTTACATAAAATAGTTTACCTTTTTCTTGATATTGTCTTCTTTCTTTTATTTTTGGAACAAATATAATAGTTACAAGGAAACGTAAAATTGCTGAGACAATGAATACAAAGAATATTGGCTGAATCCATGAGAAATTAACTGTTTTAAGTATAAATCCTCCAGTCATTGAACCTACAAATATGCCTAAACCAACAAGAACTGACATATAGGCTGCGCAAATACCTCTTTTTTGAGGAGTTACTGTGTCGTAAATGAAGTTTGTTGAAGCTATTGTAAATCCTGCTGTTGAAACTCCTATTACAAGCTGTGGAAGAAGGATAAGACCAAGAGGAGAAGAAACAAAAAGCCAAAGTAAAGGATATAATGCAAATCCAAGGCTTGAAACATAAAGCATTTTTATGTTTCCATATTTGTCTGAAAATTTACCTGCAATTGGCAAGGTCATAAGATAAAATAATGTTGAACTTATACTTACAAGAGTGAATGAAAGATAACTGAACTTGAGATGATCTAGCATATAATATGTGAAGAAAGGAGATGAAATCATCAGTGAAAAGTAGAATGCTGATTGATATATGCTAAATTTAAGGAAGTTTCCATATCTTGTTATGTATTGCCAGAATGAAAAGTAATAATCTTTTGTTAATTTTAATTCAGGTTCATATTTCTTTTTAAATAAAGTATATGAAAATACTCTAAAACCTGAAGCTACAAGAAACATAATCATAAATGCAATCATAACCATTCCTTTTGTTTTAAAGAAGTCTAGAAGGAAAGAAGCAAGAAAGAACACTGAAAGGCTACAGAATCCTATTATTCTATTTCTTTTTCCAAAGTATTTTCCTCTTTCTTTCTCATGTACTATGTCTCCCATCCATGAAAACCATGCAGGTCCTCCAATGGCTCCAAGAATTGCTAATGAAGTGTATGCAATCAAAAGAAAATAAGGAAGTTTAGGAGTAAGGATGTTAAGATAAAATAGAAGAGCTATTGCAGCTATTGGAATCCACATTAAACCATGTATAAGTGCAGAGCGAGAGACTATCTTCTTTCTTGGGTGCTTTTCCATAAGTCTGCTTCCATATATTTGAGCTATAGGAGAAAGAAGTCCTGGCAGGGAGCTTATAAGACCTATTAGAAGAGGGTTTTTGGTTAATTCAACCATAAATGCTGAGATATAACTATCTCCCAGACCAGACATTACGCTTGATGAGGCTCCTTCTTTTATGCTTATATGGGCTGCTTGTTTTCTTTGAACTAGGTCACTGTCTTTTTTCATTTTACCACGGCAATTGTACAAAAATGCTATTTATAAGCTTATTATATAGGCTATTTTTTTATTTTTTTCCGCGCGCGTATATATAAAAGAGAAGAAAAAATTTCTTTTATTAATTAAAGAGGCGCCGCAGGCGCCGACTCGCGCCGACAATAGTATATGAAAAATATAGAGTTTAAACTAAAAATTATAAAAAATAAATATTAATTGTCTGTAAGGTGCTTGTTTTTAGAAAGCATCATTGTTCTTGGGTATGCGAAGTCAATGTCTTTCTCTTTTGATATTGCGTGATAAAGCTCTATTGAAATGTCATTCTTTATTTCATTTATTTTGGCTACAGGAGCATAGAATAATCCTCTTATCTGAACTCCATTTTCTTTGAAAGATATACGAACTCTGCAGTTCTTTTTTATTTCATCAGCATACTCTTTGGAAAATTTGTTTAGAATCTTTTCAGTTAAATTAAGTGCTTTTTTAAGATTTGATTCAAATGTAATCATTACTTCAACTTCTCCTATTATTTTATCATTTATTAGAGTGTAGTTGATTATATCTTGCTCGAAAAGCTTGTAATTTGGAATCATTATATGTCTTCCAGAGTGCTGTTCGGTATCAATGAGTCCTCCAGTTTCGTCAATGTATACGTGTGTAAGAGTTATATCATATATTTCTCCTTTAGCATCTCCTATCTTTACTCTGTCTCCTATGTGGAAAGGTCTTTTTACAACAACCATTATCCATGCAGCAAGACCTGTAATAGGTTTTTGAAGGGCGAAACCTAAGGCTGCAGTTATAAGTCCAACGAATATTCCAAGTCCTGAAATTGATTTAATATATGCAAAGAAAGCGATGGCTGCAACTACAATGAATATGCAAACGTTGATTATTCTTGTAAATATCTTTATGTCTGAAACCTGACGCTTGTTTTTAGCTTTCTTAATTAGCTTTCTTCTTATGAAAACAAGGGTTATTCTTGAAACTACAAGGAAAAGAATTATGAAAAACAACACTTCTAGATAGGGGAAAATGACTTCCTGCGTTTTATCTAATACTGATGCTAAATATTCAAACATTTTTACCTCTTTGTTATATTGAAATAGTATATGGCAAGTTTATAAAACTATTTTTTAATTTTTGGCGCATATTTTATGTCTAAAACATGAAATAAGATGGTCGTTTGTTATTCCTACTGCTTGAAGATGGGAATATATTACAGTTGAACCAACAAATCTGAATCCTCTTGCCTTAAGATCTTTGGAAATTGCGTCTGAAAGAGAGGTTTTTGAAGGTAACTCTGACATGGATTTGAAACTATTTTGAATTGCTTTGCCATTAACAAAATTCCATAGATACTTATCAAAGCTTCCGTATTCTTTTTGTATTGCCATAAATGGTTTGACATTGGACAGCGCAGATGTGATTTTTAGTCTGTTTCTTATTATTCCAGGGTTATTCATGAGATTTTCAACGTCTTTTTCAGTCATTTTAAGCATCTTTTTGAAGTCGTAATTATGGAATGCTTTTCTGTATCCCTCTCTCTTTTTTAGCACCGTGGCCCAGCTTAAACCTGCCTGAGCGGCTTCAAGGACAAGGAATTCAAAGTGTTTTACATCATCATGATTAGGGAAGCCCCATTCCGAGTCATGATACTCTTTCATCAGAACACTACCAAGGCACCAATCACATCTTTTTAGGTTATTTTCTGCCATTTTAACTCATCTTTTTAGAATGAAGAAGATATAAGCTTATCTCATATTTTTTCGCGCACTAGTTTGTAAATAAAAAATCCCCTGATATATCTAAAGAGAAAAGAAATTTCTTTTATTAATTGAGAGGCGCGTCAGCGCCGATCGCGCGAAAGGTAAAAGATAAAAAATTAATTTGAAGAAGGATCTGGGATAGCGTAGTATGTTCTTGTTCTAAGTAGGGCCTTTTTTTCACTTATTGGAAAAATTGCTGTTGAGGTAGCTATCTTTTTTGCATTCATTGCTCTCAATTGATCTTCTGGACTTAATGTGGAGGGTTTAGAAGTACTGCCCACGCTAAAACACTGAATTGCTTTTCTTTCTAATCCTCCAACTTTATCACAATCAAGACAAATTAAAGGGTCAGAATTAGGATTAGGAACAAGATACTCTCTATAGGAATCGCATTTCTTACAGTGATAATCATATAGGGGCATAAAAATGGTGAAAAAAGCTTATTTTTAAGGTTTTTGGAAATGGAGAAATTGGGAAGGAATGTAGTTTAAATCTCTATTTTAGAAAACATCCAGGTTCCTATGGCTCCAACTATAAGAGTTGAGAAAACAAGAACTGAAACATCAAGATATACTGGGAAATGGGAAACTCCAGTTAAAGCAAATCTCAACGCATCAACGCCATATGAAAGAGGATTTATTGTTGTAATGAATGTAATTGCACTTGGAAGGTCTTTTAGAGGAAATAAAGCTCCTGAAAGGAAGAATATTGGCATTATTAAAAAGTTCATTATAAGCGGGAAAGCTTGCATGTCAGTCATTCTTGAAGCCACTGCAGTTCCTAGGGCAGTGAAAAGGAAAGCTATGAAGAACATGAATACCATTGAAAGAACAAGATGAGCAAATGACTCTGGTCTAAATCCAATAAGGAAAGTTATTGCGAGAACAACAATTCCTTGAATTGTGGATACTGTTGCTCCACCTAAAGTACGTCCAAGCATTATTTTCCAACGTGCAACTGGAGCTACTAAAGTTTCTTTCAAGAATCCGAACTGTCTGTCCCATATTACTTCTATTCCTGAAAACATTGCTGTAAATAGGATGCTCATGGCAACAATACCTGGAGCAAGGAAATCTACATAATTACCATTACCTGCTGTTGCGAATATTGGGCCTAGACCAAAGCCGAGAGCAAGAAGGAAGAGAATTGGCTGACCTAGTGAACCAATCATTCTTGGTTTGGATCTCCAATATTTCTTTAGCTGTCTTAGCCACATCATGTATATTGCTCCCATTATCTTCTCCCCCAAACCTTTGATGAGGTTCTTAGAATATCAGATGAAGAGGAAGACTCTTCTCTTATTGATTTCCCAGTTAGTTTAAGGAATGCTTCTTCAAGAGTTTTTGTTTTTGTTGATTTCTTGAAACTTTCTGACTCTCCAATCTTTATTATTTTTCCTTTGTCAATTATGGCAACACGGTTGGAATAATTTTCTGCTTCCTGCATATAGTGAGTTGTAAAGAATATAGTCATTGATTCTGATTTGTTTAAATCTAGAAGGTAATCCCATATGTGATTTCTTGTTTGGGGGTCGAGACCAAGGGTAGGTTCATCAAGGAAAAGTATTTTTGGATGATGCACTAGACCTCGGGCGATTTCAAGTCTTCTTTTCATTCCTCCTGAAAAAGTTTTTACAAGAGAGTCTTTTCTGTCCCAGAGACCAACAAGTTTCATTAAATGTTCTATTCTTTTCTTTGAAATGTCTCTTTTTACTTTGTATATTGAAGCATGAAATTCCATATTTTCTAAGGCAGTTAGCTCATCGTCTAGGGAAGGGTCTTGGAATATTATTCCAAAAGATTCGCGAACATCTTTTTGCTGAGATAGGGTATCAAAACCTGCAATTGTCATTTTTCCGCTTGTTTGATGCAAAAGAGTTGTAAGCATTTTTATTGTGGTGGTTTTACCAGCGCCATTTGGACCAAGGAAAGCAAATATTTCTCCTTTTTTTACTTGAAACGAAATATTGTTCACCGCAGTAAACTTGCCAAACTTCTTTACTACGTTTTTAACAGAAATCATACTCTCCTCTTTCATATGTAGTTTTAAGAAAATGCGTTTATATAGGTTGTGAAAGAAAACAAAACATATGTTTTTATAATGAGATTTTAAATAAAAAATATGAAAAGACAAGAAACAGTTTTGATGATACAAGGAAGAGAAGGATTTAGTATAAATGTCAATAATTTTAGTAAGGTTAGAGATTATGTTGTTGAAAGAAGCCCTTTATTTGGAATAAAAAGAGAAGACTATTCTATGAGAAGAATTGGAAATGGATGTGTGGAATTTGTTTACCGTGAAAAAGTAAGTTTAGAAAGATTAGGACACCTAGTCAATGCAATAAATTCAGATGATGATTTAAGATGCGAAGCTGCAGCATATAGACAGGATGCTTCTAGACCTGCAATATAGGACATTTACTTTTAGAAAGGGGTAAAAAATGATATCTTTAAATAGGGTATTTTTTTCTATTTTGTATGACATATAGACCAGAAGTTAGAGACTATGAATTTGGGGAAGGATTACCTAGAAGACAACCTGAAGTTTCAATATTTCAAGGAGCTAGCGAAGAAACACCTTACCTTTTAGTTCAAGCTCCAATTAATCCAGGAAGAAGAGATGTTGCTGTGCCTGTTAGAAATCAGACTGGAACAATTGGACAGCCATGGGATTGGAGAGCAGCTGAACTAGCTGGACTTTCAATAGAAGATTGATTGGGAAAGCATTTTAAATTGATAATTCTTTAGTATGATATGGGCGTCAGAGGTTTTTTCTTATTTATTTTGTCTACATTGCTTGTAGCCACAACCTTACTTTCTGCAATTGGATTCAACAGCTTATATTTACTTAAATCTGAAACATATACTCCATACCTGGAAGAAAGTGGAATATACAGTCAAATACAAAATATAATTCCTGCTCAGGCTGGACAAGTTTTAGTTATTGGAAATGAAACTGCCAGAGCAGTGGTGGATATGGTTGTGAAAAAAGTATTTGATTATATCAACGGAGAAACAGACACTTTGAATATAACCATAGATATTGATTCAAAGGAAGTAAGAGACTTGCTAAAGCAGCAAATAACAAATCTTCCTGTTTGTCAGCAAGGAGTGGATCCTATAAAGGACAGAGTGGCCTGTAGACCTGAGGGAGTTAATGTGGACCAGGTCATTGACCAAATAGTTAATAGTCCCCAGTTAAGTGAAATTAAAACAGAAAGTATTGACCTTGCTCAATACATAAATGCCGATGGAACATTATCTCAAGTTAGAGATTCTGTTGCAGTTTATAAAAAAGTAATTTATGGAATCATAATTGCTGAATTCATACTTATAGGACTAATACTTTGGATTGGTTGGAACACAAGAACAAGAGGACTAAGAAACATATCTATTCCAATTACACTTGCTGGAATTTCTTTATTCTCAACAATATACTTTGGAAGTGCGGGACTACGAACATTTATAGAAAAAACAATACCTAGCAGCCAAGAACTTAAGTTTACAGACCTTGTTTTATCTGTCTTCAATGGAATATACTCTAAATTTTTAATAACTGCAATAGTGGTTTTGCTTGTAGGAGCAATACTGTTTACCTGCTCATTCATATTTGTAAGGCAAGAAACTGAAGATAAAGATAAAAAAGAAGTTTAAATACCCTGTTTAAGTGTTTCTACTATGGCAGAACTTGTCATGTTAAAGAGGTTGTCCAAATATGTTGCTTCTAGCTTTTTGGCTGTAGGAATAGACTTTGGGATGCTTTTCTTTTTTGTTGAATTCTTTGGATGGAATTACCTTTGGGCTGCAACTGTTTCTTTTACACTCGGACATAGCGTTAATTATCTTATATCAAGACATTGGAACTTCAAACATACTGATAGGAAACACAGAGTAGCATATGTTCTTTTTGTTGGATTTGGATTATTTAGTTTAGGTTTGACATTATATCTTTTGAGAGCATTTGTTGATGATGCTGGATTTAATTACATTAATGCAAGAATATTGACAGGATGCATAATTGGAACTTTAAACTTTTTATTCAACTATTATATAACTTTCAAGGCCCATTTAATTCCTGAAGACGTTGATAAGTTTCATTTAAAGAAAAAGAGAAAGAAAAATTAATCTAGTTTAGGTCTGTAGGCAATGTCTGCTTGATTTGCTCTTTCCATTATTTTCTTTTCGTCCAATGGTTTAGCTCTGAAAACAAACTTCTTTTTTTCTTCAATTGGTTTGGTTGAAGGAATGGTTTCTTGAGGTATTTGATGTGTTGAATAAGTATTTGGAGAAACTAGGTTATAAGATGGAACAACTAAAGTTGAATCTCTAGGAAGTGTCAAACTTAAAACTTTCTTTTTGTCGGGAGAAGTTTGCGAAATTCTGTCTATAACTCTTTGTGGATTTACACAATACTCTAAACCGTGATAAAATATGACTGCATCTGAGTCTGGAAGACCTACCTCTCCATCTGCATCTACGTCTAGAACTCTGGCTTCTACGTTTGGAAGGTTAAGCATATTTACTGCTTCAACTACTTGAGGTAGATTGTCAAATACGTATGTTTTCTTTACTCCTACTCTATAAGATAGTATCTTAAGAGCTTCTAAGGTCTCAGAGCACTCTAGCTTTGCTCCAGGTTGATGCCTAGCATAAGTTTCTCTAGGATTCACAAGTCTTTTCATCATTTTTTTAAGTAACTCAGAGTTTTCTTCATCAAATTGGGGCAGGAGATCAAGATATCCTAGGGCAACTCCTCCAGGACCAAATTGAACAAGGGTAATGTCTCTCATTCCTAGATCAAACATTGTTCTCTCAAGTCTTCTTAGCTTAGATTCGTGTCTTCCTCTCCAAGTGTTTGTACATAGAGGTGAATCTCTTAATTCGCGAGAAGGATTTCTTAATATTCTTCTAAATTGGTCGTAACTTTCCATATGAATCTCAAAATTAGGTGTCTTTTAAAGTTAATCTTTATGGGCGTATGGGGCTATTTCTTTTAGAAGTTTCTCAGGATTATGATTGTCTGCAATGGCACTTGCTATTAGAACTCCTTTACATCCAAGGTCAAAAGCTGCAGTTATGTCTTGAACTGATGAAATTCCTGCTCCACAAAGAGGAATTATATCTGTATCTTCAAGAAGTTTAACGAATTTGGATATTGTTGCAGGTTTTGTTTGAGTTATTGACTTTCCTGAAGCGATTAATTTTGGATCTTCATATGCAATTGCGTGAGGATTAAGTGATTTGAAACTCTTTACTTGAGTCAGGTTTTTAGCGCAAAGAATTACCTTTAGATTTCTTTCATTACATCTTTTTACTGTTTTCTTTATGACTTGTAAAGGCAATGGATGTTCAGAGTGATTAAGCAAAGTTCCTTTTGCTCCTGTTTCATGCAATGCTTCAGGTATAATGAAACCTGTTGACTTTCCAGCTTCTTGATAATCTACGTGTTGTCCATATACTGCAAGCTCCACATTGTTTACAATTTGTTGAACATCTGAAGAAGGTACAGCAATTATTGCGTGATTGCAATAAAGATATATGGTTCTAGCTAAATCTAAAGCATCTTTACCTCTTTTATAATTCTTGAAATTTATTACTATCATCTTCCCTCTAGGCATATATGAAGATTAGGTTGTATATAAACCTGAAGGATGAATAATCTATTTCCAAGATAATTTTACATATGGACAGATTTTATTGAAAGGTCTGCGGCAGGATTAGGATAAACGCATATTTTGATATTATTAACAATACAATGATAGGGGCAGTCCACACCTCTTGAATCAAAGCAAACATGAGAATGATTAACTTCCCCTGCAATTTCTGAGAGAGAAGCATGCCTTGGAAGTTTTGATACTGGATCTAAAGAACAAATCGGTTCTAATATTACACCTCTTAAGGGTGAATCAACCATTAAATGTAAAGAAATAATAAGTTAATATATTTTTTTGCCTTACTTTAAAACAACTTTCATCAAAGCTTTTCCAATTTCAATAGGTTTACTACTTTTCCATATGTTTCTTCCTATTGCTATTCCGCTAGCTCCAAGAGCCATTTGAGATTTAACTGTTTGGATAACTTGCTGTTCATCAACTTTATTTCCACCTGCAAAAAGAACTTTCGTTTTTCCTGCAGCTTTTACAGCCCACTTAAGTGAGCTTTCGTTTCCAGCTGGCTGGAGTTTTACCATGTCTGCTCCTAGTTCTAAAGCAACACGGGCAGAATATGCTAGAAGTTCTTCTGGAGTTTTACCTTCTGTTCCCTGTCCACGAGGATAGGCCCAAAGAAGAACTGGAAGTCCTGCTGCGTGAGCTTCTTCTTGTATCTTAGAAAATTCTTTCATCATTTCTTCTTCATGCAGTGAACCTATGTATATTGTGTAACCTACTGCTGCCGCCTTTAAAGCGATTGCTTCTTTTACAGAGCAAAGTTGGTATGAAATAGGATCACTTCGAAGAAGATTTGTTTTACCGTTTAATTTTACTATTAATGGCACTTTTATTTGCTGCCTGTATTTTTCAGCAATTCCTTTTTGAACTGCAATTCCAGTTACTTTTAGCTTGTTTGCAATGTCTATTATATATGCAGGATCAACATTTTCATCATTGAACTCTGTAGGGCCGTGTTCCATTCCTTGGTCGTATGCTAGAATGAATACTTTTCCTTTCTTTGATATTTTATTTATATTCACCTTTTTCATATTATCATCCTCTTTATTTCATTTAAAGCAGAGGGAAGTTCAAAAACCTTCGCATAGTCATCAAAATGCCCTTTACCTTTCTCAACTATCAACTTGGATTTTATTTTTTTAGACATATCTTTTGCACTTTTCAAAGTGATTTCTTCGTCATTGTCTGAGTTTATTTGTACGATATCCTTACAAATATTATTTATTTTATTTATATTAAGAGGACCTTCAGTGAACTCATCAATTTCTTTTATATTCAGACTTTGTATAAATCCTGCAACCAAAACGCAGCCCCCTACTTTATCTTTATCATTTAATGATTCAATGTATCTAAGAATTGAGATACAACCAAGACTGTGCCCTATTAGATATGTATTGCTGTCAGGTTTTATTACAGATTCAGATATCTTTTTAATCCAATCTTTTAGCTTTGGATTATTTGGAGAGGGCATCTTTAAAGATTCAGTTTTCAATCCGGAAGAGTTCAAGCTCTTCTTTAGCCATGGAATCCAACAATCTTTGCTGTTTCCTTCAAAACCGTGTATAATAAATGCTCTTTTAGTCATTTCATATTTGGAAGCAGTGAAGCTCCAATCAACTCTGGATTTTTTATTTTAGAGAAGATTATTTTTGGTTTTAATTTATTGAATTTGTCTTTATTTAAGGAAGAAGATAATTTTTCAAGAAATTCTTTCTTATCTTTGATTACTCTTGTTGAAATTATTATTAATTTTGGGTCAAGAGAGTTTTGTATTGAAATTATTGCCTCTGAAAGATACCTAATTGTATTTATTCTTGTTTTCCAAAGGTTCTCAAAGTAATCATTCTCAACTATAACATGCCCCAGTTCTCCTGCATACCCTTCGCCTTTGTAGAGTTTTCCTGAAAGAAATACTGCCCCTCCAACTCCTGTTCCGAGGGTAAGAAGCACAAAATCATTGTGCTTGTTTATTTTGTTTTCTGCCAAAGCAGCACAGCGAGCATCATTTTCTATGTAAACTTTATTCTTGAATTTTTTATTTATGAACTTAGGAAAATTGAAATCCTCTATTGGAAGATTTGGAGGACTTTGTACTACGCCTGATAATATTGGAGAAGCTATAGATATGCAAATGTTATCTGTATTATTTACATTTGTTTTTATTATTTGTAATATGGTTTTAAGAAAATCTTGCTTCTTTTTTGGAGTTTTTATTTCACAATAGCCTTGAATTTTCTCTTTTGATATAAATGAGTATTTTATTGCACTGCCTCCAATGTCAATACAGAAATTTCTTTTCATTTTACCAACTTCTTCTTTATTAGATTGTTTTTTGCTCCGAAGTGTTTTATTACTGCAGTGCTTTCTTTAAGTCCAAGTTCAAGACACTTCTTTATAGGCCAGTTTAAGGCTAGACCTGCAACAAAACCTGATGCGAAAGCATCTCCTGCTCCAGTTAATTCAACTGCTTTTACTTTTTTAGGAATTATTTTTTGCTTTTGTTTATTTGAAAAGCAAACTATTTCTTTTTCTCCATTTGTTACAACTATTGTTTTAGGTCCTAGTTTCAATAAACTTTCAATATCTTGGGAGCCAAAGTATTTTTCAGATATTTTCTTTGCTTCCTCTAGATTTAGTATTAATACGTCGGTAATTTTCAATAACTCTTTTATTTCTGCATTTTGAATGAGATAGAGACTTGGATTGAATACTATCTTTGTTTTTTTCTTTTTAAGAGCACGGGCAAGAGAGATTTGTGTTTTAAGGCTCTTTCCAAGAAGAGAGGAAAGATAAAGCCAGGAGGTTGAGAAAGAAGGAATATCTGAGAGAGAAATGTCGTTGTTTCCACCCTTATAGGTAAGAATTGTTCTATCGCTTTGTTTGCTGTCAAGAATAACTGAATAACCTGTTTCTCCTTTAGGATTTTTATTTAGCAAATAAACTTTTTCTTTAGCAAGAAGATGAAGAATTTGATGACCTGCTTCATTTGTACCTATGTTACATATGCATCCTGTTTTAAAACCAAGTCTTGAGAAGGCAACTGCAGTGTTTGTACCTCCTCCCCCAATGTCAAATTTTAGATTGTCTATTAGAATCTTGTCTCCAAGGTGATAGTTAAAAAATTGGCCTTTCTCTTTAATTTTTGTTGAAATAAAAGTATCTATTACTGCACTTCCAAAACAAACAATATCAAAATTCATTTTTTCTTAGAGGCTTTGGATTTTAGTTTTCTTTTTATTTTAGAAAACATCCCTTCTTCCTCAATTCCCATTAAAGTTGAGGCAAGCTTTTTGTATTCCTTTGAAACTTCGTGCCTTGGGGAACGAGAAACCATTGGAACCATTTCTGCCAAAGCTGCTTGTACATTTACATGGTCGGGAATTGTAGCCAGAACGTCTATGTCCGAGGCATGTTCTATGTCTCTTTGGCTCAGTTCGAATTTTTTCTCTCTTATTTTGTTTAAAACTATTCCTCTTATGTTTGTATTCTTTCTTTGGGCAACTTTTATTGCAAATAAAGTTGAGCTTAGGGTAGGATAATCTGGAGTTGAAACAACCACAAGATCATCTGAAGCAGCCATTGTTGCAAACATTTCGTTGTTTAAACTTGGAGAAGAGTCTATTAAGATAACGTCGTATATTTTTCTAAGAGGCGCTAGCTTTTCTTTTAAAATTAAATGGTCGCAGTCCACTGGAGATATTGAGCCTGGAAGAATGTGAAAACCAAGAGGATGCTGATAAATTGCTTCATAGACTGAATATTTGTGATTTATTACATCATGTAGGTTATGATCGGGATCAACTAAACCTAAATGTAGGCCTAGATGAGGTGTGGAAAAATTGGCATCTACAAGCAATACTTTTTTTTTAAATTCCTGAGCTATTGTAGCTCCAAGATTTGCAACAACGGTGGTTTTTCCAACTCCTCCCTTTAATGCAATCACTCCAAATACTTTTGCGTTGTTTTGATTTGTTTGCTTGGAACTATTCTCCATGGGAGATTCTCTTTTTGATTGATGAAATAATTTCTTTCTTCTTGCTCTTTGAAGCCTTCTTTGGTTTAGCGCTGAGAGTGTTATGAAGTATGCTAGCCATTTCTGATTGGTCTTTCACAGAACTAATCTTTTTTGCTAGAGTAGAATCGTTTAGAACATCCTTTATCCAGTTTGCAAAGTCATTTTTTTCTTGGTTTACGTGATGAGAAAAGGTTTCTGGAGACATTGATTTTATTTCCAAGAGAGTTTCATTAAGATCTTTTAGTACACTTCCGTTCGCCACGTAAAAGTAATTTTCTGGATTAGTTATTGCCATTGTCCCCTCTATTTACTACTCTAAACCTGTAGTTCTTTATAAAAGTTGTTATTTTTTTGACTATTGTGCTCGGAAATTTGTAAATCTAGGTCGTGAAGCGCATTCATGTAATTTATGAAAGCTTCATAGGGACTATCATAAGGATTAAAGTATTTGTGTACGTCTCCATCTGAAAACCACTTTGTGCACATATAATAGAAATGGTCTGAGGTTTGTAATTTTCTCCAGGTCTCAATTAGCTCTTCATTTTCTGTAGCTTTTACTTTTTGCTCCATTTCATAGACTCTATGTATTGCAGAGTTTTGTATTTCGTTTCCAATCCATGCACTCAAATCACGTTCAATGTCTGCCCAGGAGATGAAATTGTGTACATCGAGTTCTCCAACTGTATCATAAGAATCAACCACTTCTGAAGGAGTTTTGAAATTGTTATCTGGATGCCTAAGCACTTCCTCTGGAAGATGTCTAAGGAAATTAAATATTCCAGTTTCTTCCCACTGGTGTTCTCCAAATGTTTCATAGTCCATGAACAGGTTTACTGTATTTCCGTTTCCATTTATTGCATTTACCCAGTGAGTGAACTTTGGAGCAGTGAGGGGGTGTTCTTTCCAACTTTTCTCAGAGAAACGGAATGCAATGTCGTCGCTTAGTTTATAATTTTTACATAGAAGCTTTATTTTATTTGTATTAACTGGACTGTAAAGGAAGTTTGGAGATCTCCAGCCTAGGATAAAGTCTGGTCCTTCAGCGATTATTCCTTTATATCCCATAGATTCTATTTCTTTGGCAAGTTCGTTGTTGTAAATTAATTCTGTATTTCTGAATACCTTTGGAGTGTATCCAAAAAGTCTTTGCACTATATCCTTGTGTTTTTTTACTTGTTCTCTAAATTCCTCTTTTGAATAAAGAAATGAGAGAGAGTGATGATATGTTTCTTCTAAAATCTCAACGCGCCCTGTTTGCACAAGTTTCTGAAATGAATGAAGTACTTCAGGAGCATATTTTTCTATTTGTTCTAGGAAAACACCTGAAAATGAAAAACTTATCTTAAACTCTGGATGTTTCTCAAGTAGTTCCAGCATCACCTTGTTTGCAGGAAGATAACACTTTCTTGCTACCTTATTTAATATCTGAACGTTGTCTATTTTTCCTCCAGACCTATCACCGAAGAAATCTTGCTTTTTACCTATGTCAAATATTGTATGTTTCTTTACACGGAAAGGCTGATGCACTTGAAAATAAAAACAAACTGAAACCATATTATTTCTTTTCCTTGAGCAAATCAGCATATATGTCTACACATCTTTTTGCTGGTTTGTTCCAACTAAATTTACTTACTTCAACAGAACTGTTGTCTCTAAGACAACGTCTTAGTTCGTCGTACTTTAGAACTGAAACTATTTTGTTGGCCATATCATCAACATCCCAGAAATCAGTTTTAAGACAGTGGTCTAGAACTTCGGAAACGCCAGATTGCTTTGAGATTAGAACTGGAGTGCCTTGCATTAAAGATTCAAGAGGAGTTATTCCAAATGGCTCTGAAACTGAAGGCATTACATACAAATCGGCCATTTGATATGCGACTTTCTGGTCTTGTCCACGTAAAAATCCAGTGAATATGAATTTGTGGGCAATTCCAAGGTCTGCTACTTTTCTTATTATATATTTCTCCATATCTCCGCTTCCAGCCATTACAAAAATAACATCTGGATAATGCTCTAGAACTTTTTTGGCCGTGTAAACAAAATAGTCTGGACCTTTTTGTAAAGTTAGTCTTCCTAAAAATAGCACTACTTTGTTTTGTTTCTTTAGTGCATGAAGTTTTTCCATTGCATAGTTTTCAAAGTCTATTGCATTGTGAACAACTTCTATTTTATCTGGAGAAATTCCATAGTGCTCAATTATTTTCTTTTTTGTATAATTACTTACTGCGATAACTTTATCTGCCTGCTGCATTCCCTGTCTTTCTATATCGTAAACATACTGATTTACTCCGTTTCCACCAGTTCTATCAAATTCTGTAGCATGAATGTGAACAACAAGATATTTTCCTGAAACTTTTTTTGCTGCTAGAGCTGCCTTGAATGTTAACCAATCGTGAGCATGAATTAAATCGAAGTCTTCCATTTCTGCTATCTGTCCTCCAACCATTCCATATCTTTCAACTTCCTCAAACAAATTATTTCCATATATTGCAGGTTTCTTTTCTTTCTCAACAAATAATCTTGAGTCGTAGCTGTCCTGAGTACTATAAGCTTGAAGAAGTGAATTGAAAATATATTGTTTTTTTACACGCAAATCGATATTTTCATCTCCATAAACGAATTTTATGAAGTCTGCATCAACATCTACCTTGCGTGGAAGAACAAAAGTGACGTCTACAGAATTATTTTTCAGACCTTTGGTTAAACCGTAACAAGCAGTTCCCAAGCCTCCGCTATTATGAGGAGGGAATTCCCAGCCAAACATTAGTACTTTCATCCTCTTCTTTGCTATATAAAGAACTTGAAATTACATATATAAAAGTTGTGCCTAGAGGGGAATTAAGATAAGGCCACTAAATGCAGCGATTGTGCCCAGGCAAGAGGAGTATTATGGTTATGCTGCGCAGTTTTTGAGTAATAAAGTTCAGGTAATTCTCCTTTATCATTCATTGAGTTAAGAGTTTTACTCATGTAATGTGCAAATTTAGATTTATTTCCCATTTGTTTGTATATTATTGCAAGCCAGGGGAAACCCATTGTCCATTCTGCTTCTCCATCTTTATTGTAATATTGATCATTTTCATATCTTATTAGTCCTCTTTCTTTTACAAGTCTTGATTCAACACTTTCAAGTATCTTTTTTGCAATTTCTTCTGAAACTATACCAAAAGGATAAATTAAAGACAGAAGTGCAAGGTCAGTTTCTTTTGTTTGCGATTCTCTTGGAAGAAGTTTGTTTAGTGCATCCTGTCCGTAATCAATCATATGGCTTGGAACTTTAACATAACGGTTTATTCTTTTTAGTCCAGCAAGGCAAGCACCCACAGATGAAGCATGAACTTCTTCTTTTTCTTCCCAAACTCCATTGTCTTTGTCTTCCCAATATCTTATTGAGTCAAGATAGGCAACAAGCTTTCTTACTATTCTCCAATCGTTCTCATTTCTTATTATTGGATAGCTTTTGTCAAGCAAATCTGCAAGTCTGAATAGAAAAAAACCTACTGCGTCGTTCTGCTTGTTTCCCCATTCATCCCAGAATTCTTCTAAGGTTTCAGGATGATATCTTGCGTGAATGTATTGATATTGTGCGCTTGGCTTTTGTTTTATTGCGTGGTCTATTTTGTATTCATGTTTAAGGAATATGTCTAGAAGTTTGTGCATCATCTTAACAACGTGCGATGGGTTGAAAATCTCAAGTCCTAGAGAAGTGTAAAGGTTGTCTCTTATCCAAACCTTGTTATATCCTGTAGATTGAGCAGGGGCAGCGATGCTAAGTCCGTTATGTGTTCTTAGATCTTGGAGTACCTCTATAGATCCTCTTAATGTCATAAAAATACACTCTATAGAGCATATTTAAATCTTGCTATTTGTAACTACTATAGAGTAACATATCAATATTAAAAAACCCCTATAGTCTTAAGGGTTTGTGGCAGAACGTAAAACAATTCTTAATTTAGATGAGAATGTATTGGAAGGTTTAAATTTCTTCCTTGGCCAAAAACTCCCGACCATAAATATAAACAAAAAAGATAAAATGGTGATAGTTGGCAGCGGAAATGCTCTAGCTGTTGGGAGAATATTGTTTAGAGATTATGATGTGGAGTATGCTGACGAAGGAAATTATTTAAGAAAATTAGATAAAGTTGGAAAAGGAGTATGTTATGTTATCTCAGCATCTGGAGGTAAACATTCTCCGGCAATATGCAGAATCGCTAAAAGTAGAGGTTTTAGAGTAATACTTTTGACAAATAACCAACAGGGACTTGCAATGAAATATGCGGATGAGAGTTTGGTTTTTGGTAAAATAGAGGAGCCTTATACTTACAACTTCTCTACATATATGGGGATGATATTAAGTCAAACCAAGGAAAAACCTCAAAAGATATTAGAAAATGTTAAAGAACTTGAAAAAAATATTCCTAAGAACCTAGGAAAGTACAAATCATTTTATTTTATTCTTCCAAGTAAATTTGATTTCATAAAAGAAATGTTTAGAACAAAGTTTGATGAATTGTTTGGGCCAAAACTAGGAGTTAGACTATACACATTGCAGCAAACAAAGCATGCTAAAACAATTGTAAGTGATGATAAAGAATTATTCATTTCAATGGGAGATAAAAACAATATATTTGGTAAAAATAGATGGAATGTGGACTTGGATGACAAAATAGAATGTGGAGAATTCATTGCACTTATGTATTTTATAATAGGAAAGATACAGAAAGCCAACAAACCTTATTTTAAGGAAAATATTGCTCAGTATGTTAAACAAAGTTCAAAAATATTCAACCAGAGAATTGAGACAGTTGTAAAATAAACATAACAGTCAAATATATATACTCAAGTTGATAGATATCAAAAAGATGGATAAAAAAAAGAGTTTTGTTTTAGACTTTATTGATCTTAGTATTGAAGATGTTCCAATAGTTGGAGGTAAAAATGCTTCCCTTGGAGAGATGTATAGAGAACTTGCAACAAAAAAAGTGCGCGTTCCAAATGGTTTTGCCGTTACTGCTACAGCATATAGATATTTTATTGAAAAAGCTGGAATAAAAAAAGAAATTGAAAGAATTTTGTCTGACCTTGACACAAGCGATATGCATAATTTAGCTGAGAGAGGAAGAAAAGTAAGAGAAACAATCTTGCGAGCTCAAATTCCTAGGGAACTTGAACAGGAAATAATGAAATCATATTCTAAATTGTCTAAACAATATAAGGAAGAAAGCACAGACGTTGCAGTAAGAAGTAGCGCTACCGCTGAAGACCTTCCAGATGCAAGTTTTGCAGGACAGCAGGAAACATTCCTAAATATAAGAGGAGAAAGAGCACTACTTGAAGCTTGTAAGAAATGTTTTGCTTCACTATTCACAAACAGAGCAATTTCATACAGAACAGATAAAGGATTCTCTCACTTTGACATTGCATTAAGTATTGGAGTTCAAAAAATGGTTCGTAGCGATTTAGCATGCAGTGGAGTTATGTTCTCCATAGACACTGAATCTGGATTCAAAGATGCAGCATTCATAACAGGAAGCTGGGGCCTAGGAGAAAACATTGTTCAAGGAGCAGTAAACCCTGATGAGTTCTATGTTCACAAACCAACATTGAAACAAGGATACAAACCAATTATTTCAAAGAGAGTTGGAGAGAAGAAAATAAAAATGGTTTACAGCCATAAGGTTGCTTCTCCTGTTAAAAACGTTGAAGTTTCAGAGGAAGATAGAAAGAGATTCATTCTTGAGGATGATGAAATATTGGAATTAGCAAGATGGGCATGCATAATTGAAGATCACTATAGTAAGAAAGCTGGAAAGTTCAAGCCAATGGACATGGAATGGGCTAAGGACGGAAGTACTGGAGAGCTTTTCATAGTTCAAGCAAGACCTGAGACAATACAAAGTAGAAAAGACCTTTCTGTTTATGAAGAATATATATTGAAAGGGAAAGGAAAGGAAGTTATATTCGGAAAGAGCGTTGGAGCTAAAATAGGAGCTGGAAAAGCTAGAGTAATAAAAGATGTTTCTGGAATTGACAATTTCAAGAAAGGAGAAGTTCTTGTAACTGATATGACTGACCCTGATTGGGAACCTATAATGAAGATAGCTTCTGCAATTGTTACAAACAGAGGTGGAAGAACATGTCACGCTGCAATTATTTCAAGAGAACTTGGAATTCCTTGTGTTGTTGGAACAAATAATGGAACAGAGGAAATAAAGACTGGAAAGGAAATCACAGTAAGTTGCGCTGAAGGAGAGAAAGGAATTGTATATGACGGAATAATTCCATTTGAGATAAAGAAGACTGATCTTAAGAAAATGCCTCGCACAAAGACGAAAATAATGATGAACTTGGGAGATCCTACACAGGCATTTGAACAAAGTTTCATTCCAAATGACGGAGTTGGACTTGCAAGAGAAGAATTTGTAATAAATTCATACATAAAGATACACCCTAATGCACTGCTTAACTACAACAAGATAAAAGATCATGCTGTAAAGGCCGAGATAGATAAGATAACTCATGGATACAAAGACAAATCTCAATTCTTCGTAGATAAATTAGCTGAAGGAATTGGAATGATTGCTGCAGCATTCTATCCTAAAGATGTTATTGTGAGACTTTCTGACTTTAAAACAAATGAATATGCAAACCTTATTGGAGGAAAAGATTACGAGCCAAAAGAAGATAATCCAATGATTGGCTGGCGTGGCGCTAGCAGATATTACAAAGATGGATACAAAGACGGATTTGTACTTGAATGTAAAGCTTTCAAGAAAGTAAGAGATGAATTCGGACTTACAAATGTAAAGATAATGATTCCATTCTGTAGAACTGTTGATGAAGGAAAGAAAGTAATCAAAATAATGTCTGACAATGGACTACAAAGAGGAAAGAATGGACTTCAAATATATCTTATGTGTGAGATTCCAGCAAACGTTATTTTGGCAGATGAATTTTCAAAGATAGTTGATGGATTTAGTATTGGAAGTAATGACCTTACACAACTTACCTTGGGACTTGATAGAGATAGCCAGATTGTCTCAGATATTTATGACGAAAGAAACGCGGCAGTAAAGAAATTCATTGCCCAAGCAATAACAAATGTAAAGAAAGCTGGAAGAAAGATTGGAATATGTGGACAGGCTCCATCGGATTTCCCGGACTTTGCTCAGTTCCTTGTAACATGTGGAATTGATTCTATCTCTCTTAACCCTGACACTGTTATAAAGACAAGACTTAAGATAGCTGAACAGGAAAAGAAGAGATAATTTTAGATAAGCTTTTATTTCTATTAGTTTGATATTTATTAATGGATAATTGGCAGATTTTCTTATCTTTAGGGATTATTGCTCTTTTAATATATGCAAACACTGATTCTGAATATAATGATCTTCCAGAATTAATTCCAAAGAACTTAAACAAAGTTTCAGTGAATAACTACCCGCATTTTGATGATAATAATTTGACTTATGCTTTCTCTGATTCTTGCATAGGTCCAACAATTCCTAAGACAAAGTTAGCTTTCGAAATTATAAGTAACAATACTGAAAGAAAATTGAATTTTACTGAGATTCCTTATGGAATAAAACCAGATATAATAATAAATTGTAATTCTGGCAAGGAATTTGCAGAAGGAGGAGGATTCTATTTAGGTGAAGGAGGTCCAAGTAGTTATTATCAAGACAGCAAGGTCATAGTTTACTCTGAACTTAATTTCTACTCTGTAACTAATACTACATCCACACAATCTTGCTATAGCCTTCCAGTTGTTGAGATACACGAAATTCTGCACGCTTTGGGTATAGACCACCACGAAGGAGGATACGATATTATGTCTAAACAATTTGATATGTTTACTTGCAAATACGTTACAAAAATGAATGAAAAGTATTCTGATTGTCTTAAGGCAATATATTCAAATGTTAAAAGTGAATGTGAAGGAGTTAATTTCTTGTTTTAAAATAACTTTACTTCCCAAATAATTCTTCTATTAATTCTACATACATTGCACTGCTCCAAAGTTGAGCAAGACATCCATTGGCTTCCTGATGGCTTGCAGAGCTGAGCTCGGAGTGGAATCCAAATATTCCCTTGTCAAGTATATCTATTGTACTTGCATCGAGTATTCTATTTATGTATCTGCCATATTTTCTTCTATCAACACGGGCAAGGCAAATGGCAGCGAGGTTATTTATGAAAAACCAGCTGTCTCCCTTATGATAGCTTGTATTTGTTGTTCCAGAGTGACTGGCTTGGAAATATTTGTTTTTTACATCTATTGTTGACAGTGCTCCCCACTCAAGATAAAGACAATCAAGATGTTTGTCAAAGACCTTGCTCCACTGTGCGCTTGAAAGCAATTCTGGATAGAAATAATAGGCAAGAAATACATTTGGCCTGCGTGCCTTAGAGCCTATGCAATCAATTAAATCTTCATTTACATAAAAATTGTCGAGTACAATCTTCTTTAGTTCTTTTTCTAGATTAAGGAATAAAGTACTTGCTTTCTTATCTTTGAGTTCGTTTGAAAGCTCTCTTAAAGTTTTATACATTGAAAGTTGAAGAGCTTGTATTTCTATGAGGGCTCCGGAGCGAAGGTCAGTGTCCATCCAGGATTCGTATGGCTTTGAAACAATTAGCTGATCTTTAGAATGGAAAGTTAGAATATTTAATGCTATTCTTTTTATTCTCTCCTGTACTTGTTTTTTATCTTGTTTGCTAAGAGAAGAAAGCATATCTTTTATTCTAGAAACAACAAGTCCAGAGCCATCTATAGAATTAAGGTCTGAGTGTGGAAGTCTGTTGGGGATTAGACCATCTTCTTTAGCTGAACTGAGCATCTTAAGAAGAATTTCCTTTACAAAATCAATCTCATTTATAGAAAGGAATGCCTTTGCACTTAGGGCAGTGTCACGAGTCCAAAATTGGTGAAACCATGGAAGTCCTGCATAAATTCCTGAGTTTTTTGTGTTTACCTCTAAAGAAGATAAAGCTCTTCTTGAAAGTTCATAGCAGTATTCTATTCTGGAGTCTTTTATTTTTACTTTATTGTTTTTAGGAATTTCTTTTGGAGAGAAATTAAGAGAAGTTGATTTTTTGTAAGCTTCATAGGCCAACGCGATTGCTTTAGATTTATCTAAAGAAAATCCAAAACCTATCTTTTTAGAAGTTAAAGAAATGCAGTTGTATACATATCTGTTGCAGCTATCGTTTCTAAAGCTATCAAAACTGTAAAATCTTTCTTCCCACGAATTAATTAATGAAAAATCGGCGCTGTCTGCTTTTAGAACAGTGTAGAACTCGTATTCATCTTGACTTTGTTCTCTTGAATCTTTAACTTTTTTGTATTTGATAACTATTAGGTCTTTTTCTTTCGTTACTTCATAATATCTGCCCCAATTGGAATAGTCGTCTACTTTTCTGCAGTCAAGAACAATGGTTACTTCTTTTCCTGAATTGGTTTCATAAAGCAGAGCGTTTTTTCCAAGAGAAAAAGAAAATTTCTCATTTTCTTTTTCTGAACCGTATAGGTTGGTGAAACTTTGAGGAGAATATTCTGTTTGTTTCAATTCCCGATTATTTTGTTTTATTTCTTCAATGCATTTGAAAATTTTATCTTCTTCTCTTATGAAAAGTCCAGAGTATTTTGAAAAAGGCACTGGAGAGAAAAAGAAAAAGCTTCCAATATTATTGGTTAGGAGTATTTTAGATGCGTCTGAAGTTATTTTTTTACCAAGAAAGCTTGTTGAAATCATTTCTCTCCTCTATAATATCTCGCAGCACTCTCTGGGCTTACTGCATTAACTTTAACTCCGAATCCCATTTCCATTCCAGCCCATATGGCAAGACGAGGCATTATTTCTATATGCATATGAAGATTCTCTCCTGTTGGAGAAAGAGTCCATGACATGTCATATGGAATTTCATCTAAGTCAAGTTTTGTAAGTATTTTCTTGACAATATTCGCAAGGTCAGAGTATTTCTTGTCACTGAAATCACTAAAATCTTTTATATGGTCTTTAGGGAAAACCCAAACTTCATAGTTAAACTGGGAAGCGTAGGGAGTGAAGGCAACAAAACTGTCGTTCTCAAAACATCTTCTATCTGAATTTTTCTCTCTTTGAATTATATCACAATAGGGGCAATAGGGAAGACTTCTTACAACTTTTACTTTATCATATATCAAAGGAGGAACTATGGAGGTTGAAATTAACTGCGAGTGTGCATGTTGTATGGAAGCGCCTGCAGCCTTACCTTGATTTTTGAATAAAGAAACATACTTTGCTTTAGGATTAGATAACATGGACTTGACTCTTCTGGCATATAGCTTGAATAAATCTGCAATGTGCTCTTCAGGAAGAGAGCCGAGAGTTTTATCGTGCTCCGGAGTTTCTATTACTACTTCATGTTCTCCGAATGCACCTGAAAAAGTGTAGTAGTTATTATGCGTCTGAACTCCAGACTCTCCATTTTGATTTACTGCTGCAAATTTATTGGGGATTACACGCGCTTTCCAGTTTCCACTATTATCTTTTATCAAGTCAAGCTCTGGAGGAGTTTGACTTTCGCTTCCTGGACAGAAAACACAGAATGCTTTTCTTATTTCCTTTTCTCTACCAAAATCACTTGGCCTTTTACCTCTGTCTTCTGCTATCAAGACCCAATTGTTAAGTAAATAGTCTTTTCTTAATTCCATTTTATTTTTCTAAAGCAAGAGTATATGCTTTGAAATAGAAATCAATTAATTTCTTCCAGTCCACAAGGCCTGCAAGTCTTCTGGCTTCTATCTTGTTGTCAATTCTTCCTTCTTTGTCAAGGTCAGCATAATACTTCAAACTTGAATAAAGACTGTTTACTACATCTTTTCTGTTAACTCCAAATCTCTTAAGAATGAATATTCCCGGATTCTTTTCTCTTACTTCTTTCTCCATATATCTTCCAAATCCAGAAAGGTCTGAAGTTACTGAGGCAACGCCAAGGGCGGCTGATTCTAAAGGAGTGTATCCCCAAGGTTCATAGGCAGAAGGGAATATTCCTAGATGTCCTCCGGTTATTACATCATAGAGGTCAAGGTTAATCAAATTATCACTTGATCTTATGTAGGTAGGATAGAAAATAACTTTTACCTTGTCTTCTTCTGAGTTCAGTAGCTTTGCGCTCTTGAAACCTTGAATTATTGCGTCTTTGTCATAGTATGAAAGTTCGTGTGTGGAGTATCCTGGATTTCCTTTTTTCTTGAAGTTGTTTACTTTCTTTTGTATATTTTCTATAAATATGTCTGAGAATGGGCTTGTTTTCTTTATTTTCTCTCCGGAAGCTGAAAGGAAAAGTATTCTGTCTAGTATTGTTGTTTTCTCATTGTCTATGGTATGTTTAAGGTCAAAGAAAATTGTTTTATTTTCTATGACATCATGTCTTACTGAGGAAGTTGCTGCAGGAATAAAGAAGAAAGTAACTATTGTTTTATTTGACTTTTCTTTCTTTAAAGTTTCATTAAGCATTCCA
The DNA here is from genome assembly GCA_035548435.1 of Candidatus Nanoarchaeia archaeon. Lineage (GTDB taxonomy): Archaea > Nanobdellota > Nanobdellia > Pacearchaeales > GW2011-AR1 > DAIEOU01. The sequence goes on along the minus strand of DASZSY010000029.1, from coordinate 518 downwards.
AGAGATTCTATTAAAACATCTATTCCCTTGTTTTCATATTCATATCTCCCAAGAATAAAGTAAATCAAAGTCTCATCCAGGTCAAAAGAGTAATATGGGAAAAAGAAGGAACTTATGAAATTCTTTATTTCTTTCTTTAAATGGCTGTGCCTTATTGAAATGTCTTCAAATGAAGAGAAAGTTCCAAGGTCAATTCCATTAGGGAGAACAACGTCTGCTTTTCTTCCAAGTATTTTCTCAGCTTCAAATGCAGTTATTTCTGAGACTGTTGTAAATACTGTAGCGTTTTGAGCTGAAGCCTTTTCCATGTGGTGCTTAGACAAAACTCCATGGTCTCTTGCTTCTTTCTCCATGTCTATTGAACCTAGAATATCATAGAAGTTGGAATTTACTCCTGCCAAGGCTCTGCCTAGAACTGTGGCGTGGGTTGTAAATATTGTTGCAACATTTTTATTGAGTTGCTTTAATTGCAATATTCCTGCTCCGGTCATCCATTCGTGGAACTGGGCAAGAGTCTT
>DASZSY010000028.1:0-9289 GCA_035548435.1 Candidatus Nanoarchaeia archaeon | reverse complement strand
TTTTTAATTACAACTCCCAAGGGTTGCGTAAAGGAAGCTAGCAACAAAATTGATATAATCAAATATTCCTTGAGAAATTTTTCTAACTTGTTTCGTACCATAAAAATATCTTTATTTTTTTAGGAGAGAATGTGTTAAGTGTGGAACTTATTACTCTTTCAGCAGCATATATTTCTCGGGCATTAGAAGGATATTCTTGCAGGCTACATATTTCACCAGATTCACAGACTGCAACTTCATATTTTATTGTAGACTGTTTTAATCTAGTGGAAACAAAATCTCTTAGCTGCTCAACGCTATTCTCTCCTCCAACCACCACATTTTCTCTAAGAGAAACGTTCCTTGCAACTTCATCAAGCATTGGAACTATTAACCTTGTCAAGTCCTGTTGTTCACTAAATCTTTGAGTGCTATTTATAACAATTAACACTCCAAATATTATCATTATGGCAATGCTTGCTTCAACTATTCTCAGCCATCCTTTTTTATTTACCATATTTGCACACTAACTTCTCCAAATAAAGAGTTTCCGTCTTTTTTCAATAATTCTTTTCTCAGTAATGTGGAGTAAACATCAACTCCCACAGGAATGTTTTTGGGACCAGATATAACATAGTTTTCAATTTTTATATTGTAACCGAAGGTCACTTGTCCAGGAATGTCAAATTGAGATTTTAATTGGTCGTAATCAGAATAATATGAATTATTCATCTGCAGTATCTTTTTCTCAGAAATTATCTGTTTAGAACTTGAAGAAGCTAGAGTGTATGCGCTCTGATTCCATTGTGGGCTTTCAGATGCAGGCGTGTTTTCAGGGAAATCTTCGCAGAATTTTATTATTGCAAAATCTTCTGTTCCAATATCAAAATAAACCATATTTCCAGTTCTTGTGGTGGGCAGGTATTTTCCTTCATATGTTTCAGCTCTTGCTTTGTAATTAGAAGGGAGGTTCATTACTTCAGGAGGAAACTCTACTGCAATGCTTCTCTGTCCATTTTGAATATTGTTTCTGTTTATTTTAACAGAAAAAGATAACATTTCCACAGAATTATTTTGAATTAGTTTGTTTAATGTGTATTGCAATGAAGAATCTATTATGTTTGTATTCCCCACAGGGCTAAAAAAGTATAGTGCAAAAAAAACAAATCCTATGAATAGTAAAAAAGACAAAATTGCTTCTACATGCCCTATTCCTCTTTTGAACATATCTCATTTTATCCTCGAACGTTTAAATAAGTTCGCATGATTTTTATACGATAGAATCCCTATTTTAATATGGATATAAGTCAAATAATAAACAAAATAAAGGAAAAAAAGTCTCTTTCAGGTATAGCTGACACTGTTGTAAAAAAGGAACTAGAAGAACATTTTCGTAGGGCAAAGATAAGAAAAGAAAATTTATCTGACAAAGATGTAAAGATAATTGTTCACGATGTCAGGGCAAGGCTGAGAAAGCTAAGTGGAAGTTTCAATGTAGAGTCAGAGCCAGAAGAAGAGAATATTTTGCTTTCACATTCATCTACAAAAGAGAGAGCAGACTTTTATGATGTTTTAAGAGAAAAGATATATTCTCTCAAACCAAAATCTATTCTAGATCTTGGTTGTGGAATAAATCCAATAGCTTTAGCAAAAAAAGGTATAGAATACTATGCCTATGACATAAATGAAGAAAATCTAAAACTTGTTGATTCCTTTTTCAAACAAAATAAGATTATAGGTGAAACTGGAGTTGTTGATCTTAGAGAACCTGCAGCGCTCCCCGATGCAGACATTTGTATAATCTTTAAGGTGCTAGATATATTAGATGAAAAAGATCACAAACGTTCAGAAGCCTTGCTAAATTCCATAGACTGCAAGTATTTTCTAATAAGTTTCTCAACCAAAACTCTTTCCGGAGCTCCAATGAGACACCCACAAAGAGGATGGATTGAATTGTTACTTACAAGATTAGGTTATTCATTTGAATCATTTTCAAGCAACAATGAGATTTTCTATTTAGCAACTAAGAAGGCAAAATAATTACTTTCTTCTTTTCTTTTCCTTGCTGTTTATCTTGTTCATTGCAACATAAACTGCTACAATTACAACAATAATAGCTACAATCTGTTTCCATCCAAGGAATGGCAATGCAACAACAGGTCTTCCACATGGCAATATTTGTGTTGAATCAGTACATAGAGGATTATTTGCAGCATTTCCAGTTGCCTTTATCTCAACATTCTGATATCCATTAACACATTCAGCAGTTGTAGTAGTGTAAGAGCAACTTGTAGTTGTTCCAGTTATTGGATTACTATCTTCTCTAGTATTTCTTCCAAATTCGCAAGATGATCTTTGACTGTTCCATGAGCACCCACATAATATGTTCTGTCCATTTGAACTACTTCCACAATTATAATAATTCCATAGTGTCTCATCGTTAGCTCTTTGTGATGCGTCACTTGTACAAGTAGATTCAGTTGTGTAGCTTGAGCATCCTAGACTTGAGCTCTCATCAAGTTTACATCCAGGACTACTTCCGCTTGTTGAACACATGAATCCAGCAGGGCAGCAATCATCATTTGTTCCAGCTTGTAAGTCAAGTCCAGCACATGCGATTGTTCCAAGAGTATCACGCCTTTCAGTTATGAATCCGTTACTTATTCTGTACCATGTTGTTCCACTTGAACTGCATTGTCTTTGGTTAAGTAATAAGAATTCTCTAGTTGATATTGATTTTGCACCAACTGTTGCAGAAGGATGAGTTACTGTAAGAATAATTGTCTTCTTTCCAGTATCTGAGAACCCTTTAGTTCCGCTAGTCTTTCCAACTCCAATTTGAGGTGTTAATGTTGTTGTTCCCTCCCTAAATGTCCAATTGAATGTAAGTTGATTATATCCCTTTTGTCCGCCAGTTATCGGGATCGAAGTTGTTGTTGATGTAGCACAAGAAGGTGAAGCTTGTGTAGATGCAGGACATTGTCCTTGTATACATTCAACTGTTGCTACACAAGGAGTAGATGAAGTAATTGTTACATTAACTGCGTAAGTTCCAATTGCAGAATAATCTGCTGTTAGACTATTGCTTACAAGTGCAGAACCATCTTTTGGAGAATTTATAGTTGAAAATACAGATACTCCGCTCTCAGCTAGTAGAAGTATTTCAACAGTAGCGTTTGACTTTGCTCCATCTTCATCTTGAACAGTTAGAGTTATCTTTTTCTCTCCAGGCGATGTGAATGTCTTTCTTGGCGATGCTTCAGTTGATTTAGTTCCGTCTCCAAAGTTCCAAGAGTATGAAGATATCTCGCTGTCAGGATCAGTAGTTAACTGTGTGAATAATATTTCATTTCCTGTGAATAAAATGCTTCCTGCAATTGGTGAAGTTATACTTGTTATAGGTGCAGTGTTTGATTCATCTAAATTAACTGTAAGTAGTTTCTCTTCGGATGTTGCGCTTCCATCACCGACAACACTTGCTTTGAAGTATATCTCTCCAGCATTAGTTAGAGTGATATTATGTGTCGCACTTGTTGCACTCTGAGCGACGACTGTTGCACTTCCTAATGGAGTATCAAAACCCCAGTTTACTTTATCATACCATCTAAACATTACTTGTTTACCTGCAAGATTTGTTCCAGTAATTTTCATTATTACTCTATCTCCCTTGCTACTTGCACTTATTGTCTGGCCCATCATATCCGTCCATGTAGGTCCAGAAAGTACAGAGCAAGAATTGACGTGGGTACATGTTCCAACACTACATGAATCAACAGTGCAGGAATTTCCATCATTGCAATTTACTGCTGCGTTCTCAGTTGTACACTGAGGTGGTGCTACGCATGCCTGAGTGTTACATGCTTGGCTTGATGCGCCTGAGCAAGCAGATCCGCCACAAGAAGGAGAAGGATTAGTACAGGTTCTAGTTTGAGTTCCACCACCACAAGTTGCTGAGCAAGTACTCCAGGCACTCCAATCGCCGCTAACTGCAGTACATGAAGGTGGGCCTGCAATAGGCGTACATCCATTTCCACTTTGAGTATATCCTGAAGAACAAGTCCATTGACATTGTCCAGGTGATGAACCTACATACGTCCAACTTGATGTTCCGCTTCCAATAACATAACTTCCACTACCTGCTTCTACTCCTTGTCCACTCGGAGCTGTTCCACCGCAGCTTTGTACAGGGTTAACACAAACTCCACTCTGACATGATAATCCGTTAGAACATAAATTGTTAGCATCACATCCTCCACCAGTGCCTACATTTGTATTTCTGCAGATGTTATCTGCTTGGCAACTAGCACTTCCTTGACAAGTTCCATACCAAGTACATTGTCCCCCGACATTTCCTGAAGGTGGAGTCTGACAGGTTCCGCTTCTGCATTCTAGTCCTCCCGAACATAAATTGTTAGCATCACATCCTCCACCATTTCCAATTCCAGTATTTTTACAAGTTCCATCAGTGCATGTTCCCTGAGAGCAAGCAATTCCTCCAGCATCACAACTTTGTCCTAATGTAGGTGCAATCTGACAATCACTATTTGACCAGCAAGTTGAACCAGGATCTTGCTGTCCATCATCAGCTATAAACAACCAAGTGTCACACCAGCATCCAAAATAATTGCAAGGTCCCCTTTCAGTGCATCTCCACTCTCCGCTTACTGCAACACATTGATTGTTACGGCATTCTGAAGGTCCAGGCCCGTGAGCATTTTTCCAAGCATCTGAATATCCCACAGTAGTCATAGCAGAAACAGTTATACTAAAGAAAGAAAAAGCGAGGAGTGCGAATATGGAAAATATCAAAAAATTCTTACTTACAACACTTTTCTTCATACTTTTTAGAAGATTTGTTCTTATATAAAATTAATCGTCTCTATCCAAGTATTGCGTGAGTTCCAGTTGAAACAAGGAAAGCAGTTATAGAAAGAATAAATGAATGTTTAATTCCCGCCATTATTTTTCCCTCAGTTAGTTTTCCAATTGTTAATCCTGCAAAAAATCCCTGTGTAAGCAGCAAATAAAGAAATGGCCTTGCAAGAGTTGCAGCATCAAAAGCTTCAGCAGGTGCAGCCTGCGTATTTGAACCGAAACTTCCTCCAAGTCCACCGAAACTTCCTATATTAGAAGTTAAAGGAAGTATTTTGTACTCCATTACAAGCATTATTCCTATGAATATGAAGAATATTATATATCCCTGAACAACAAGATTAGAGATGGCCGCTTTTCTTTCGTTCTTTAATTTTTCAACTTCAGATATTGATTTTGCCACGCTTTCAAGAATATAATCTATCTGTCCTCCAGCTCTTTCAGCTTCACTAATTAAAGCCACTGCTCTACTTATAACTGGACTGTTCACATCTCTAGAAAAGTTATGCAATGCCTTGTTTACTGGAATTCCCAAAGCTATCTGGTTAGCTAATTTTTCAATATGTATACTTAAAGGCCCGTAATTTTTCTTTTTCATATTGATTATGCTTTTACTTATTGGAGTTCCAGTATTTACGCTCTCAGCTAAATTTCTTGAGAATTCTAGAAACATTTCTGCAACTTCCTGTTCTCTCTTGTTTTCAGTGGCTACAGATAAGATATATGGTAGTAGAGCTATTGCAACGGCAAGACCTATTACAAAATAGAATGCAGGTCCTCCCCAGAAAAGGAATCTATCTAATATTACAACAACTAGGCTTGCTGTTCCAGATATTATGTATTTTTTTTCTATCATTTTAGTAGCTCGGCTGCTTTAAGTGCAGGAAGGTTATGAAAAATACATTGAGCACAGCAATACCTGTGATTATCAAAAAAGATATTTGAGTGGTGGTAAATCCAATTTTATTTCCAGAAACTTGAAGCATTATCAAAAGCAACATTAAAATCATTGGAGCAGCTATAACTACCGATATGTAAATGTCCATAAATGTTTCAGCAACTTTTGTAAACTTCTCTCTCTCAAGTCTATAGCTAAGAAGCAATGTTTCAGCTCTTTTCTCAAAGAAGTCAGACAACTGACCTCCAGAGTTTATTGTGGTTGCAAGTCCTGAGAAAACTTCTGTAAGCTTAGCACTAGGGCTTGTTTTTGCTACGTTATTAAGTGCAGTAACTAAATCATATCCGTACAAATTTATTTGATTTACTACCTTTCTTATTTCCTTTCCAAGATAAACATATTCTTCACTTCTTCCAATAATTTTGAATATTTCACTAGGCTCTATTCCACTTCCAGATATTGCACTCATGTGAATTACTGCAAATGGAAGTTCCTGGTCTATTTTCTTTTCTATAGAATCTTTTTCAGTTCCAGGGTAATAATACATTGCAAAGAATGTACCTATTGGGAGAGCGACAATGACCCACCAGGTTGAAATTATTCTGGAAACTATCTCTCCACCGTAGGGAGTAAAGAAAGGGAATGTTAATCCTATATTAAAGAATAGTAATGTTATTGCTAAAAGTATGCCTGCAAGTACTGCCAAACTAGTGGACATGAGAATCATGGAAACATAACTTGACAGAAGAACTTCCATGTTGGCTTTTCCTAAACTTTCTTTTAAGTCCACAAAATATCCTTTTTTTATCAGTTGAGTTGAAAGGTTCAAAAAGAACTTATTTGAGAATTTTATGTATTCTCTACTGCTCTGGGCGTTTTCTATTTCTTTTTTCTTTTCTTTAACTTTTAATTTTCCAAGTAAATCCAGGTTAACTTTAACTTCCCCTAGAAATTTTTCTCTATCTTTCTTCTGCAGAGTGATAAGTTTTCCGTAGCCCTTCTCATTTATTTGAACTTTAGTAAGCTCAGAAGATGCTTCTTTTTCAGATAATTTCCTTGTTGGAGAAATATTTTTGATTATCTGGGGCATGCTTGCATTAATAATTTTAAGCTTTGATTCTAAAGATTCCACAACCCCACCTATAAGCTGTTTTTCCGCTCCAGAAGCATCATTTTGAAGGTAGGAGTTTATTTCTCTAAGTATCTCTATCTCTGCATCTATATTCTTCTGTAGTGCCTCAATCATAATGTCTCCGTGAACTTTCTATGCAAATCAAGAAGTTCTTTTTTTATTTCTAGAACTGCATCATTATCCTCTTTTTTAATGGCCTTTTCAAGTTCCTTTGCTGAATCTTTCATTGCCGTAAGGATTTGAGCAGCCATGGGAATTTGCTCCACCTTCATAGATATAAAAAGTTGAAAGTTGTTTAAATACCTTTATTCCTTGATGTTATATTCCATTAGCACTGCTGCAGGATTCTTGTAATAGTCATTTATAACTTTTCCAACAGTGTCGAAATCGAAAACTTTTCTCTTATACATTTCGTATAGGAGTTTTGTTCTTGTTTGAAATTCCTTCTGTAGTTTTTCCATAGGAATTCCCTTTCTTACAGATATTTTCTCAAATACTTTACTTTGCTTTTTGAAATAAAATGTGTCTTGAGTTGCGTCCCAAACTAGTGGAGTGTTAACTATTGCACTTCCATCATTGTTTACTTTAACAATTTCAACAATTTCTCTAAGTCTTCTTGTTTCCTGTTGTTTTACAACTGCGTGGCTTGCTATTGCTACACAGTCCAAGGTGTTAACCAAAGTAGGAGAAAGTTCAATTGGAGGAGTTTGCAATCTTCTTATGAGTGTATCTACAGAATCTGCGTGCATTGTACTTATGGATGCGTGTCCAGAAGCCATTCCCTGGAAAAGTACGAATGCTTCTTTTCCTCTAACTTCTCCAACTATTAGATAGTCTGGAGTCTGTCTAAATGAAGCTCTAAGTAATGCGAAAAGATCAACTTCTCCAAGTTTTCCAACTCCTACACTTGTTCTTGCAACTGCAGGAAGCCAGTTTTCTCTTGGGAGATTTATTTCTCTAGTATCTTCAATACTTACCACTCTTGCTTCTGGAGGAATAAAGAAAGCAATTGCGTTAAGGAAAGTGGTTTTTCCTGAAGCTGTTCCTCCGGCAATTAATATGCTCATCTTATTTTCAAGTAATATCCAGAAGTAAGCTAGCATTTCAGGACTTGCAGTGTTCATTGAAATAAGTTGAGTTGGAGTCCAAGGTACTTTGGTGAACTTTCTCATTGTATATGTAGGCCCCTTAGAAGTTATGTCCTTTGTATAGCTTGCATTAACTCTGCTTCCGTCTGGCAATGCTCCATCAAGTAAAGGTTGAGCATATGAAATATATCTTCCTGCCCTCTGAGCTAATTTTTCAACGAAGCTTGCAAGTTTGTCTATATCTTTGTAAACTAAATTTGTTTTAAGGTTTCTATAAACTCTATGAATTACGTATACTGGTGTGTCAATTCCATTGCACTCAATATCTTCTATAAAATAATCTTTAAGCAAAGGATCTACTTCATTTAATCCTATAAAATCTCTATAAAGATAATAAAATATTTTTTCAAAAGATCTTTCATCTATCTTAAGATTTAATTCATCTATCAAAAGTCTTGCAGTCTTATCTATATAATCTGTTGTAGCTTCAACTGTTTTATCTATGGCCACGTTAACATTTATTAGTTCAAGCATTGCTTCTTCAACTTTTTCAAGAGCAGCTTTTTCTTGAGGATTCAAGATAGGTTCTTCAATTTCATAAACAAGTTCATTTATTTCACTATTCCAATATATGTGTGCAGAGCAGTAGGGAACAACTAGCATATACCTTACGTCTATTGCTTTCTTGTCTTCCATCTTTCTTAGTGGAGGAGTTGTTGGCTGAGTGATTATATGTACTGTCATAAGCCAGAAAGCTCCCTTATACTTATTACATTTCTTCCATCAGTATTTAGAACCCCTTCATTGGCTATTGAAAATCTATAAGGTACTGCAACGGCATCTAATTTCTTATTTGTCTCCTGTAGGTTATAAGTTATATTTTCCTTGTAGGCTATTGAAAGAATAACATCATAATCTCCTCCATGCTCAGAAGTCAGTAAGTTTATTCTTCCAACTTCTATGGACACTCCAGGTTCAGAGTATGGTTTTGTCAATCCAGGGAGCACAAACATGACTTTATCTTCTGTTGAGTTTATATGGAACTCTCCCTGTTTCATTGCGAAATTTATTTCTCTTACGTTTGAAGGTGCCACGAGTACAGTGTTTATTTTTTCATCAAAAGCATTCAATGCCTGTATGGTTTGATCCACCATTAGTTTTTCTTTTTGTTCAGTAATTTTAGGAGTAACGAAAGCCAAAACTATTCCAATAAGTGAAATTCCTATAAGAGTATACAAAACAGTCTCAATCCATATTTGTCCTATTTTATTTTCTTTTCCTATTTTTCTTATCATGGTGTCAAATCAACTCCCTTGCACA
>DASZSY010000027.1:0-13668 GCA_035548435.1 Candidatus Nanoarchaeia archaeon | reverse complement strand
TTATAGGGTATTTTGATTTTTTTATACCAAAATTAATAGAATCTGCCAGGCCCAGGCCCTCATCAACTTTTATTATCTCTATTTTTCCACTAAATTTTTGTTTTTTTAATGCTGAATCTATTTTATTCATAATTTCTTTATTTGGCTTGTATAAAGGCATTACAATAGATACGTCCATATCTGAGCAAAATCAAGTACATTTATAAATTATTTTGATATTTTACCCTCATGAAGATATTAGAATTAACTAACTATTCTGCCGGGAGCTGCGGGGTTTTTGCACGTGTTAAAAAAGAAGCACTCTGGCTTTCTAGTAGAGGTCACCAAGTAAGAATATTCTCTTCTAATTTAGAAAAAGGAACCAACCAAGTAATGCCTAAAGAAGACAAAATAGGCAAAGTAAAGATAACAAGATTCTCTTCAACAAAACTAGGCGGAGAAAGTTTTATGCGCTGGAACTTTATTAAAGATGCAATAGACTTCAAACCAGATGTAATAATTGCTCACAGTTACAGACATTATCATACTCATCTTGCATTAAAAGTTGCAAGGATAGTAGGAGCAAAATGCTTTCTGGTAACTCATGCTCCTTTCACGATGAATACTCGATCTCCTATATCAAAAATAGCAGTCTCTATTTATGATTCTTTGATAGGTCCAAAGATAATCAATCAGTTTGATAAGGTGATTACAATAACCTCTTGGGAAGAAAAATATTTAGCTAAGATTGGTTGCAGGAAAGATAAAATAGTTTGTATTCCAAATGGCATTCCAGAAGAGTTTTATAATTCTAAAATATTAGAAGGGCAAGGCATGTTCTTCTTTGGAAGAGTTTCTCCAATAAAAAACATTGAGCTGTTAATATCTGCTCTCAAAGACAGTTCGCTCTCAGTAGATATTATCGGGCCTACAGAAGCTAAATACAAAAGCAAACTTCTATCCCAAATTAGTAAAAACAATATTAGAAATGTACATTTTTTACCTGAAATAAAAGATTTAAAATCAAAAATAAAACTTTTTGATCACTATGAAATTCTTGTTCTCCCTAGTAAGTTTGAAAGTTTTGGGCAAGTCATAGTTGAAGCCATGGCTCGTGGAAAAATAGTCATTTCCAGCAATACTCCTGGAGCGAGAGAGATAATAAAAGATAACAAGAACGGTTTTCTTTTTGAAGTAAATAATGCAAATCATCTTAGAAGTTTAATTGACAAAGTATCTAATTTATCAAAGTCAAGTAAAAAATCAATAAGGCTAGCAGCGTTAAAACGTGCAGAAGAATTTAAGTTAAATAAAATAATGTTAAGACTAGAAAGTTTACTTTAACTTCTCTTTTCTAATTTTTCAAGTCTTTTTTCAAGCTGTTCAATTTTTTGCATTTGACTTTTCTGTGTAGCTGCGTAGTCTTTATCCATACTAGATACAAAATCTTCAAGATAAGCATTAAACAATGTACTTAATTTTCCTCCGAATAAATGAAGCTTTGTCTTGGCTTTCTCTAAATTTGCTTTGTCAACTGTAATATTTACTCTTATTTTTTTGGACATGAACACTAATACACATTAAGGTATAAAAGCCTTTCTCATCAATAAGGTTTAAATACCCTCATTCAGGAGTACATTTATGATTACCAAAACAGCAATAAAAACAAGAATTGTATCAAAGACAAATCCTATTCTCAAGCAAACTATCTCTGCAGCTCTTAAGGACAAGTCTTGGCTTCCACTTGCAAAGATGCTTTCTGGTTCAACAAAGAAATATCCTTCATACAACCTATCAGAAATAAGTGAACTAGCAAAAGACGGAATTGTAGTTATTCCTGGCAAGGTTCTTGGTTCTGGAGCACTGACAAAGAAAGTTTCAGTTTATGCTCTTTCATTTTCATCATCAGCCCAAGAGAAACTTTCAAAGGCTAAAATTGAATCAGGGTCAATACTTGATTTGATTGAGAAAAACAAAAAAGCAACAGGAGTTCAAGTATTATCATGAATATGCAATTAGTTCTTGATGCGGATGGAGCAGTTTTGGGAAGAATATGCAGCTACGCAGCAAAGCAAGCACTTCTAGGAAAAACAATCTCAATACTAAACGCAGAGAAAGCATTAATCACAGGTAACAGAAGAAAAACAATAAATGACTATCAATATAAAAGATCTCTTGGAGGTTCTGCTCAGAAAGGTCCAAACTTCCCAAAGAAAGTTGAAAGAATAATGAAGAGAACAATAAGAGGAATGTTAGCATACAAACAAGGCCGTGGAGCAGATGCTCTTGATAAGATAAAGTGTTATGTTGGAGTTCCTAAAGCTTTTGAAGGAGTAACAGCAACAAAGATGACTAAACAAGTAAGAGCTAGAGCAATCACTCTTGGCGAAGTAGCAGGAGAACTAGGATAATGGCAGCTGTTAAACACGCAAATTCACAAATTTATGTTTCAGGAAAAAGAAAAACTGCAGTAGCAAAGATAAGATTAGTTGATGGAACCGGAAAAGTATTTTACAACGGTCTTCCAGTTGAATCTCTTAGTTTATTCCACAAGCTAGCTTTACTTGAGCCAGTTAGAATATATGAGAAAGAAATGGGCGCAGTAAAGAAAGATATGTTCATCACCACAGTTGGTGGAGGAAAAGAAGGTCAAATTCAAGCTGCAAGACTTTCAATTGCAAAAGCATTCGTTAAGTTAACTTCTTCAGATACTCTAAGAAAAGCTTACATCTTGTATGATAGAAATATCATAGTTCCAGATGCAAGACGCAAGGAAACCAGAAAACCTGGAGATTCCAAAGCAAGAGCAAAGAGACAGAAGTCTTACAGATAATTTTCAATATCTATTCTTTAGTTTATACTGTGTTTAAATATTGTAAATTTAATAAAATATTATGTCAAAAGGGCAGTCAGTTATAAACCAAACAAAAATACCTGAAATATACAATTTTCCTAGACATGTTCAGGGATGCGATTTGAATTATTTGACTATTTATATGACAAAACAAACAAAATTAATTTTTGACTATACTGTTTGTACAAGGGGACAATCTAGACTTAATTTTCCAGATTTACAAGGGCAAAGAACAGTTGTGGACAGGTCACATCCTACAGCTTTTAATTGGAAAGTAATGTTTGAAGGAAAGGAAGGTTCAATGTATGTTCCATTTAATGCTATTGATTTAGGGGCAATGCATCCAACAGAATTTGAAGGAGTAAGATTTACAATTGGAGAAAACACTTCGCCTGAGGCTTTTGAAGATTTAAAGCACATAGCAAAGCAAGGTTTAGATTCTTATTTCGATCAAAATATTGATGCAGTGGATTAATTTTACTTAATTGTTTTCTTCTTTTCTCAGTCCATCCAGTGGATTTTGTATTCTTCTTAATTGCTCAGATGAAACGTGAGTGTAAACTTGTGTTGTGCTAAGAGAACTATGTCCAAGCATACTTTGAATTAATCTTATGTCTGTTCCGTTTTCAAGTAGGTGAGTTGCGAAACTATGTCTTAAAGTGTGAGGAGTTATCTTTTTGTTAAGTCCAGCTCTTTTTCTTGTTCCTTGTATTATTTTTTGTATATTTCTTGTTGTGAGTGGTTTATCTTTTGAGAAAACAAATTGGTTTTCTCTTCCCTGAAGATAGTCTTTTAGCTCAATAGCCAAAGGCTCAGACATAAAGAATATTCTATCTTTGCTTCCCTTTCCTTTTCTAACCCATCCGCTTCTTTGTTCTAATGAAATATCTCCAGTCTTTAAGTTAACAAGTTCGCTAACTCGTAGTCCTGAAGAATAAAGCAGCGAAATAATTAATCTTGACTTGATTGTATCTGTGGAATCAATGAGCTTTGCCACTTCATCTTTGCTTAAAACTTCAGGCAACTTTTTATCTTTCTTAGGCATTCTTATATCTTCAAAACTCTTTTTCAAAATTTCAGTATAAAGAAATTTTAAACTTGCAGCAGCTAGCATTATAGTGTTTTTAGATTTTGTATCAAACATCTCAGATAAATAATTTTTAACATCTTGCCCATTTAGTTCTTCAGGGTTTTTAGCAGTCTTGCTAAGAAACTTATTTATGAAAAAACCGTAATTTCTTGCAGTTAAAGGTGAAAATCCTCTTATCTTAAGTTCCGTCGTGACGTTCTGCAATACCTCTTCTTTTGTTACCATCTCTTATTTATTAAAGTTCGTTTTATTTAAATGCTTTGATGATTTTATATATAATAAAAAAGGGGCTTTTGCCCCCAATAAGTTAATTTATTTTTATATCTTTAAGAAGTTGGTTAGCAATTGTGGCTAAAGTTTCTCTTCCCCCGCATTCACATTCAATTATTCTCGCTTTCCCATTTCCTATCCTTCTTATCAAATCTTTTTTGTATCCGTAGTTACAGCTACACATAACATAGTTTACTTTTTCACTTGTTAAGTCTGCGCTTTGTCTTATGGCTTCTTCTCCACCGTTGTTTCCTACATAAAGATACACTTCATCCATTTCATCTAGTCTAATTGAACGAACTACTGCTGCAGCAGTATATTTTCTCGCTCTCTCTTTTTCTTCCAATGTTTCTTCAGAACTCCAAGTCCACTTTGCAAGATGCCCATTTTGTGCAAAATAGACTTCGAGTCCAGGTCTACTTTGGATTCCATTAGGAAATTGGCCCTCTCCAACTCTATTGTAAGTAACTATTGCTACTTTTCTTGTTTCTTTTTCTCCCATTTAGCTTCACCCCCTTTCATCTTTTGAGTATCAGGAGGACCAATGCAGAGTTTTTGTTTTTCTTGTTTTTTTTCAAGAGTTACCTTTGTTTCTTCTTTTTCCTTTTTCATTCTTAGTTAAGCTGTTGTTCTAGAGCTTTCAGTTGTTTCAGGTAGTTTTGCACCGTTTTAGGGTTTACTTTCAGTCCTGCCGCTCTGCAGTTTATGGCTAGTTTTGTGTATCTCTGCTTGAGTTCAGCAATCTTTTCTTTTAGGTTTGTTTCTGTTTGTTGCATTCTAGTTTACCAGCTTCCTCTGCGTAGGCTTTCGTAGGTTTCGTAGGCACTTCTTCCAGTTGCTTGTGCTAGCCATGGCGTTACCATTCTTCTTGCGTCAGTTGAAGTCGCTATTGGGCAAGGCCTCATTCCCTGGTAGGTCAGTAAGAGAGGGTGGTTTGTTCCTTCTCTGTATCCTGCTCCTGCTTCTGTAGATGCTCTTAGGATGTCTCTTAGCCTGAGTCCGTCTCTAGTTTTTTGTCCCCCCATGCTGTTTTGGTCCTCCATTGTACATTTACTGCGAAAAAACGCTATTTAGATATCTGTTGAAGAATATTCTACAACACTTATTTATCTATAAAGTAAACTAAAAACGTGCATGGAGCACGACGCAATGAAGCAGCCCAAAATAAAAAGGGACACAAAGGGAGGAACAAAGAATGGGGAGATATAATGAAGAAATAACTAAGGAGTATAGAGCAAGGATGAAAGATTTGCCTGCAAAAATTATCAGTGGAGATTTGGATATCTCTGCTAAGCTAAGTGAAATAGTCCCAGCAAGTCTAATAGACAAAGTTATTCCAACAATCCACAGTTACGCAACAGCAGGAATAGTTGGAGGCCACGATGAAAGAACTCTTATCCCTGAGAAGATTGAATTCTACAAAAAAGAATCAAAGTTGAGAATTCATTATCAAGCAAGTGGTAGCTCAAATATGCTAAGTGGAATGGTTTGGGCAAATGCAGGGGAAGTAGGATTTAAAGCAAAATGCTACGCAGATTACAAAATGGTTGAAGAAGATCTAAAAGAAATTGGATGGAGCACTTTATACGAGATAGACCAATGGCCTATTAGAAGATAGTTGTAGACTAAAAATCTACAACAGAACAAGGCTTAAATAGCAAGGAGCTTTTGTAAGGCTGAAAATGGCTTCAATAGAAAAAACTCTTTCAAAAATAGGTTTATCACAAAATGAGATTAAAGTATACTTAACTTTGAACGACCAAGGTTCAATAAAAGCAGGTAAGATCGCAAAGATTGCAAAAATGGATAGAAGTAGTGCATATAATGCGCTTCAAATGCTTTTAGATAAAGGTTTTGTGAGTTATGTGCTCGTTGGGAAAGTAAAATGGTTTCAAGCAGTAGGACCTAAAAGAATTTTAGAATATCTCAAAGAGCAACAAGACGAAGTGCAATCTATTCTTCCAGAGTTAGAAGAAAGACACAAAAGAAAGAAGATTGAAGGACAAGTTAGATTGTTTAAGGGATATAAAGGTGTCAAGTCAGTATTTCTAGATATAATCAGAACAGGAAAAGATAATTATGTTTTTGGCTCAGAGGGCCAGTTTTCAGAGAGAATGCCTGATTTTGCTCACAGATTCGATTTATTAAAAAAAGAAAAGAAAATTAAAACAAAACTTATTCTTAGAAAAGGTAGAAGTGAAATAGACAATAAAAATTCAGAACACAATTATCTTCCAGGTCTTTCAGAAAGTCCTGCAGTAACTAACATATATGGAGATAAAATTGCGATAATCATATGGACAGATGAACCTGAAGCAATAATAATAGAAAATACTGCAGCTGCTAAAGCCTATAAATCATATTTCGATGTAATGTGGAATAAGACTAAAGAAATAAAATAACTACCACTCTAAGCTTCCAGCAGTTCTATACTCTGTAACTCTTGTTTCAAAGAAGTTCTTTTCCTTTGAAAGGTCAGTAGCCTCACTCATCCATGGGAATGGATTTTCTTTGTTGTAAACTTTAGGAAGTCCTATACGCTGCAGTCTTCTATCTGCTATGTACTCAACATATTTTCCAAATTGTTCAGCGTTTATTCCTAGAAGACCCTTAGGACAAGCATCATAAGCATATTGTTTCTCATACATAACTGCTTTTTTGATAAGCCCTATAACTTCTTCTTCAAATTCTCTATCCCATACTGTTGGGTTCTCTGCCTTTATTGTATTTATCAAATCACATCCAAAAGCAAGGTGAATTGATTCATCTCTCATAATAAACTCGAATTGCTCTCCAATTCCTACCATTTTACCTTGTCTCTTTAAAGCAAGAATCATTGCAAAACCTGCGTAAAAGAAGATTCCTTCCATTATAACGTAAAATCCAATCAAATCTCTTAAGAATCTCTTTATATTCTCAGGACCTTTAGTGTTAAAGCTAGGGTCAAAAACATTTTTTGTCAATTCAACTACAAAATCATCTTTTTCCTTTATTGATGGGATTGTTTCATACATTTTGTATATTTTTTCAGGATCTAAACTCAGTGTATCACAGCAATAAATGAAAGTGTCTGTATGAATTGCTTCTTCAAACGCCTGTCTAAGCAGATACTGTCTGCATTCAGGATTTGTTACATGGTTGTAAACTGCCAAGACTATATTATTTGCTGTCAAACTTTCAGCAGTTGAGAAAAATCCTAGGTTCCAAAGAATTAATCTTCTTTCATCATCGTTAAGTGTTGTAGATTTCCATTGCTCAACGTCTTTCTGCATAGGGACTTCTTCAGGAGTCCAATTATTATTAACTCCAGTTTTATAATGCTGTCTTGCCCAATGATAAGTCATAGGCAATATCTTATTCGGGTCTGTTTTTGAGTTATTTATTATTCCAGCCATTTTTTTTTATTTTTAGGTATTTAATATTTACTGACATGCCTCACAGTCAGGATTCTCAAGCAAACATGCTTTTGGCGCTTTTACTGCAGGTTTTTCTTCGCTAACACTTGGAGCCTCAAAGTCTGTTTTACTGTTGTCTCTCATTTGAGTAAATCCAAACTTATTCGCGTCAAGAGTTGACTTCTCAATCTGGCTTGCAGCCAAAGTTCGTAAGTAATAAGTTGTCTTCATTCCAGTTTTCCAAGCATACATGTATATTTCATTTAGTAACTTTCCTGAAACTCCTTTCATAAATACATTATGACTTTGAGCTTGGTCAATCCATTTAGCTCTTGTAGCAGTCATTCTTATTGCCCATAGCGGGTCTATCTCAAATGCTTCTTTGTACTTTGCTTTTATTTCAGAAGGAATATTATTTATCTTTTGTATACTTCCATCGTGGTATTTTATTTGCTCAAGCATGTCTTGGTTCCAAAGTCCTATTGCCTTTAAGTCTTCAACAAGATAAGGATTTACAATTGTAAACTCTCCAAACTTATTTGCTTTTACATATAGGTTCTTGTATATTGGTTCTATAGATGGGAAACATCCAGAAATGTTTGAAATGGTTGCTGTTGGAGCGATTGCCATAACATTTGAGTTTCTCATTCCCTTTGCTTTTATGTTTTCTCTAACAATATCCCAGTCCATTGTTGTTTCTTTGGAAACATCAATTATCTTCATTCCTCTCTCTTCTTCAAGTAAGTCCAAAGTGTCTATAGGGAGCATTCCTCTGTCCCATTTTGAGCCTTTAAATGATTCATAAGCTCCTCTTTCATCTGCAAGCTCACTTGAAGCAAGTATTGCATGATATGAAATAAATTCCATACTTGTATCTGTAAATGTTAATGCTTCAGGGGAATCATAAGCCAAATTCATTCTAAATAATGCATCCTGGAATCCCATTATTCCAAGTCCAATAGGTCTATGCTTTGTGTTTGACCTTCTTGCTTCAACTGTTGGATAGAAGTTTAAGTCAATAACATTATCAAGCATTCTTACAGCAGTCTTAACAGTATGTGCAAGCATATCCTTATCCAAGTTTCCATCAACAAAATGTCTTTCCAAGTTTATTGACCCAAGATTACAAACTGCTGTTTCATCAAATGAAGTATTGAGAGTTATTTCAGTACAAAGATTTGAACTGTGTACAACTCCTACATGGTCTTGAGGACTTCTTATGTTACATGGGTCTTTGAAAGTAATCCATGGATGTCCAGTTTCAAAAAGCATGCTTAACATTTTTTTCCATTGTTTTTGTGCAGAAACTACTTTATGTTTTCTTATTTTTCCATTTCTTGCCATTTCTTCATATTCCATATATCTCTTCTCAAACTTTCTTCCATACAGGTCGTGTAAGTCTGGAACTTCTTCTGGTGAAAATAGAGTCCAATTCTCGTCATTCATAACTCTTTTCATAAACAAATCTGGAATCCAATTAGCAGTATTCATATCATGTGTTCTTCTTCTATCGTCTCCAGTGTTCTTTCGCAGGTCCAAGAACTCTTCAATATCAAGGTGCCAAGTTTCAAGGTAAGCACATGTTCCTCCTCTTCTCTTTCCACTCAAGTTAACGGCCATAACTATATCGCTAGCTATTTTTAAGAAAGGAATTACTCCTTGACTTTCAATATTAGTTTTCTTTACCTTTGCTCCAGTTGCTCTTATATAACTCCAATCGTTTCCTATTCCTCCAGACCATTTAGAAAGTTGGGCATTGTCTGAAAATACCTTAAATATATGATTTAAGTCATCATCCACGGTGCTCAAATAACATGAGCTTAGTTGTGCATGAGTAAGTCCAGAGTGAAATAAAGTTGGAGTGCTTGAAACAAATCTCAATGATGAAAGTAATCTGTAAAATTCCAGTGCTTTTTTGTTTTTATCTGATTCTAGTAATGATAGTCCCATTGCAACTCTCATCCAAAATGCCTGTGGGAGTTCAAGAAGAGAACTTTCAGATTTTAAGAAATAACTGTCATATAATGTTTTTATTCCAAGATAGTCTAAAAGTAAATCTTGTTTAGTATCTATGGCATCTGCAAGTTGATCTAAATCAAATTCAAGCATTCTAGAATCAAGTCTATTCTTTGCAACTCCAACTTTTATTCCGTTTATAAAAGCAGAGCGATATGATTCTTCTAGTGTAGCTTCTCTTACACTCTCCCCCATGACTTCTTTGTATATTTTTTGTAAAAACAAGCGTGCAGACATTGCGTTGTAGGCAGGGTCTTTTTCAATAAATGCAGTGCTTCCAAGAACAAGAGCGTTGTCGATTTCACTTGTTTTAACTCCATCATATAAGTTCTTTAGAACTTCCTTGACAAGAATATTTAGTGTTTCTTCTGTTATAACCTGCTCAAATCCTTTGCTAGCTCTTCTAAGTGAGTCTTTGACCTTCTGAACATTAAATAGTACAGTTCTTCCATCTCTCTTTTGAACAGTCAACTTACCTAAAACTGATTTTTCAACATTCTTTTCTCTTTCTTTCTGCCTTTCCTCCCCTCTTCTTGCTCTGTATAATATGTATTCCTTGGAAAGTTCATAAAACCCATTTTTTATTAAATGTTTTTCAACTATGTCTTGAATATTTTCTACGTTAGGGAAAAATTCAACAAATCTTTCCTTTATTTCAACTGCAACATCTTCAACAAGTTTATCAATTTGTTCCACAGGCATTTGAGAGTTAGTTGCTAAAACTGCTTTTTGTATTGCATTTTTTATTCTTGCAGAATCAAAGTCCACGACTTCACCAGTTCTTTTTGTAACCATTAACCCCATTTTTTTATCAACTCTTTACATTTTCATACGTTTTGCTTTAAATACATTTGTGTTCTGAAGAAACTATAATACCCATCAGTTGTGTTTTTGAAAATAAAAAACACAACCTGTTGTATCTTTTTAGTGTACACAGAGAAGGACGACTTTACAAGGACATTTTTTATTACAACTTAAAATTAATTTTATATTTAAATTTGTCTGTAAAATAAAACAACTATTCCGACGGTAAAAATTTATTTTTATATTTTTATCCCAAGAAATAATATAATATTATGTAAGAACTTTTAAATAAGGTCCTTTTCTTGAGCTTTACATGGCAATAGAAGTAAGAGCATCACACATTCTTGTTAAAACTGAAGAAGAAGCAGATTCAATCCTAAAAGAACTTCAAAACAAAGTTTCTTTTCAAGAGTTAGCTAGAAAATTATCCATGTGTCCATCAAAAAAGCAAGGCGGAGACCTTGGATGGTTTGAGCGTGGAATGATGGTTCCAGAGTTTGAAAAGGCAGCATTTTCTGCTAAGATAAACTCTCCAGTTAAAGTTAAAACTCAGTTCGGATGGCATGTTATTCTTGTAACTGAGCAAGACTAATATCTTTTTGTATAACAATACTTTTAAACGCAGATAACCTAAATCGTTTATGGCAGAAAAAAGAGTTAAGATGGCTTTAATTGCAGGTGCAGCTCATGCACTTGAATTTAAAAGAAAACATCCTAATGCATCAGAAGACGATGCAATTCAAGACGTTTCTAGAAATGCAGACCACATAGCAAAGAAATTAGATATTTAATTTAAGCTTTTTTTGTTTTTCTTTGATTAGCAAACTTTATATTCTTCTTTTTTCGCGTTTATCTATGCGAGGGTAGCAAAGTGGTCAAATGCGCAAGACTTAAGATGTCACCCTTTCAACAGAAAGGGCAGCAAGCAAGATTTGCTTCATAAGCGATCTTGTGGCTTAGTGCCTTCGGAGGTTCAAATCCTCCCCCTCGCATTTTTTAATCTCCTTCTTAAATTTTAAATACTCTAAATATCTGAGATACTAATGTTTGCCTATCGTGAAACATTGAGAAAAGGACTTATTGTTTCTTTTCTGAGCGTTTATTCTATTTATTCTTCAGGCTGTGCACATACAAGTAAAGATGATTATCAAGTACCTTTAGTGTCAGAAAGTGATAGATATGACCGAGAAAGAAAACAAAATAAAAAAGATGATTTGTTAAACAAAATCAATCCAGATATAAAAGATTCAGTAGATGGCATTCAAAAAGGACTAGAAGATGGCGTAGGTTCTTTGCTTCCCGGAAAGCCTAAAATCAACAAATCCAAACTTGTTTGGACAAAGACATGGTAGGAAAGTGTTACTACCCTAAAGTTTATATATCTCCATAAATCTCCTCTTTTATGAGAAAATCAGCCTTACTATTTGGACTAATATTAGCTTTATTTTTGTCATTTTCAATGGCTTCAGCCCTCAACAATTGCCAATCTTCTCAAACAATAATGAAGCTTTCAGCCACAGGTAACGCTCATGTTGAAACAAGCTCAAGCTCTCTTTATTCTTTAAGGGTATGTTATGATGAAATCTTTGGAGTTAATTATACTCTTTCAAGTCCTCAAACATGCACTGCAAGTAATATTGTAGCAAAATTAAGTCAAAGTACCAATGCTCATATAGAAGGGCCTGCCGGCACTGCTTTCCCAGTTTCTTTATGCTATGGAGATCTTTCTTGCACTCTAAGAAGTGGAGCTTGTCAATTAAATGAAGCTCAAATTGTTTCTTTAGCTCAGACTACAAACAGTCACGCCTCATTAACAAATGCTTTTCCATACAAATTGTGTTGTAGTTCAGCGTTTGCATTAGCTAATTCAAATAACACCAACTTAAGTTCTGGAACAGGACTTATGTCCTTCGTAGTAAACAGTCCACTTACAGGGGGAGTTTACAACAATTCAGTTATTTTATCTGTAACTTCACAAAATGCTTCATCAGTTTTGTATAATTTCGGAGCTAGCAACTTTAGTTATATTTCTCCAGTTAATCTTTCCTTTGTAAATGGTTCATACGTTCTTAATGTGTATGCTATTAACGCAACAACAATGCTTGCGCAATCAATTTCGTTCACAATTCTAAATACTTCCTTGTCTTCAAATTCAACTAATACAACAAACAATACTAACTCCACAAATGTCACTTCTAATGGAACAGGAATTATGTCCTTTACAGTAAATAGCCCAACTCCAAACACTAATTATTCAAGCTCTGTTCTAGTGAACATAACTTCACAAAACGCTTCATCAGTTTTGTATAACTTTGGAACAGGAAATTTCACTTACACTTCCCCAGTAACCCTATCATTAACAAACGGGAGTTATGTCTTTACAGTCTACGTCTCAAATTCAACTACACTATTTCAGCAATCTTTGTTATTTAATTTAGTTAACTCAACAGTATCAAGCAATCCAACAAATAATACCAATGGCAGCAGCGGAGGAAATAATGGAAACGGGGGAAGTTCAGGTAGCGGGGGAGGCAGCGGAGGAAGCTCCAAGGAAGTGAAATCAGGCACTACTAGTGCAACCCAAAAACTAACAGAACAATATTCTTCAGGAGATGAACCTATAGTATTAGGTAAACCACAACCAACAAGCAAGAGCACAATAAATGTAACTTTGCTTCAATCAGGATTAATAATTTTAATACTATTATTATTCATAGTTATTGCTCAATCACTAATAAACAAACATTTTCAATCAAGAAATAAACGCGTATAATTTTTATTTATTGCTTTAACTGCATCTTCTAAACTAATTTTCTTTATTTCTGCTATTTTTTTGTAGCTTTCAATAACAAGCGCAGGTTCATTGTCTCTTTCTTTTTCAGGATGAAGGTAAGGTGCATCAGTTTCACACAATAAATTTTCAATTGGAACTTCTTTCACAGTTTCTTGAAATTGAGATGCATATTTTACATTTGTAGGAATGCTAAGAAACCATCCATTAGAGACTATTCTTTTAATAAGACTCATTTTTCCACAAAAACAATGCATTTGAACTTTCTTTACTCCTGCCTGTTCCAACATTTCTATAACCTCTGCTTCTGCCTTTCTTGAGTGTATTATAAGAGGTTTATCTATTTCTAAAGCAGTGTCTATTATTTTAGAAAAAATTTTTTTTTGTCTTTCATGTTGCTTCTCATCTTCCTTGAAATCAAGCCCCACTTCACCAACTGCAATAATCTTGCTTTCATTCTTTTTTATGA
>DASZSY010000026.1:0-8718 GCA_035548435.1 Candidatus Nanoarchaeia archaeon | reverse complement strand
TTTGATTCTTTGTAATCCTCCATATATTCCTAGACCTGGAAGTATAGATGATAATCCTTATGAGGGAGTTAGTTTACTTTATGATTTAATACATAACGGCCAAAATTATTTACAAGAAAATGGAATGATTGTTACAAATATTTCTTCTTTATGTATGGATATTGTTATGAAGCAAAAACCAAAAATGAGCATGGAGATTATAGAGAAGATGAGAGTTCCACTAAAAGTTAACAATGTCATGAATAATAAACAATGGATTAATTACTTGATTAAAAAAGGATATGTTAAAAGAAAGATTGAAAGAGGATATGAGTTTTGGCAGGAACTGTATATTGTTGCTTTAGAAAAAAAGTAGATTAAACCAAGTTTTATATATGTTATTGTCTAAATAACACTATGGAACAAGATTATCATAAGCCTGCAGTAACTGTTGATTTAGTTGTATTTACAGTAAGAGAAAATAAACTGCAAGTTTTGCTCATAAAAAGAAAATTAGAACCCTTTAAAGATAAATGGGCTATTCCTGGAGGATTCGTAAGAATAGATGAATCTCTTGAAACAGCTGCGATAAGAGAACTAGAGGAAGAAACTGGACTAAAAAATGTTTATTTGGAACAGCTTTACACTTTTGGAAAATTAGATAGAGACCCGAGAGGAAGAGTAATTACAGTTTCATACCTTGCTCTTGTTAACTCTGACAAGATTGAACTTAAAGCTACAGCCGATGCTTCTGAAGCTAAATGGTTGCCAATAAATTCATTACCTGAACTGGGATTTGATCATAAAGAAATATTAGAATATGCCTTAAAGAGACTAAGATGGAAATTTGAATATACAGTTGTAGGTTTTTCAATGCTTCCTGAAAAATTCACTCTAAGTCAAGTTCAAAAGATATACGAAATAGTATTTGATAAAAAATTTGACAAGAGAAATTTCGTCAAGAAGATACATAGCTTAAACATTCTTAATGAGGAAGGTGCAATAAAGGAAGTTGCTCATAGACCTCCAAAAACATACTCTTTGAAAAAAAATGTGCCTCAGATATTGGAAATACTTTAACAGGTCAATTTTTAAACGTGCTTTCTTTTAATCAACCATGGGATATTGGCCGGTTGTTAACAGAGTTTTAGATGAATG
Source organism: Candidatus Nanoarchaeia archaeon (assembly GCA_035548435.1). Lineage (GTDB taxonomy): Archaea > Nanobdellota > Nanobdellia > Pacearchaeales > GW2011-AR1 > DAIEOU01. The sequence continues at coordinate 7,581 of DASZSY010000026.1, read as the reverse complement.
TGATGTAATTGTTATAGTCAAAGACTCGAGAGTTCCAGACCTTTCTAAAAATGAAGAACTTGAAAGCAAGATAAAAAAATCAAGAAAGGAAGTTATTGAAGTTTTCAATAAGGTAGATTTGATTTCTAAGACAGAAAGAGGAATACTTGAGAAGATGTTTCCACATGCAATATATATTGCTGCAACAAGAAAAAAAGGAATAAATCCACTGAAAAATAAACTTCTTGAACTTTCAAATAAAACAAGTAACGAACTTAGAGTTGGAGTAGTGGGATATCCTAATATGGGTAAGTCTGCAATGATTAATGCTTTGGCAGGACAGCACAAGGCAAAAGTTTCAAGCGTTGCGGGAACAACAAAGGGAACGCAATGGATAAGAGTTGACAAAAATATTCTTATCATTGATACTCCTGGAGTTATTCCTTTCCATCAAAAAGAAGATGAACTTGTTCTTTTGGCTGCTAAAAATCCAGAGAAAGTTAAAGACGTTGAACATGCAGCCTATGTTATAGTGCGTTATTTATTAAGAAACAGACCAGACTCACTTAAGAGATATTCAAACGAGAAAGAGTTACCAAGAGATCCTCAGGAAGCACTAGACATTATTGGAAAAAAGAGAGGATATATGATGAAGGGGGGAATTGTAGACATTAATAGAACAAGCACACAGATGATTAGAGATTGGCAAAGTGGAAAATTGAGATAGAATTATTTTCTCATATCTCTATTGTGGTCTCTATTATAGGCAGTGGTAAGATCTGGAGAACCGTCTCTGAAAAGTTTACCAAGTCCTTCTTTTATTGAAACCTGGTTTGCTTGAGCAATTATTTTATTTCTAAGGGCAGTGTTTGGAACTGAATGTTCTCTCCAATTACGCCTTACTGATTGGTTTCCATCTTTTACTTCGTCACCTGGAAATGCTTTGCTTTCATACACCTCGTCTCTTAATATCTTTTTTCCAGAATTGTCAGAAATATCATTGTCTTGTAAATAATCAACTCCTCTGAAGGTTCCAGTTCTAATTCTTGCTCCAGGCATTGAGATTACTAAATTTCCATAATCTTCAAAGTTTTGAGTTACTACATAGGGCACTCCAGTCCTAGTTGTTCCTCTTGAAACTTTTGTCTCAATATCTGGGACATGATAGGAAAGTCCAACTAAACCTGCGATTGAAGCTCCAAATATTGACATTGAAGCAACAAAAAATTTGTCATCTTTATTCATAATTTACCTATGGGGAATTAGTATTTAAATGTTACTATTGTTGTCACTGTATAGGCATTACAAAATAACTAATCTAAGAATCCTTTTTCAGTTCCTTTCCAATTAATTAAAGTGTGAATGTGTTTAACAACTGAGACCGAGCTGCTTTGCTTTGACATAACTGCATGAATATCTTTGTATGCCATTGGAATTTCATCTATAATATCTTCTGAAGATGAATGAGTTATTCCTTTCATTGCCAAGGCAAGGTCTGCCAAAGTAAATTGCTGCTTGGCTGATTTTCTTGACATTACTCTGCCTGCTCCATGTGAAGAAGAGTAAAGGAATTTTTTATTTCCTTTTCCTAAAACTAGAAGAACTCCGTCACGCATATTTGCAGGAATCACTCCTCTTTCATTTTTATGAGCTGGAGTTGCTCCCTTTCTATGAACATATAAACTTCCTTCTTTGACAACATGATTGTGATGATTGTTTACCCAAACTTCAGTTTTTATTTTCAAATCAAGAACTTTTTCTATTGCTCTGGCTGCGCGAAGAGCCATTTCTTTTCTATTGAGCAGGGCAAACTGCAGACAAAAATCTTGAACTGCTAAATACTCTTTTCCTATTTCAGAATCAACGGCCAGAGGAAAACTTTGTTCGATATTTTTTCCCTTTGAAGCTATTTTCATGTAGTGTGTTGCAAGATTATGTCCAAGTGCTCTGGAGCCAGAATGAACTATAAGCCAGGTTTCATCTCCAACTGTTCCTAGTTCTAGAAAATGGTTTCCGCCTCCAAGAGTTCCAAGTTGGCTTGGAGCCATAGTCTTAATGGTGTTCAAAATTTGCTTGTTTTTTACTTTTGTTTTGAGATTTTCAAAAATAGAATTAAATTTATTTAAAGTTTCTTTTGATAAAGTGCCCTGTTTGCTTTTTTGTCCTTTACCGAGTGGAACCACAGATGAAACTGCTTTGTAAATTTGTTTTGATTTTAGTGCTGAAAGAGCGATGAGATTTTTTCCTTTAAGCTGCATGGCTAAAACTCCACATCCAATGTCAAAGCCCACCCAGGCAGGAACAATAAAATCTTTTGTTGCTAGTACAGCGCCAATTGGTGCAGCGTAACCTCGATGTGCATCGGGCATTAAAGCAGCAGATTTAACATAATTTTGACTGTAGCAATCCTTGAATTGTTTTATTGTTTCTTTGTCTGTAGTTATGGAAAAATTATTTGCCTTATTCATTTATCAATTAATGACGAGGGGTTTAAATATTCGTTTGTCTGTTTTAAAATATGAGAGGGGTTGATCTTATTTTACTCATATTGCTTATAGCCTTACTTTTAGTTGGAAGCAATGTAATGCTTAGCAATCTTGGATGGTTTGCTCAGGAAAATATAAAGTATCAGGATTATGTTTCGAATTTGACTGTTGACGCTAAAGCTGCAAAGGTGGCCCAATTTTATCCTAATATGAGATATGCTGAAAGTGTAATAAGCTATACAATAGAAGATGTTTGTAGTCTTCCTAAAAGACAATCAATTAGAGAAGCTTTAGCAATAATATCAAATAATACAATTTTAAGATTTGAAGAAAAAGAAAATGGTGGCGAAATAAAATATCTTTGTTCAAATACTGCTCCTAGCGCTGGAGAATCAAATCATTTTGTAGCTGGAGAAGGCGGGCCTACGGGAATAATAAACACCACATTATTTTCAGTTATAACAAGCGGGCAAGTATCATTGTATAGAGCTGAAAAATGTGACAAGCCTCAAGTAGCACTACACGAAACACTTCACGCACTTGGATTCGACCACGTTAAGGACAAGGAAGATATTATGTTTCCAATAACTGAATGCGAACAAAAGCCTAATCCTCTCATTTATGAATATCTTAACACATTATATGGAATAAGAAGTGTTCCAGACTTAGGAATAGAATATGTTAGAGCAAATCAAACAGGAAAATATCTTAATTTTTATATTACAATTGAAAACTATGGACTGAAAAATTCTGAAAATTCTTCACTTATAATTTTGGCAGATGAAGAACAGGTTAAAGAGTTTGACCTTGGAGCAATAAAAATGGGAACAAAAAAATTCCTTAATGTACAGAATATGAGACTTGATAGAAAAGCAGACACCATAAGATTCTTACTAAGAATAACTGAAGATGATTTGTATACGGAAAACAATTTTGCTGAGCTTTACTTAAACTATAACGGCAATCAAAATTTAGATATTCCAAACTAGGCTTTGAGTAAAATAAGTACAGTTCCCAGGCATATTAGAAGTATTCCAATAAGTTTTGGAATTACATTCTTGTCTTTTGAATAACTCTCTTTCTGTCCAGAGATAATTCTTTCTCCAAATAAAACAAATAACGGCTGTAATGTAGCTATTGCTGAAGCAATTGTTGCTGGAAAATAATTAAGAGAAAGTATTATGAAAAATATTGATAGCATTGTCAAAGCTTCAATGAATAATGCCCACTTCCAAAGTTTGAAACTTATCTTTATTTTACTTCTAACATCTTTTTTGAATAATAAAAACAAAACTGTAATTCCTGCGAATAAACTGTTGAGAACTAAAATATTAATTTGTGATACATTTAAAGTAGACAATTTTATCAGAAATTCATATATTCCAGTATTTAGAACCATAAGTAAAAGTAAAAAGGTTACTTTTGAAAAAGTAAAGTTAAGCATTCTAAGAGCAATAACTACAGTTCCTAAAACTGCCAAAGATAGACCTATGTAAGTTTGCATTCCAAATCTTTCTCCAAGGAATATTGCTGAAAGAATGGCCACAACTACTGGAAATGTGAAATCTATTCCAACAATATTTGTTACATCTTCTTTGCTAAACAAATAGTAGTAAATTATCAGTTGAAAACCATATGAAATACCAATTAAAATTCCCCAAAAATAATCTAAGACCTTGAGTGAAGTCCAATCAGAGAAAAAGGCTAGAATAGATGCTAAAACTAACTGAATAGTTCCAACCAAAACAACATAACTCATAGGATGTTTTACTCTTTGAGAAACAACGTATTTGTCAAGAAGGTTAACAAGGGCATAGCTTAAAGGAGCTAAGAAAAGATATGAAAAAATTAAAAGATTCATAAACAAACATTAAAATTTTAGCTTAAAAATATATCTAGCAAAATGACTCTCATTTGGAGCACATCGCATAACCTTTAAATACAATATTTCCCCTCGTTATAGAGTAAAATGGCACAAAAAGATTTACTTCTTAGAGAGAAATTAGATTATTCTGGTGTTTTCAACTTTTCAGGACTTTACAAATACATGTATAATTGGCTTAACAATGAAGAAGACTATGGAGTCATTGAAGAGAAGTATTCTGAGAAAATATCTGGAAACTCAAAGGGAATTACAATTGATTGGGCATGTACAAAGAAGATGGGAAGCTACTTCAAAGTTGAAATAAAGATTACAATTGAAGCTTCAGATCTTGTTGAGGTTGAAGTTGAAACTGATGGAGCTAAAAAGAAAATGCAAAAGGGAAAAGTCTCTGTAACATTCAAGGGATTCCTTGTTAAAGACCCTTCAAGTGACTGGGAAGGAAAGCCATTTGATACATTCCTGCGAGGATGGTATGACAAATTTGTTATTCCTCAAACAATAGACACTATGGAACAAAAAGTACACATGGATGTAAAGGGATTAAAAGACGATATTAAGGCCTATCTAGAGCTTTCTGGTAAGAGATAATTATCTTCATTTCTTATACAAATATTTATATAAGACAACCCGATTATATACGTATGAAAAAAGAGATTTCAATTGTTGCAATTTTGTTTGCACTTATTTTAATTCCATCCGTTTTTGCTACAACTGTAGAAACAACAGATAAGGGTTCTGTTGTTATAAGAGAACTTGGAAACCCTGCAGTTTTTGAATTCAAAGTTACAGGAAGCATGGATACATATGAACTTTACAGCTTCCAAGGAATATCTTTTAGCCCAAGAGGAACATTCGACCTTGCTGCTGGAACACAGGTCTTTGAGGCCAAGGCATACCCAAGTCAAGAAGTTCTTGGATATGGTGGATTCTACAAGTTTGGATACCAACTAAAGGGACAAGCTTCAGGAATAACTGAAGGACAGCTAACACTTAAGGTAGTTCCATTGGCACAAGTTCTTTCAATCTCAACTGAAAACTTGGAAACAAGCGACGATGTTGCTCATGTTACAATAGAAAACACTCAAAATACTAAACTTGAGAACGTTAAGGTTTCAGTTAATTCTCCTTTCTTCTCAGACACTGCAACACTAAACATGCAACCATACGAAGTTGTTGTATTGAACGTTACAGTTGACAAGGACAAGCAGAAAACAATGGCTGCTGGTCAATATGTTATTTTAACAGATGTAATCTACAATGGTGCAAAGGCTAGAGTAGAAGGAACACTTGAATACGTTGAAGAAGAAAAAATAGTTTCGAAGACAGAAACCCAAGGATTCATTGTTAAGAAAACAACAATTACAAAAACAAATGAAGGAAACATAAGATCAAATGTTGACTTTGCTACATCAAGAGACGCAATATCAAGACTATTCACAACATTCTCACAGGAACCATTACAATCAGAAAGAAAAGGATTTGGAGTAGAGTACATCTGGGAAACATCACTTCAACCTGGACAAAGCATGTCTGTAGAAGTTTCAACAAATTACACATTCCCACTTATAATACTTCTATTGATTGTTGTTGTTGTAGTTCTTGTTAAAACAACAACCGAAGCTAGCGTTAAAGTAAGAAAGCATGTTTCATTTGTAAAGACAAAAGGTGGAGAATTTGCTCTTAAGGTTACACTAAATGTAAGCACTGACAAGCATGTTGAGAACCTACAACTTATAGATAATATCCCTGCAGTTGCAAAGCTTTACCACCAATATGGAAAGATGCCTGATAGAATGGACGCAAACTCAAGAAGACTTTACTGGAATATTGACAAACTAAACGCAGGAGAAGCAAGAGTTTACTCTTATATAATATATTCAACAATAAGAGTTGTTGGAAGATTCGAACTACCTTCAGCTGTTGCAGTATTTGAGAAAGATGGAAAGACTCACGAAGTTTACTCTAACAGAGCATTCTTTGCTACAGAAACAATGAGCCCTGGAAGCTCTGACTAATGGCAAAAGAAATTAATTATATGCAAGGCTGGAGACTTATATTCTACATACTTGGATGGGCCACAGGAGTTTTCTCACTTCTTTTCTGGGCTATACAAATAGTATGCTTCTTTGCTTTCAAAGAAAAGAAATTCTTTAGTGGTAGATTCCACATGATTGTATTCTGGTATGGACTTATTGCAGTTATAGCTTTTGTTTTAGGATTCATATTTGCCGCACTTGGAGTTCTTCTCCTTAAAGCGATGATGCCTGGATTTTAAACTGCAGAGCAAAGGATTTTTAAACCATATTAAACAAACATATTTGTATTTGTGTGGTACAGCACACCGTTGCTTCTTCACAAATTAAAGACCCCCTATAGCTCAATGGTAGAGCACTTGGCTGTAGTCACCTTGACTAGCGCAGACTTTCCACAAAGGAAACAGAATGAAGCGCGATCAGACCTCGTTCGATGGAACGACGGCAGAGCCCGAGTTACCCAAGTTCGATTCTTGGTGGGGGGATGAAAAAATTCTTTTCTATGCTTAAACTAAAAACTTAAAAACTGCATTGTTGCAAAAAACATATGACTAGAACAGTTATAGATAGAAAGTCTGAACTAGAAATAATAGATGAAGATTATGGACATTCTTTGACAATAGACAGTAATTATAGAAATCTAGGAATAGAACAGGGAATAGTTTACATTGATTTTCCACTGACAAAATCTGGAGTTATTGTTACAGGAAGAGATCACCTTCAGTATCCTAGAGAAGTTAGGAAACTAAGACCTAATCCAAAAAAACAATATTTAGAGATAGGGGCTGGGCTTGGAGGATTTACACCTAATTTGGTAAAAAGACTTGAGGGAAGACTCCAGAAGAAGCCTATTGTCATAGATATTGCAAACTACGATGTTATATGCGGATTATTTGAGACAGGAATAGAAGAAGCAAAAAATAGAGGATATCATGAAAATATATTGAAAAGATTAGAAGTTCTAAGAGGAAGAGCTAATTTTTATGCAAATTCTGAGCAAATAAAGCTGATAACTTTATCTTTAGGACAAGCTCTAAACACATTCCCAGAACTAGTTGGATGTGCAGATGTAGTGGTAGATAATTTAGCAGCCGAATGGTATGCTGCAGAGATAGAAATGCCGGGGGCTGGTGGAAGAGAAGAAAAAGAAGAAAAAGTTAAATCAATGAAGAGTTTGCTCCTTAGTAAAAGAGGAAGA
>DASZSY010000025.1:0-4484 GCA_035548435.1 Candidatus Nanoarchaeia archaeon | reverse complement strand
AGGGCATTTAATCATGTAATAAAGCGGAATCAAAGATTGGTCTCCAAAGGGACTTGAAGGAAGTTGATTGAAAACCTCTGCTTCATCCTCATCAAACTCCATTCCTTCCTTCACCCAAGAGAGTGATTCAGGAGATATTTCCCCTATTACTTTTACCCAATTAGGGTGGATGTCAAGAAAGGCTACAGATTCTTCATATTTAGTTTTTGTACCAAATTTAGTCATAAATTCTTGATTCTCAGTACCTATCCAAGTCATTTCATCACCCTCCTTTATGTCCCTTGAACAGAGATATAGTTTTACTTTTTGAGCATGATTCTGCGGAGTAGTAGTTCCTTCTACAGACTGAAGGATTGGACTTTTATAATGTCCATTTACATCATCTCTTTCATACTTATGACCAGAAAATGTTAAAGGAGGAAAGTCCTCAAGAGACATTCTTACTAAATTATCCACATACTTATCTCCTTCCTTTATCTCTCCAGAAGTAGGTAAGTACTTTGTAAAATAAGCTTTACTCATAAAATTTCCATTTATGCTTTGCAGCAGTTTTAGATTTACCTGATGCACAGGATGTTATAGTCTGTCTTTTTATTCCAAAAAATTTGGCAGCTTCAATCATACTATCCCATATTTTTAGCTCATTACCTTGTAAGTCCATTTGAACTATCCTTTTTGAAACTGGAGATAATCTACCAGTCCTTCCAGTTTGAGAACCTTTTCTGTTTAACTTATTATAAGAGCGAATAACATTTTCGCTTCCTGTATTCCACTCAAGGTTTGCTACAGAATTGTTATTCTTGTCTCCATCCATGAACAGATTCAGTAAATTATCGTAACTAACTCATTTCCACAACAGGTCTTATACAGAAAGATAACGAATTTATTCCTGTGAAGATAGAAGGAAGCTCCGATCTAATTGAAAGACGAATTGTTGATGCCGTTTCTATAAATATCAACAGCAGAGTAAAACTTGATAGATTAGTTTAAATTAATCTTCCTTGAAAGTTTTCTGGAGAAATCGGCTTCCGCATCCAAGGAGGCTATCATTTCGCCACCAGCATTTGAAAGCCTAGCTAAGTCTTGCTTTGGAATAGTTCCTTGATCGGAAAAAATAAGTAAACTATCAAAGTCTGCTTTTGCTCTTAAAAGTCTTTCAAGAATTATTGTTGTTAGATGAGCTTTGTCACGATTTGGAATCCCAAAAACAAAAAGAGGTGCATACTTGCCAGAAATTTTATAGTCAATAGGATAATCTCTGGCGTTTTCTATATCTTCATAATAATAGTCCTTGACAATTCTTTCTTCTCCGACAATTTTTAAGAGTTGTTCGTTCAAATCTTCGTAGAATGTTGACTCGGCTCTAGCTCGATTTAGGAAAGTTAAGTCATTAATCTTTGTCAAAGCTTGTCCTAATCTAAATATATTAATGCCGAGATTATCAATGGATGTGTCTATATAAAATTCCCCCTTATCTTCTTCTATAAAAACTTCTGCTTTTATTTGTTCAAGTATTTTACCTCTTGTTCCCTCTCGAAATTTATCAATATCATTATCGTAACTTAAATGCATCATTGTGTGTCCCATGTCAGTTAAACGTATTATTCCACCAGGCCTTTCTTTAATATAAATTTGATAAGGATCTCCATCAGCGAAATAAAAAGGGGTTTCGATGGCATATAGTTTACCATTCTTGGGCCTTATTCTGATCTGAGCACAGAAAAGTGAACAAAGGGTTTGCTGTAATTTTTCTATTTCGAAATTCATTATTCAAACAATTTTGATTGACTGGAAGTATCAGGCGTAGTGTCTATACCTGATATTTTGCAGTCATTTACTAAACAATGCAAAGCTCCTTCAACAGAATTGTATCTTGTAGTCTCTTCAGCATATCCTTCTGGCTTTCTGTTTGCTTTAATATATTTTTCAGTAGCAATATGAATATGGCAATTTAAACCAACTTTGGTCTTTTCTAAGTGGTTTGGATGTTCATGACTTGGTCCATTATACCGTTTTAAAGTCAATGTGTCACCATTTGGAGCAACCCAATTTATGCCACAGGAAAAATCGTCTTCCATTCCTTCTCTGAGATTTTGTCTTTTATATACTTCAAATTCATAGCCAGAACCATCAGTTGCAGATACTTTATAATTTATTTGTTCATGCCCGTCTTTGTTTTTACTTTTCTTTTTTGAGCGCATGGGACGGCAACCCTCTCTTCTGAAACTCTATCCAATTCAAATATTCATCTCCCTTGCGGTGCACTTCCATAGTGATGCAATCATCCACCGGGCAAACGAGCTGGCATAGATTGCAACCGACACATTCTTCATCTTTCACGATTAACTTGAGACTTATTTAAAGGATTGGAAATAAATGATATAGCTACAAGCCTTGCTAATCTCTTAGTGTAACTTTTACCATCCTTTCTAAGACAAACCATCAAGTAACCTTTTTGGTCTGGCGTTGGAGAAAGAATTTTACCTTTTAGATTTCTTATATTTCCTAAATTTGAAACTTCATAACTTGGAAAGTCTTTTATTTTTATATATTGCTCCATAGAACAAAGATATAAAGATTATTTCACTTTTCCAAATTTACAGGGGAGATATTTGGTGAAGTATGGTTTATTCATTTTTCAGTAATTTTAAATATTCTCCTGCTTTCTTAATCACGTCAGCTAATCCTTCAAACGGGTCTTTGGTATTAGATGCCAATTTTTCCCCTTTCATAGCTTCTTTTGCTGCCTTTTTAGCAGCTTTAACACTATCAAATATAAAGGTCGGATATGGAACTTTTGACTTTCTCATGTCGTGGAGATATGCAACTCCTCCTAAAGGCTCAATAGAAAACCTTCCTCCTTCTTCCTCATATAAAAAAGGCTTTCCATTTGCATTAATTGTTTTCCATTTCATTGTCTTTCTTTTATAATGTTAATTGCTTTTTCTATGGCTTCATTATAAGCATCATAGTAACTTTTGACCTTCTTATATCTATCCTTGAACAAATCCTGCACTATATGAAAATTCTTTCAAAAACCATATAATTTAATTTAAAAAGTTAATATCTCTATGTGGAAGTGGTTGGTGCAGGTTGCTTCTGTGAATTATGAACCGTAAAACGTATATATCTTCTAAATTAAATAAGACTACCTGAGCATCTAACTCCATCATCTTAACTATACATAAAATCAGCCCACGCTTTAATTATCCACCAACCACTTTATTTCCACAATAGAGAATATGTTTAAGAACTTAATACTAATTTAAAGGATAATTAAAAATTTCAATTCGTTTATCTGGTACTCCAAAATATTCTTGGGTTGGGGAAAGCGGTTCTCCGATTATTTGTTCCACTTTCTCTTTTAGTCTTTCTGTCTTATACATCACTCCTGATATGGGGGACTCATCAAATCCTATCTCCTTCATTAATAAGGATAGATTATAGGGGAGAAATAGTTCTTTCATATATCTATTTATTATAGTTTCAGATTTGTAATATATTCTTTGATAGTATTATTCTCTCTTTCAAATGCTTGGTATCTTCTGACATCCAACCATCTATCCTGCATCCTTTTCTCATTTATTTTAATTTGGGTTTCTAAAGCTAATTTTGCCATTCTTTTTATGAGATACCTATCTTCAACATAACCGGGCAGATGTGCATATCTTATTGCATCTAATAGAGGTAGGTGTTTCTCTAAGTCTATCAACTCAACTTTTGCAATTCCACACGCCTCCTCAAACCTTGTCTGGTCTCCACTATCTCCCATTGTTTTTTCCACCTCAAACTGTAATCTACCAGAAAAACCATCCTCAACTACTTGATTAGCAATCTCTCCTGCACTGAGTAATTCTTGAAACGTAGAATAGGATATTTCTTTCATTCCCTGAGTAAGGTTGTGCATGTTATAATACATATTATAACTTCCATTGTTAAGATGTGTGGTATAATTTCCTATAGAAAAGTTAATGTTATTATTTCTTCTTGTCTTTGAGTACAATAATTCTTGGCTTTTTGCACAGTAGACCTGCTGATAATAACAAACAATAGTTCCTTCAGCAGTTGCATGTTTATGCTCTTTAAGTCTTTCAATTTTCTGTATGTGGATAGCCTTATGATAAACAGATTTAGATTTCTGACGGAACTTAGATGTACCAAAACATTTACCCTCATAAGATTTGATAATCTCTTTCATCTCTTTATCTTCTTGAGCTATCTTCTCTTTCTGCTGAAGCTTTTTAGCTTCAGCCATCATTTCGGTGCTATTCATTATATTAAGTTTTTAAGACAGTAGATAATTGCTTGTTCTGTTCACTCATAACCTTGTTATTTTTACAGGGTGGATGCCATTACAGTTGATAGTTCCGGTATTTATAGCATCAAATAAGGGTGATTTATCGGTAAACCACTCCATTCCTCCTGTTAGTTTAGTTAGTAATCCCTCCTTTCTTTCTTCTTCCTCTTCTGAATCATCAGGAAGC
>DASZSY010000024.1:0-14986 GCA_035548435.1 Candidatus Nanoarchaeia archaeon | reverse complement strand
TTCAGGAATGTTACAAGCAGATTCTATACTTGACGCAGAGTATAAAAAAGGAATATCTGTTGAAGAGGGAGTTAAATTAGCTATCAAATGTATAAAGGCTGCAACTGCTAGAGAACCGGGAGTAGGTTCAGGCGCTGATGTTTATGTAGTTTCAAAAGATGGAGTAAAACAAGTTCTATCTCAGGAAGTAGTACAGGAATTCAAGAACAAATAATTATCATTTCATTTTCTTAACATGGGAGACATACTAAAAAGTATAAAAGATGAATTGCCAAAGGTAATCAGCGATGCTTCATTTGAAGGAGCAAACATAGTTCTTTACACAGATGATAAAGATTTCTTCAAAAATGGCGATTCACAAGTGCGTGACGTTGTTGATAGAATAAAGAAAAGAATAGAGTTAAGAGCAGATAAAAGTATTTTAGCTTCTGAAGAAGAAACTGAAAAAACTATTCGTGCTCTTGTTCCTGCAGAAGCAGATATAACTCAAGTTATTTTTGATGTTCAACGTAGTGTTGTTGTAATTGAAGCTACAAGACCTGGACTTGTTATAGGAAGACAAGGCTCAGTTCTCTCAGACATAAAAAGATCAACAATGTGGTTTCCAGTTGTACAAAGAAGCCCAGTAATTCCAAGTAAAATAACTGAAAAAATAAGATCAGTATTATATGCAAACAACACCTATAGAAGAAAATTCCTTAATGATATTGGAAAGAAAATATACACTGATTGGAATCCAGAAAAAATGGATATGTGGGTACGTTTAACTTATCTAGGTTCTGGACGTCAGGTAGGAAGATCTTGTCTTCTTCTTCAAACTCCAAATTCTAAAGTTCTTCTTGATTGTGGAATAAATCCTTCAGTCGCTGATGGCCCTGAAAAGTTTCCATATCTTAATGTGCCAGAAGTAGGAGACTTAAATTCAATTGACGCAATAATTCTATCCCACGCTCACAACGATCACTCTGGACTTATACCTTATCTTTACAAAATGGGATACAAAGGACCAGTATACATGACTGCTCCAACTCGTGACATTGCTTCTCTTTTACAGCTTGACGTGGTCGGAGTAGCATATAAACAAGCATCTGCCCCACTTTATCGTGCAGAAGATATTACTGAAATGGTTAGACACTCAATATGTTTAGATTATGGAGAAGTTACTGATATTACTCCAGATATAAGAATTACACTATATAATGCTGGACACGTTCTTGGTTCTGCACAAGTCCATATGAATATTGGTAACGGCCTCCACAATTTTGTATATGGTGCAGATACTAAATATGGAAAGTCAAGACTTCTTGACCCTGCCACAAATCACTTTCCTCGTGTAGAAACTTTAACAATAGAATCAACATACGGTTCACGTGAAGATATCTTGCCGCCTTTAAGAGATGCTGAAGATAACTTCATTGCTATGGCGAAAGAGGTTTTTGCAAAAGGTGGAAAAATACTTCTTCCAGAGTTAGGTTTAGGACACGCACAAGAAACAGTTCTAAGAGTTGAAGAAGCAATAAGAACTGGAGAATTGCCAAAAGTTCCAGTTTACATTGATGGAATGATATGGGATATTAACGCAATTCATACTGCATATCCTGATTTTCTAAGTGCTTCAGTGAGAGCTCAGATTTTCCAAGACAACAACCCTTTCCTATCCGATGTATTAAAACGTGTAGGAGGACCTACAGAAAGAAGAGAAGTTGTTGAAGGAGGACCATGTATAGTAATCGCAACATCTGGAATGTTAGTTGGAGGAGCTTCTGTAGAATATTTCAAACAATTTGCATCAAACCCTAACAATATGATTGTTTTCGGATGTTATCAAGCAATAGGATCTTTAGGAAGATCAGTTCAAGAAGGAAACAAAGAAGTATTTGTAGATGGAGAACTTGTAAAAGTCAATCTACGTGTTGAAACTCTTTCAGGACTTTCAGCACACTCAGGAAGAAATGAATTACTTCAATATATTTCTCGTATGACTCCTCGTCCTAAGAAAATAATAATTAACCACGGTGAAGTATCTAAATCATTAGATCTAGCTTCAACTTTATACAAACTTAATAGGGTTGAAACAGTTGTTCCAAGAAATCTTGAAACAATAAGACTGAAATAATGGATAAAGAAAGAATACGTACACACGGACCATTGATTGCTATATTTATTTTAATTCAAATTATAGGACTTTTTGTTTTGTCAATTTATTCTCCAGTTCCAACACAAGTAAATGTAAATAACGAAACTAAAAACATAAGTCAATACGATTTGCCATTCGGATTTAATCCTCCTTCAGATGTGAGTTACAAATACACTTTAATTCAATTAGTTATGTCTATAATTTTCGCAGTATTCATCTTTCTTTTATTAATGAAACTTCAAGTTGTACGTGTGTTGAAATTTTGGTTTTTCCTAGTTTCATTTATTGCACTTTCAGTATCTTTTGCAGCATTTCTTAAGCCATTTGCATATGGTACTTCAATTGCTTTAGTTTTAGGTTTGATTGTAGGTTTCTTAAAAACATTTAGACCTACAGTTATTTTCCATAACCTTGGAGAACTTTTCATTTATCCTGGAATTGCAGCAGTTTTAGTCCCACTATTCAATATTCCAAGTATGATTATTCTTTTTGTAATAATCTCATTATATGATATGTATGCAGTTTGGCATTCTGGGTTTATGCAACGCATGGCCAAATATCAAATAAGAAAAGTAAAAGTATTTTCAGGCTTATTAATACCTCAATTTATTACAAAGTCAGGTTTTGTAAACCCTGCAAACAAAAAGTATACGAAAGGCAAAGGACAGAAGATTGCAGTTGCAATGCTTGGTGGAGGAGATATAGTATTTCCAATGCTTCTAGCAGGAGTTTTGCTTCATGCAGGATTCTTTGTCATAGCAATATCTTCTCTAATAGGATCAACTGTAGGTTTAACTTTACTTATCTTAAATTCCCAGAAAGGTAAGTTTTACCCTGCAATGCCTTTCATTACCCTCGGTGCTTTTGCAGGTTTGATTATAGGCTGGTTGTTGTAACTCTACAATAGGAACATTAGAAACATTTAAATAGGTATTATTTTGTTACTCTTGCATGATGATAAAACAAGAACTCGTTAAGAGAATAAAAGAATACTTTAATCTAAATATATATGAGACTAAAGTATGGTTAGCTTTGCTTTCAAAAGGAATTGCATCCGCTAAAGAAGTTGCAGACATTTCTGAAGTGCCAAGATCAAGAACATATGATGTTTTAGAATCACTTGAGAAGAGAGGATTTGCAATAACTAAGATTGGAAAACCAGTAAAGTACATCTCAGTTAAACCTACAGAAGTAATAGAGAAAATGAAGACTGAAACATTACTTGATGCACAAGAGAAAGTAAAACTTCTAAGCACATTAAAAGAAAGTCAAGAATATGTTGAACTACAAACATTACACAATGCAGGAATATCTCCAATAAAATCAGCAGATATCACAGGTTCATTAAAGGGAAGAAGTAATCTTCTTTCAAGAATAAGAGAACTACTTGAAACTGCAGAGAAAGAAATAGTTATCTGTACAACTGCTTCAGACTTTGAAGACAAGAGTAGAGTTCTTGCTCCGGCAATAGAAAGATTACAATCTGCAAATGTTAAAGTCAAAGTCTTATTATCTGGAGAAACTGATAAGGCAAAGAAAATGCTCTCTAAGCTTAATATTAAACATGCTCCTGCTCATACAAATGCAAGGTTCTTCATTGCAGATAGAGAAGAAGCATTGTTTATGCTCACACCAGAAACTGCAGAAGAAGAAATGGGTGTATGGCTTAATTCAGGATTTTTCTCAGAATCTTTGGCTTCACTACTTGACCAATCAAGTAAATTTGCAATGAAATCAAAGTAAAATGATAAAAGGAATTAATAGACTTCTAGAAAAAAATAGAGACCTTATTTGTTTTGGAGCTGGATTAGTGGCATTAGAAATTGCAGTTGCTGTACCTATTAATGCTGCACTATATACAGGTTTCTTTACGCAGGAATGTATCGAGAGCAGATTTGCAGATTCTAAAGAACAGTCTCTTACAGGAAGACTAAAAGAAAAAAGCAATAAAGAATACCTTATGCCTGGAATTCATGGAACAATAAGGCATGCTACTTTCTCACTTGAAGATGGAAGAGAAATTGAAGTTATAGATGCTCCAGTTGTCACAGCAGGCAAATTTTTACCAAATATGGGCGGACTGAAAGAAGGCTCTGAATATAATTTCAAAGTATATGGATCAGAGTTAACTGGATATAAACTTATTTCCGCAACAGAGGCAAAGTAAAATGAATTCTAAACCAGTTAGAGTAGCTTCTTTTGAATTAGGTCCAGAGACTTTAGTATATCAAGGTAAATTTATTGTTGCACAAGGAAGGGATTATTTAGATGTTTATGGTGGACCAGCAGCTTTTCATAACCATCTATCTATGTTAAATGGAGTAAAAGAAGAAGATGTTTTAGGTGGAGGAAGATATACTCTTGCCTATGAATCATTAAAACTATTTGATACTTCCACAGGTTTTGGAAGCATACATGAGGATATCAGAGAACAAGTAGCTATAGGGCTAGTTGATCATTTATCTGAAAAAGGATTTGTAATAACTTCAACTGATGTTGCTGAACTTAAAATTGTAAAAGCCGGAGACAAGAATGCATCTAGATGGCAGTCAATGGGATTTTCTATTTAGATTAAACAATTCTTGCCTTAACAATACCCATAGACCTAAGCTTTTTACCATTCAGTACTTTATTTTTTAGATATTCTGCAAGAGATAAATTGTTTTTTATTACAGTACAAATCTTGCCTTTCTTTTCAAATGTTTTCTCATGTTCTCTCTTAAATGCTTTAACATGCTCAATCATTTTTATTGGAGGGCCACTCACAAACAATTCTTCTATTCTTTTTGATATGAGATATACTCTTGCAGACTTGTTTAAGTCATAAACAAATTCATGCCTAATTATCTTATGCTCTTTTTCAGACTCCACAAGGATAAATCTTGCAGCTTTCTTTAATTTAGTTCCAGCAATATCTCCTTCCTGTCTATCTGTTTTTATTTCAATTTCAGTGAACTCTGCATTTAATTTTTTAGCCTGTTCTTTCAAATGAGATAGATTAACTTCTTTTTTTTCAAAATAATTTATAGAAGGTTTTTTCAAATAAGCTACTGCCGCTTTTCTAAATTTGCTATAAGTTTCTTGACTCAGCGAAGCAAGTGCATTTCTTTTTTTCCATGTAGGATCAATTATAATTACCGGGCTCTGTATTTTAGCTTCATTGAGTGCGATTAAAGCTTCTTTAGGGTTCCTATATTGCTTTGCAGGGTCAACTATTATCTTGTCTTCCTTTGTAAGTGCCTTTAGCATACTATTGAAAGTGCCATACTTGGCAATCAAACATTCAGTGGCATATCCTGAGAATCCTTGTATATAACTTTCAGCACCATAACAACCACATGCATCAAAAAACATTTTAGCTAGCCTAACTTCTCTCTGCTGCTTTTTCTTTATCTTCTTTTTAATATAATCTACGTGAAAGTAACTCAGGTCTGTAACATTTTCTGCCTGTTCAGGTTTATTTATCTTCAAAACTGGAATTATTTCAATTATTACATTTTTTCCAGGCCTTGTAATTTGATAATAATCTCTGCTTCCATGTAATGTTTCAATCTTAGAATTAATTTGTTTTGCAGATTTAGAAACTGTTTTTTCAAGCTTTTTCAAATCATTGTCAAAGTTTTCTTTATTTATTCTTATGAAAACGTCAATATCATAATTATCTTTTCTAACCATTGTTTCTTTAGCAAAACTCCCTCCAAGAAATATCTGAGCATTTATTTTATCTGCTTTAATGTTTTTCTTTAAGACATTTATAACTTCTTTTGCCTGCTTCTGTAATTCGTTTACTTCTTCTTTGGATGGAGCAAAATCTAATCTTTTCAAGTTATTTTCCATTTTTATTGCTCTTTTTTGATTTCATAGACAAATCAATTATGTACTTTCCATCTTCTAATTTGTATATTCTTGGCTTGTCTGTAGAAAGAAGTCTTTGAACATCAACAAGATATTTTCCAGGTCCTACAACTGTAACACTTTCAAAATCAAGAAAAACAGGTTGTTCTTGATCTTCTATTCCAGCTATCTCACGAACATCTTCTTCCATTTGCTCTTTTTCCTTGGTAGTCAGGTTTGTAAGAGTAATTCTGTTTTCTTCTATTTCTTTCAATTTATCATTTTTTATATAAAAAAAGAATTTGCTTCCGCAGCTGCAGCCAGAGGTTAGCTCTGGAGACTTATCTTGATATGTCTTAGAACAATGAACACATTTATATGCCATATTTCAAAAAGTTAAATTCAATTAATAAACCTTAGCTTAGTAAAAGTTCTATTTTCTTAGGATCTCTTTTTATTTCCTTAATTATGGATGCTGGACCAATTACTGTTAATGCAGAGTTATCTCCCACAAGTCTCTTAGCTATTCCGTGTTTCATTTGTACAAGAAGGTTTTCATTTTTCATGTTAGGCTCAATAACTGCAAGTTCTATCCCCTTGAATCCTTTTATGTGATCCACCATTGCCATAGTATCTTCAATAAGTCTAGCTTCTTCCTCAGCGCGTAGTCTTCCATGAAGAATTACTATCTTATTTCCAAGCACAAGGTTTAGTATTTTCTTAACTCTCTCAACTATTGTCATTTCGTGTACTTCAGAAAATGGAATTACATGCAAACTTAGTCCCTTTATTTTCTTATGTTTGTCTACCATTATACTTGCTTGGCTAATCTAAACAAAGATTCATAAAACTCTTCCATGTTTAGTCCCTCCTTTGCAGATATACCTACCACTTCATAATCTGGGAAAGCAGTTTGTACTTTCTTTATGTCTGCTTTTTTCAAATCTATTTTATTTGCTACAATTAGTACCGGTATCTTTCTAGCAACCAAGTTTCCAATTATAGTTATATTAACCTGAGAGTATGGGTTTTCTGCAGCATCAAGCACAACAATAACTGCATCCATATCATCGAGCCATTGTATTGAGTCAATTATTCCCTGGGTTGCTTCTTTAGCTCTTTTCTTTGCCTCTCCTTTTTTAACTCCAAATTTTATAAATTCTTCATAATCAATTTTTGTAGCAATTCCAGGAGTATCCACCATTTTGAACATGAGTTTCTTTCCCTTATGTTCTATCTCAACTTTTTCCTTGAATTGTACATGTCTAGTTTCGTGAGGCACTTTACTTACAGTTCCAAGTTCCTCTCCAGTCCAGTCTTTACATATTTTATTTGCAAGGCTAGTTTTTCCAGCATTTGGCGGGCCATAGAAACCAATCTTTATATTGGATTTTCTTCTGAATATATTATTCAGCACTCTCTTTGAAAAATTTTTAATAATCTCTAACATGTTAGTATAATTTAATGTCTTTTAATAAACCTTGCGGCTACCAATTTGACGTTGTCTATCCTCAATTATAATTCTAACTTCTTTCTCTTTCCTAGCACTGTATATAGGTAATCCAAATATTCCAAATATTTTTCCTTCAAATTTACCAAGTGCATAACTTATTTGTTCTCTTGTCCATCCATTATTCAGAAGAGATTTTCTTATGTCTCCTTCTTTTAAGTTTGCCTTCTTAGCATTGTATATAAAAGTCATAACGTTGAAAAGGCTTTCATTTTTAGGGAATAAATATTTCTCGTAACTGTTTCTATACCAATATTGTAAAGGTATTGTAATCATTATAATTAAAACTATTAGGATAGTTAAAGAAATATAAATTACTCTTCTTACTTTATCTCCAGAAGAAGGAATTATTTCATAGGAATATCCTTCTTTTTGAAGCTCGCTTAGTGCTGGAGCTAAATAAACTCCCAAGGTATCTATTGTTGCTTCGCCCTCCAAATAAAATTCAATTACTGCAGCATTTTGTACTGGAATATATGCTCCACTTTGAATTTCTTTTTGAGAATAGCCTTCTAAAAAGTTTATTGATTCAAGAGGGTAATCTATTACAAGAAACTTATCGCTATCAGAACTAGTTATAGGTGTTAAGCTTATTTTGACTTTGGTTATCAAAGGTACATTTCCATCTTTTGTTCCTGCGCCATATGTGGTCAATTCAATGTTTCCATTATAGTTATCTCTTGCCCAGTCCAAAATAGATTTCTTAGCCTGTTCTGTATTACTTTGCTCTTGGTTGTAAAGCGTGTTTAGATATTCAACGTTTATATTTTGATAAGCTGAAATAAGGGGGAATGATCCCGATCTTGTTATTCCTAAAGATTCTGGTATCTGAAGAGATTGTATGTCTTGTATTATTTGTAAGTATTCGCTGTCATTTGAAGCATAATCTAACTTTTCTTTTATTTGCATAAGTGAGTTATTTGTTTGTACAACATTTATTTTCTTTTCAATTCCAGGTAAAACCCATGGAGGAAGTGTTTTCATTTTAGTTGCAATCTCTCCAAGGTTAGTCTGTGATATGCTATACAATTCTTGAGCAGATGTACTTGGCTCTCCCACAGTTACTTGTTGAGTTCTTAAGAAGCTGCCATTATTAGTAACTACATTTACTTCAACATTATAGTTTCCTTGTTTGGTAAATATGTGCTTGGTGCTATTTCCAGATGCAGTAGATCCATCATCACTAAACTTCCAGTTTGCTGATAATATTGTGAGGTTGGTTTTTATTTTAAATTCAGTGTTTACCCCTATTAAGCTAAACCAAGGTTCTATTTCAACAGGATTTATGCTAACTTCAAGTGTTGTTCTTATTAAGGTATTATTGTCTAAACTTATTTGAAGCAAGTTATTTTTACTTGATACATTCAACCCTGATTGCTCTAAGTTTAAAGCAAGAATACCTGAACTAATTGTAGAAGAATTTTTATTTATTTCATACAATTTGCTTTGTGTTATAACTACTCCAGAACTTTCATAAATAAGTGAAGGATTTAGAAAAGATAATCTTTGATTTTCACCAATTACATTGAAAGGAATAAAACATTCTTGTGCTGCACAGTTGGAATTATACTTTTCATAAAGATAATTATTTATCGCACTTGTAATATTTTCTTCATTGTTTAACATTGCATATTTATCATAGTCAAAATAAACTGCTCCGGAAGCATACTCTCTAGCTTGTGCACTTATGTCAAAGTCTATTGTTTTTGTTTGGCCTAAATTTGCACTTCCACAAATCAACCTACTTTGATCCTGTTCAGTTCTTATTTGGTAAGATGAACTTGATTCATTGGAAGAAATACAAACTCCGTAACTTCCAGTTTCAGTCACTGTGTAATTCACAATACATTTTGAGTCCCCTACAACAGAACAACTGCCATATAATGTTGTAAAGTCAGGGCTATAAAGATCGTATGATATTTCTTCAAGCTTATTTCCTTGTTTTGTGACATTTGCAGAAAAAGAGTAAACTGGAGAAGGGTTAAGAGTCATTATCTCACAATAGGGGGTGTTTGTAATATTAGCAAATAGATAGCTTGCTTCATTGAGGTTGTTATCAAAGCATCCCTTTAATTGGTTTCCACAGATTTGATCGGTATACCGATAATTTTGTAATATTTTATCAGAATCTTCAAGAATATTTATTGAAAATTGCTTAGAACATGATGAAGGTAAACTTGATGAAGCAGTTAATGCAACAGATTTAACTGAAACGTTTGTACCAGTTACCATAAATCCTACCATCTTAGGCTGTTGAATAGAAACATCAACATAACTTACTTCACCAGAAGACTGATAATTTGGTAGACAATCCTTAAATGAGCAATTATAATCTATACCTTGTTTTTTATTAGATTTTTTAAGCCAGTCTAAAAGAGAAATTTTTTTTGTTCCAATATTAGTGCTTAGTACAGAGTCCGCACTTTGATTTTTGAATGAAACATATACTGTTCCACTCAATAGGTCTCCAACATTATAGGTTTTTTTAACTGTGCTCTTGTTCAAATCTACAGTAAAAGTTGCACTTGTAAATGAAGAAAGTATAATTGTAATTAAAATAAATATCCACAAAACCCTCTTTATTTGCATTATATGAAAAGAAAAAAGGAATTTAAAAAGGTGTCTATCTCCTTCGAGACTTGTTGACTTTAGTTTTTTTACTATTTATTCTATTTAGTACCAGATACATTAAAACAATTACAACAACTATTGCAATTATTTGGAATTTTCCTAAAAATGGTAAAGCCACAACAGGTCTTCCACATGGTAGTGGCTGAGTTGAACTTACACATAATGGATCTGCTTGACTATCTCCAGATGCAACTATCTGGACATTTTGATAACCATTTACACATTGATCTGTTGTTGTTGTGTAACTGCAAGTTGTTGTTGTACCTGTTAAAGGATTTTGTTCAGGTCTCTTATTTCTAGACATTTTACAACTGCTTGTCTGTGAGTCCCATGCGCAAGCACAAATAATATTCTCTCCATTAACTGTTGTTCCACAGTAATATGCTGACCAAAGTTTTTCATTTCTTACTCTTTGTGAAGAGTCGTTATTACATGAAAGTTGAGTGTTGTAACTAGAGCATCCAATCTGAGCATCATTGTCTACAATACATCCTACTGTTCCAGAAACAGAACACTTGAATCCAACAGGACAACAGTCATCAGTTGTTCCGGCTTCCTTGTCTAATCCTGCACACGCTGTTGTACTTAATGTGTCAGATGCTTTTGTAATAAATCCATTACTTATTTCATACCATGTGGCCCCAGAAGTGCTACACTGCCTTTGGTTAAACAAATTAAATTCTCTTGTCAAACTAGACTGAAGATTTTGTGATTCGAATTTAACTTTTAGTGTAATATTCTTTTTACCATAATCTGCAAATCCCTTTGTTCCTGTAACCTTTCCAACTCCATATTCAGAAGCAAGATTTACATTACCTTCTTTGAATGTCCAGTTAAAGCCAAGTTGTTCGTATCCTTTTTGTCCGCCTATTACTGGTACTGAAGCTGAAGGTGTTTGAGAACAAGCAGGAGAGGCCTGAGTTGAAGAAGGACACTTTCCTTGTACACATGTAACTGTTGTTGTACATGGACTTCCAGTTGTTACAGTATTTATGACGTAGCTATTTGCTGCACTGTAATCTACAACCAAATTATTGTTTTGTATTGCTTCCTGGTTCATAGGTTTTTCAATTCCAACAAATAAGGTATATCCACTAGGGTTAGCCAAAGTAATCTCTCTTGTTTGTGAATTCTTGGCTCCTCTTGAGTCAGTTACTTCAAGAGTTACTGTTTTTTGTCCGCTTGAGGAATATGCATGTGAAGTGCTCTTTCCAGTTCCAGTGCTTGAGTCTCCAAATTTCCAAACTTCATTTGATATTGCATCATCAATGTCGTAGCTAGAGTGTGAGAATGAAACACTATTTCCAGTATAATATATTGAACCTGCAGAAGGACTAGAAATAACTGCTACAGGAGGAGCGTTATTTACTACATCAGATATTGTAACTATTTCAGATTCTTTTTCAGATCCAGTAACGCTTGCCTTGAAATAATAATTTCCAGCAGTTGATATTGTTACATCTGTTTTAACACTATCTCCAGTCGCAGAAATAACTTTAGGGGATATTGATGAACAATCGTTCAATCCCCATTTGTCTCTGCACACTGTGAAAGTAATTTGTTTTCCGCTTAATCCAGTTCCCTGTGCAATCATTTGAAGTGTATCCTGTTTATCTGCAGAAGTAATTCCAACATTATTCATGTTTAACCAACTTGCACTGTCTATTTTTACTATAATTGGAACAACACAAGTACCTGTTTGACAAACTAACCCGTCGGCACATCCATAGTTTGCGTTACATACTCCTCCAGCTCCCCTCAAACAATCTGAAGTTACACTGCATTCGTTTGTTCCAGCTCCAGATACAAGTGTACATTGTTGATTTACGCAAGCATTATGGTTTTGAGGAGTAGTATCTGTGCAAGTGTTTGTTTGACAAGTTAATCCATTAACGCATTGAGAAGTCAAGGTACATGAACTTCCACTGTCTCCAAGACAAGACTCAGTCTTTGTAGCTGCAGCCCCAGTACATCCAGGAGGAGAAGAGCTAATTAATGTGTTTGTTCTTTGTCCATTTGAACATGTTCCAGTAGAATATGAAGTTGATGTGCAAGGGTTTGCAGGCACTGGTAAGTTGAAGGTGTATGTAGCAATTAAAGGATTATTTCCATTATTGTTTCCAGAGGCATCTTTTCCTATTGCATATGCATATGCCGAATGACTTTGTCCGTCTTGAAATTCTGAAGGTACAGAGAATCCATAATTATCTTTATTTGTTCCAGGATAAACTAAGTTTGCTGTAGTTGCAAATCCAGGTACGTTTGGAGCACCAGCAGTTCCTCCAATATAAACGTGAACATCTAAAGGACATCCATTATATGTTGGACTAACTGTTCCAGAACAATCATTATCCTGAGTCCAACCTCTTAAAACTGTACCTTCAATTCCTAAATTACCTCCAATAGGAGTGCGATCATTTACTGAAGTTGTTACGCAAACACCATTAGTACATTGTAATCCTGCTCCACATAATAGTGTATTAGTGTTACATGTTCCTCCAGATCCAACATTATTATTTATGCAAGTTCCATCAGAACAAACCAAGTTATTATTACATTTAGGAGTATTAGTTCCGCAAGCATCTCCAGGATTGTTTCCAGCAGGTACAGTAACTGTTCCAGAGATTACATTAAAGTCATATCTTCCAGTGCTTGAGTCTCCAGCTCCAAAGGCTTCGCAATCTGGACATGAAGAATATATTATATATAATCCTAATTGAGCATTGCCTGGAATAGTATATGAGCAAGCTCCACCACCATGGCTTGTTACTTCTCCAGTTGAACAGGTGTACGCATCATTTCCACTAGGATTTTTGACTGTTATAGTACCTGTGGAAGGTTGGTATTGACATACCTTTTCAAAAGTATTTGCTTCATAATCCCAATTTGTTCCATCAACTAGATTGCAATGAGAAGCCATCTGCCAGGTCAAAGTAACTGTTTGCCCTTGACTGTAATCTTTTGGACCAGCATAAACTATGAATTTATTGTTTTTACTTGTTGATTCGTATGCAGATCCACCAGTCAAATCAGTTGCTGTATATATTCCAGTACCATATATTGTGTAAGTTCCTATAGGTGCATTCGAAGGAATATTCCAAACAAAACTTCCAGTTCTAGATTGTTGATTATAACTTCCAATTACATTATTTGTAGAATCATATATTCTTATTTCCATATATGAAAAGTCATAATCTGTCCCTCTACATATTGCATTGAGAGTAGCTCCTCCTCCTTCACAAATATCAAAAACTTGACTTGGTGCACTCCATGCTATGGTGACAGAGCCCCCCTGCTGGAATGAATATGTAGGAATGTAAGTTCCAGTGCTTGTTCCTCCACCTCCACCTCCACCACCACCTCCAAAAGCTAAAACCAAAGAGGTTGTAAAAATAATTAGTAATAAGGAAAGCTCAAAGACTCTTTTTTTAATCATGTTAATCTAAATATTCATCACTCATTTTATATATAAACTTTTACGTCGATGTGCATTAATTAAAACATAAAACTTCAGAGGAAATTATTCTTTTTCCTTCTGCAAATGCAGGTAAATATATCGAATCTATCTTTTTCTGCGAATCTGTCCAATATCTAACCATAGATTCATTATTTATCTTCCATTCAATTGTGCAGCTGTCAAATTTTCCCAGTGTCTTAAATGTGAGATAAGGTAAATCTTGCACTCTGTCCATGAAGAATCTTTGACAAATTATTCTATCATTAGAAACACAGGAGTAATGTGGAACTTGAGAGTATTTTATTAATCCCATTACTATTCCAAGCAGTCCAATAAGAATTAAAATTGCAACAATTGCCGTCAATGCTTTTTTATTTATTTTCAATATGTTTTTTCTTATTATAGGTTCAATAACTAAAGCACAAACTATCAAGTATGCAAATACAATAAGCAAACTATAACTTTCAAGGCCTAAAGGTAAAGGATAACATAAATTATGCACACAGTTTATGTCCACATTTAAGTCAGAAAGAAAGTACCCTAGGGTTGCGACGATAAATCCAAAGAATATTATTTGTTTGCTTGCACTTTTATTGAATTTAACATATCTAGATATAATTAGTGCGGATGGCAACAAGAAAAGATGAAACAAGTTTAATATGAATTGAAAAATGTTTTCACCATATTCAAACATAAAACTCGTGCTTCCTACAAAATTTATATTATATATTTGGAGAATGAAGTCAGTCATCCAAATTATTTCAGGTATTATTCCTACAGCAAGAAAGGTAAGTAGATATCTAGAATCTTTAGTAAAACAGGCCATTGCAAGTAAAAAAAAGCTTATTTTACAAAACCAAAGAAAATTGAAACTACCAAAATAAGGATATTCTTCAAAAAAAGTTAGAATCCATAGAATAAGAAATACAATTCCCAACCAATTTAGCTTATCTTTTTTATCCATGCCAAATCAAGTAAGAATAGGTGATACAAAAGCATTCCTATTGACACCTGAGTTATAGTAAAACAAAAAAGAACTAGAATATGCATTGCAGTCAATAAAATCCACCACATCTTTCTCGTATTTTTAATAATTAAGAATACTGGAGCAAATAGTTCAATTAATATAACGGAAAAAGTAATTATTACAAAAATCCACGAAGGTATTATATTAGATAAATTTTCTATAAAACCAAATCTTGTATTTGGCAATCCCAATATGATTTGCATTGCAGATCCATTTGCCCAACTAGGACTAAAAATTTTAAGAATTCCTCCCATAAAATACCCTATGCAAAGAACAATGAGTGCAGAAAGATAAACCTGTGAAGGCATCTTCCATTTGCTTTCTTTTTCATCAGGTATTGCAATAGTTGCAATCAAAAGCCAGTAAATAAAAGGTATTGAAGGATCTCCA
>DASZSY010000023.1:0-2374 GCA_035548435.1 Candidatus Nanoarchaeia archaeon | reverse complement strand
CATTTGGAGAAGTCCTCTTCTTGAGTGATTATCCTTCTTGTGAGTCTTGAGATGCTCTGTTAATTGAGCAATTTCTGATGTTAAAATAGCAATTTGAACCTCAGGTGAACCAGTGTCTCCTTCGTGGATTGCGTACTTTTTAATAATTTCGGTTTTTAGTTCTTTTGCTAATGCCATATATTAAGCTATCACAAGAAATATAGATTGGCAAGAAATTAATTATTACATCTAACCAATCAATGCGATATTCATTGTATATTATATTTACGCAGTTTGTCAACCTTATAGGTTATTTTATTATTTACTACTTAGGGGTAACGCTAGCATCTTGGGGAATTTGTCCATACAATTCATCCAATGTTTTATTAAGAATACTATCAAATTCTGTTATCTTAGCTTGCTTTATTGTAAATTCACTGTGAGAAGTTGTACCCTTTCCACCAAAAACTCCAGCAATTCGATTGGCTTCATACTTCTCAAGCTTATTTGACTCAACAACGACTCTTAGAGTGCTTTTTTCAATCTCATAAACAGCAAATGCTAAATCAAATTCTTTAGAAATATTAAATTGAATTCTTCCGGTTAAATCTAAAGATGTTTTGGTAACACCTGCAGCCTCAAGTTCCTTTTTAGTAACATATGACCAGATAATTTTCTTATCATTATCCATTTTTATATTCTGCATAAGCTTGATTTGAACATTAAGATTCTCCTTTGATTTTGAGTAATATAGGTCTCGTAAACTCTGATCAATATCTCCACCTTCTGAAGCCATTGAAGAAATAACTTCCCAAGAATTTGTACTTACATTTCCTTCAAGAATTCTTCTATGATTAATTGTTCCATTTAAAAGCGCCTCGACAATCTCTTTATCTAGCATTACATTAGATTTTTTCATGTAATCGAAAACCTTTTCACTAAAAGATTCTCCATCAGATATTGGAATATACTCATTACCTATTGTATTTTTTGATTGAGTAAATGCAATTACAGGATTTTGATTAAATAATTGATCATGTGTTTCATATATACTTCCTGTATCTTTAAAATCGTCAATGTTGAAAAGTATTGTAAGATCATAATTTGAAGACCCTTCTATATATTTAACATCTTCAAAACTAAAGCCATCGTTTCTTGGTTTAATTACAAACTTAACAACTTTTTCTTTTTCATCAATGTCATGCGTTATGCTTTCAATTGGATATTGAGCATAACTAATCCACATTTCATAATTTTGAGGTTTAATTTCTGTTGTGAAAACAACTTTATTATTCTGCAACTGTGTCTTAATTGCAGTAGGAATTCTATTAATGATAATTAGATCAAGTTTGTTTTCATTACGATTGAAAAGTTTGTATAACGCAATAATTGAAGATGCTTTATCATAACTATCTATCTTGGAAGCTATTAAAAGGGCATTTTTTGAATTTTGTAGATATGTGTCTAAACCCATGTCGAACCTATAATATATTTCTACAAATATATTACTTCATTATCTTGTAACAGTAAATAGTATCACCAATTACTGCTTCAACTTTCTTATCTAAAATAATACCGAAATCTTCTCCAACTTTTGCTTCATTAATAGTAGTCTTCTCATGTCGCATTGTAACAATCTGTGCCTCGCCAATTATTTCATCATTTCTTACAACATAAATCTTGCAGCCTCTCTTGAACAATCCCTTTTCAACTCTGCACCCAAGAACAATTGAACCATCGGATAATGTAAAAATTGCTCTTAAACTTGCAGAGCCAATTTCTTCTTCTGTTTCTTGTGGTTCACCTAAGTGTTCTAAAACTTCTTTAATTTCATCAATTAATTGATAAATAATTGAGTAAGTTCTTACTAAAACTTTACGATCTAAAGCTAAATCGTTAACTCCTTGATCAAGTGATACTTCAAAACCAAGTACAATTGCTTTACTTACACTTGCTTGTTCAATATCACCTAAGGAAATATCTCCAATACCACTTGAGATAATATTTACCTTTAGACCTTCATATTCTAGCTTATCAACAGACTTTTTAATTGCTTCTAAAGCTCCTTCTGAAGAGGTTTTAATAATGACCTTGAGATTATTCTTATCATTTACATCAATACTTCCTCCAAAGAAACTTGCAAAATTATCAGCAGTCATTGCTTCTTCTTTGTTTAAAACATTTCCATTTTCTTCGATTTCAGCAGCAGCAAGAATTGATGAGGCAAACTTTTCATTCTTTTCCTTTAATACAAAGATCTCACTTCCAGGTTCCATACTCTTAGAAAGACCTAAGATTCTTCCGCCATAACCTGCACTTAACATCTCCATATTTTGGTTTTCTTCAGTAATAATTCCCTTAACTTTCTCAAGTACAACTTCATTGTGTGATCGAT
>DASZSY010000022.1:0-18125 GCA_035548435.1 Candidatus Nanoarchaeia archaeon | reverse complement strand
TCAATTCCACTTTCAGTATTTTCAACACAGCTAGGAGCATTAGAAGCAATATCTTTGTACCTAAGAGAAAAGAAATTGCTAAAGTTCAGTGAAATCGCAGAAATATTGCAAAGAAATGAGAGAACAATATGGACTGCTCATAAAAAGGCAAAACAAAAGAACATAAAAATATATGAAAAATCAAGCGAAAAAATACCTTTGCAAGCTCTTTCCTACTCGCAGTTAACTATATTTGAATCTTTAATCAAATATCTCAAAGAAACCAAGGAAATGAAGTATTCACAGATATCTACAATTCTTTGCAGAGATCAAAGAAATATATGGACAATATACAATAGAGCTCATCAAAAAACCAATGTAACTGCAGAGTAAAGATAAGTTTAAAAAGATAAAATGACCTTTAGTCTTCGATAAAAATGGTGTTAAAAAATAGAATTTCTCTTTTGCTGATTGCAACATTTGCATTAATTTTAACTTTAACTGTAGTTTCTGCAGGTTGGACAGATATGTTCAAGACAATAACTGGTAAAGCTACTTCAAGTCCGGTGGTTGTAAACGTAACAATTGCAAACGTTACTCCTCAAATAATAAGAGTTTTCCAAGTTGCAGATCAGTCTATAACTGAAAACTCTAAAACTATGTTTTTAATCAACTTTACAGCACAAGATGGAGATGGATGGGGAGATTTGAATGTTACAACTGCTAAAATAAACTTAACAAGAACTGGAGAAACACCAGTAAGACAAAATACAACATGTATAAGATATCAACAAGGTGGAACTCAAGCAAACTTCTCATGTAACCTAGATATATGGTACTATGACTCAGCTGGAGAATGGAACATTAGCGTATTTATAGCTGATAACACCTCTAGAAACGCAACAAACATGACCACAAACGTGACTATTCTTCAAACTTCTGCATTTGTAGCAGGCCCTAGTGCAGTAACCTTTGCAGCTATATCTCCTGGAGCTCAAAACACCACTTCCAACAATGACCCAATTACATTAAACAACACAGGAAACAAGCCAATAACTGCTGGAAATATACAAATTAACGCAACAGACCTAGTTGGAGAAACAGACAACAGCAAAGCAATATATGCAAACAACTTCTCGGTTGGAACTCAAACTGGAAGTAATGATGAGTGTGGAGGAACAGGTTCAACATTAATGTCAAAGTCAGTATTCTCTGCTCTATCTGGAGCAACTCTTCCAAGAGGTAACAATTCACTACAGGATGGATCAACAGGACAAGAGCAAGTGTATATATGTATAGTAAGAGTAGGAACAGAATTAACTGCACAATCATATTCAACAGCCAACCAGGGAAGTTGGACTGCTAAAATAATATAATGATAAATAAAAAATATTTTGCTATTCTCGCAATGATTTTATTTAGTTTGAGCTCAGTTTTAGCCTTGGGAGTTACAGCGCCATATTGGGACGAAAGACCTTTGAACCTTGCTCCAGGAGAATCAAAAGATATTCAATTTAGTCTTCAAAATATGTTGGGAGATTCAGATGTTACTCTTAAAGCAGCCTTAATAGAAGGCCAAGATATAGCTACACTCACAGACTCAAATCTTGAATATACTGTTCCATTTGGTGTAAAAGATATGCCTGTAAATATGAGAATTTCAATACCTAGAAGTGCAAATAATGGAGATAAGTATACAGTTGGAGTCTCATTTACAACCGTAACAAAGAGTGAATCTGGACAATTTCAATTAGGAAGCGCATTTGAAAAGTATTTTGATGTGGTAGTTGAAGGTGCACCTAAAAACTACACTTGGATATATGTAATAGCTATCGCAATTGTTCTAATATTAGTTTGGTTATTTGTAAGAAGAAGCAATAAGTAATCAACAACTTTTAAATATAATAAAGCTTGCTTTCATTCATGAAAAAGAGAGGTTTGTTTTTTATTTTTATATCGCTGATAATATTAAGTTCATTTAGCATTTCTGCAGAAGAAGATCATCAAAATACATCTATAACAGGTAAACTAACATCACAACCATTTAATCTTGCAGTGCAAGTCATAGCAATATATCCTTCGCTTGAAATTATAAGCCCTAAAAACAATACATACTGGCAAAATCAAACTTTTCTTAACTATTCAGTATCCGATGCAGCACATGTATGGTACAGCCTAGATGCTCAGCAAAATATTACACTCACATCATCAAAGTTCTTCAACACTTCTGCTGGAAGTCACTCGATTTCATTGTATGCCAACAACACTGCAGGCTACCTGGTGTACAAAAACGTAAATTTTTCCATAGACCTAAATAAGATCCATATCAATTACTCAAACTTCTCTAATTCTGGAGAATCTACTGAATTTGCAATATACAGTTTTGAAGAATTACAAAACTTTACTAATGTCATTTTTGAAAAACCTCTTTATGGAAAAATAAAATTTAATGAAGCAATTAATGTTACAAACATAATTCCAAATGAAAGCATGATTGATTTAAACAAATATGTTAAAATTTCTTATAACTCCATTTCAGTTGATTCCGTAGCTTTAGCAAATTTCAATAAATCTGCAACTGTAACATTGTATGATCTTCCATATGTAACTCCTAGAATATTGAGAGATGGAGTACCTTGCCCACAGAATGAATGCATATTTCAAAGTTACACTTTTGGAACTTTAGTATTTAATGTCTCACACTTTACAACCTATAGCACAGAAGAAGGAGACAATCAAAATTCAGATTCCAGCTCCGGAAATAGAGGAAGTGGCGGAGGAGGTGGAGGAAGCACAAATAATTACTTTTCAGATAAAAATGTACAAATAATAGACAATAAATTAGCAGTTTCAATAAAACAAGGAGAAACAAGACGTTCTCAGTTTATAGTTGAGAATAATGAAAAGAAAAAAATAAATCTAACATTTGAAATACAAGACCCTGACAAACTCATTCTTCTCAACTTTAATAGTTTAGATATTGAGCCTGGGCAAAAAAAAGAAATTCCTTTTGATGTAATTGCCAGAGAAGACACTGTTCCAGATGTTTACATTAAACAAATAATAGTAAGAGAGAATGGAAAAGAAATAGGTCGTGCAAACATAGTAATAGATGTGAGCTCAAAACAATCACTATTTGATGTTAAATTAAATTTAATTGAAAATAAAATACCTGAAAACGATAAACTGATAGCAGAGATACAACTTTACAACTTTGGAGAAACTGGTCGTGTTGATACTGAGCTAGAATATATAATTAAAGACGTAAACAACGTTGAAATCTATAAAGATCATCAAACGGCAGCTGTTGAAACTCAACTTAGCCTTGTTAAAATAATAAAAACCCATGGAATAAAACCTGGAAATTATATCTTATACGTAAAATCAACATATGATGGCAAAGTTGCAAGCTCAAGTCAGTGGTTTGAAATAACAAAAACAGGTATTGATTATAACATGGTAATACTTGTTTTAATGATTCTTCTTGTAATTGCTTCAATTGCATATGCAATTAAGAACGCTCCTTCAGATAATTGGTTTGAACGCCTAGAAACAAAGATAAAACAAGAAATACTTAAGAGAAGAGTTAAGAAAGCTGCCGAAAAAGCAGGAGTCGTGGCAGTTGCTAAACAAATAACTCCAGACAACAGCAAGCTGGGTCGTCTAAAGCAACAACTTAAGCAATTAGAATATGTACATTCAAAGGGACTTGTAGAAGATTCTGAATATCAACTAACAAAATCAGAAATTGAAAGCAAAATATCTGACTTAAATAATCGACGCTGAAGGCCTTAGAAAACATTTAAATAGCCGTCGATATTGTAGTTGTTAGGTGAGGCAAATGGCTAAAGAAAAACTAAGTTTCTACGACGTTAAGACGAAGAAGAAATTTGAGAGCGACGCCTATAAGGTAGTCGAAAAGAGCGGAAGGTTCTTTGCTGTTGTTAAGTCCCCAGCAGGAAGTCATGAATGCTGGAGAGTACTGGGCAAAGATCAAGCTGCAAAACTCAAATAACTTTTAAGTTTTAAAAAAAATTATTTTTTATTTTATTAAATTGGATTCCACATATTCATTTCTGTATTGATTAAGATTTTACAATATCAAACTATATCTGTAAAGTTAAATAAATATAAGCGCACGCCCGGATTCGAACCGGGGAAAAGTCGCTCTGCAGGCGACCGCAGTAGCCGCTGTGCCACGTGCGCATCATATACCTTGTGACTTCCGTCTTTTAAAGTTTTAGATTAGTTTATTTAAATCAAAAGATAACTTTTCAATTTCTTTCTTTATAACTTGAATAGTTTCTCTTGTTTTTTCAATTGAATGATAAGCATCTGGAACTTCAATTTTAACAGTTTTTTCCCTAGGAAAGTTTTCCAAAGGAACGTCATTTGCTACAATAATTACTTTATCTGCCCAATCAATTATAGTATCATTAAGTTGAACTGCTAATTGACTTGAATCATAAGGAATTTTCATTTCATCAAGCACCTGTGCAGCCCTATCAAGAATACAATCAATGCTACCAATAGAATATCCTGCACTTTTTACCTTTATTTTATTGTTTTTATTTATATTGTTAAATATTGCCTCAGCTACTCTGCTTCTAAAACAATTATATCTACATACAAAAAGTAAATTCATAAAACGCTCCCGACAGGATTTAAACCTGCGACCCTCGGATTAGAAGTCCGATGCTCTATTCAGGCTGAGCTACGGGAGCATACTCAAGAAACAAAAAAATCGTATTTAAACCTTTAGTCTATCTTACGTCAAGATCGATATATCTTCTTTGATGCTTTTGATGTAAAGCATTATGTAAATTCAAATTTTTTTTATTCTCTCTAACTTTGTAAATCACAAAAGAAATAAGGCTTCCAAATATCAAGAAACCTAAAAAGAATGAGCCATACTGTTCAAAGTCATTTCCTTCATTTATTGCATTCCCTGTCAAGGGTAAATTACTTACAACGAATTCCTTACTTATTCTAATGCTTGTTTCCTGATCTTCTATATAAATCAAGATTCTTTCAGCTTGAGAATCTGAAGGGATTCTAACATTTAAAGTTAAATCGCTTTTAGCTCCAAGAAATACTTCATTTGAAATTACGCCGCAAACTTCTCCATTTCTTGTAAAAGCATATCCTGTTATCTGGAGTTCATGATCAGTTCCTGCCATCTCCTTTAATTGTCCTCTAACTTCTGCAGAATCCATATTTAAGTTAAAATATGAAGGATAATATTTGAACTGATAGTCTTTTCCTAAAAACAAGCTTTCTTGATAATCTTCTCCAGAAACTACCTTGCCAGTAAGGCTTCCGAAATTAAGAACATTGAATGCTGCAAGACCTAAAGCGAACAATGCAAGGAATCCATAAAAAGAAAGTACCTTCTTTTTTCTCATCCTTATATATAGCAAAAAGCTATTATAAAGCTTGCCAAGAAGAGTATTTAAAATCGTTATTCTATAGGAGTGTATGGAAACAGCTAAAATCACATTTCTTGGAACTGCAAATGCAGTGCCAACCAAGTTACGTAACCATACTTCAATATTTATACAATTATCTGGAGAAGGCATACTAGTGGACTGTGGAGAAGGAACACAAAGACAGTTTATGGCCTCAGAAATTTCACACAGTAAAATAACACACATTCTTCTTACCCACTGGCATGGAGATCATGTCCTTGGCCTTCCAGGTTTAATACAAACACTTGCACTTGAAGGCTATTCTAAAACTTTACATATTCATGGGCCAAAGGGAACAGAAAAGTTTGTAACTGAAATGAAACCATTTTTGGGTAGCTCTGCGGAAAAATTGCAAATGAAAGTGCATGAAATTAAATCAGGAGTAGTCTTAGAAACAAAAGATTTTGTAATAAACGCAGCAGAAATGAACCATGGAATTCCTTGCTTAGGATATTCTTTAACTTTAAAAGAAAAAAGAAGAATAAAAAAGTCTTCAATATCAAAGTATAAACTTCCAAACTCTCCTTTGCTTAAAGATTTACAAGAAGGAAAAGATATAGTCTGGCAAGGTAAGAAAATATCTTCAAAGGCAAACACTTATGTTGAAGAAAGCAAGAAAATAACAGTTATACTTGACACAGCCTACAACAACAATGCCTTGGAGCTTGCGAAAGATTCAGATATTCTCATATGTGAGTCAACATTCACAGAAAAAGAAAGAGAAAAAGCTAGTGAAGCACACCACCTAACAGCCAAAGACGCAGCCACGATAGCAAAGAAATCAAAATCAAAGAAGTTGGCTTTAACTCATATATCTCAGCGCTATGAACATAATACTAAATTTATAGAACAAGAAGCAAAATCAATCTTCAAAAATACTTTCCTTCCTAAAGATTTAGATGTAGTTGAGATTTAATCATAAAAATAAAGTTACAATTATGTATGTGTTTAATCTATTTTATTAACAGAGTTAACACTATCTCAGTTTTCTTTTAACTGCTACCTAATGTAAAAAAATAAAGGTTTACTTCTGCAGTGATGTAGAAGCAGGTGATATGAAGATTATTGTGTCCCCTCTCAAAAAGGTCAGACCAATGCTTTTCTTCATTTCTCCGTCTTGCATTTCTTTGGCGTTATCTAGAACAACGTTGATATGTATATCAAACGCCTTCAAGACACCAACGAATTGCTTATCGCCCTTTAATTGTACGAGAACTTCTTTTCCTTTTGATACGTTCAAAAGGTCCAAAGGTCTCTCAATTGCTTGTGCCATAAAATCCCTTCGTCTTAATCGTTTATAAAGATATCGCAAATAAAAAACAAATCTATTTATAGTCTCTAAAAAAGGTGAAATTATGCAAGAATATTGGCCAGAAAAAAGATTAGTTCAAAATGAATGGAAAAAAGCAAAGTCCAGAAATGCATTACAATTTATAGGCACCACAGCACTAATAGGTATTTTAGGATTATCAGGTTGTCAGTTTTACGAGAAAAAGTTAGAGGCTTCAATTAATGCTCCAGGAGTTGTGCAGGCAGTTAAAGCAGATTATGCATTTCAAGCAATGAGAGTAGCAGTTGAGATGGATGATGAGTTAAAAAATAGCACTCGAGAGCAACTTTCAGATTTAGAAAAAAGAGCAGATAAGCTTAAACAAACTCCAGAATTCAAAAGATATGTTACGCTAAAAGAATCTGAAAATTTAGTAAAATATGGAATTCTCGGTGCAGCATTTCTTGGAGCATATCTTGCATTTGTACATACAGGAATAAATGGACTAAAAATTCAAGAATATTATCAAGAAAGATTAAGGAGTTTAGAATAATTTATTTCTTTATATTTTTCTCTTCTCCCCTATCAGTAGGAGTATAAAATTTTTCATCTTTTATTTCATCAGGCAAATGCTGTTGTTCTACTTTTGCATCCTTGTAATCATGAGCATATTTGTATCCTTTTCCATATCCTATTTCTCTCATCAATTTAGTTTCAGCATTTCTTAAGTGAAGTGGAACAGGCAAATTTCCAGTCTTCTCAATAACTTCCTTGGCTTTGTTAACTGCTATATAAACTGCATTAGACTTCGGTGCATTAGCAAGATAAACTGCCACTTGAACTAAAGCAGTGTTACATTCAGGATATCCTAAAAATTTTACAGAATGCATTGCAGCAATGGCAACTTCGAGTGCCCTAGGATCTGCATTTCCAACATCTTCGCTTGCAAATCTAATAAGTCTTCGTATGATATATTCTGGGTCTTCTCCTCCTTCAATCATTCTCATTGTCCAATAAACTGCAGCCTGACTATCAGAGTCACGCATAGACTTGTGCAGTGCAGAAATAATATTGTAATGTTCTTCTCCATTTTTGTCATATCTTAGCTTTTTTTGTGCAGCTTTCTGAATGTCTTCTTTTCTTATCTCAATTTCTTTCTTATCTTCTCCTATAAATGAAATAGACATTTCAAGAATATTAAGTGCGCTTCTAGCATCACCATTAGAAATATTTGCAATTAAATCTAAATCTTCATCAGAAATTTTAACTTTTAATTCTGAAAAACCTCTACTATCTAAAAGGGCATTTTTCAAAATTTTTTTTATATTATCTTCAGTTAGCGCATTTAAAACAAAAACTCTTGATCTTGAAAGTAATGCAGAAATAACTTCAAAAGAAGGATTTTCAGTTGTAGCCCCTATTAAGATTATAGTCCCATTTTCCACTGCAGGAAGTAAAAAATCCTGCTGAGCTTTATTGAATCTGTGTATTTCATCAAGAAATAATATTGTTTTTTTATGAAAAAGCCTAGACTTATTCATTGCATTTTCAACATCTGCCTTACTTGCATTAACCGCAGAGAGCTCAACAAACTCTGCTTCAGCCGCTTTAGCAATCATTCTTGCCAAAGTTGTTTTCCCACTTCCTGGAGGACCCCAAAATATCATTGAAGAAGGAATATTCTTCTTTTCAACAGCAAGTCTAATAGGCATTCCTTGTCCAGTCAAGTGTTCCTGTCCTACAAATTCATCTATTGTTCTGGGCCTTACTCTTGCTGCTAGTGGTTGTTTCATCTTTTTTTCAGATAATCTTTTTATTTAACCATTGTTATTCTCAAAACACAATCTTTATAAATCAAATTTCTCAGTTCTTTACATGAACAACGGCAGAAAGATAACAGGTGGAAAGTATCACGCAATTAGAAAGAAAAGATCATTTGAAGGATTTGTTCAAAGTAGACCTGTCCTTCTTGGAACAACAAAGAGAAAACAACTTAGAATGCGCGGTGGAGCTCAAAAAACAATTCTTCTAAAGTCTGATGAAGCTAATGTAATGATTAAAGGAAAAGTTCAGAAAGCAAAGATTGTCAACGTAGAACAAACCCCTCAAAATCCTTTCCTAGCTCGTCAAAACAGACTTATGAAGGGAGCAATAATTGCTACATCCCTTGGAAAAGCAAAGATTACAAACAGACCTTCACAAGAAGGACTTGTTAATGCAGTTCTCGTCGAATCTAAGTAATCAAAACCTAAAGGTTTAAATACTCTCAAAAATAACTCTTTTAAAACCTTTCTATACCATGAGTTACGTTAAAAAATGTCCGGAATGTGGGAGCGTAGACCTTGTTTACGACGACCAAAAAGGAGAGATTATTTGTAATGATTGTGGTTTAATTGTTGAAGAAAAGATAGTAGACGGAGGACAGGATGTTGGAGGTCAATTCGACAAATCCGACAAAAAAGGACGTGGTGGAGCTCCTATTTCTATGCAAAAGTACGATAAAGGACTTACAACAAACGTTGGAGAAATATCTGATATTTATAGGCTAGAAGCAGGACAAACAAGAAAATTCCTTAGACTTAAGAAGTGGCAAGAGCGTGTTTCTACCTCAATTGAAAGAAACCTTAGACTTGCAATGGCAGAGCTGCGTAGAGTAGCTTCATTCTTATCATTGCCTTCAGTAGTGCGTGATGAAGCTTCTCGTGTATATAATTTCGTTCTTCAGCGTGGCCTTGTAAGAGGAAGAAGCATGGAAAGCGTTATTGCTGCATGTATTTATGCTGCCTGCCGTTCCTATAACATCCCAAGAACACTTGACGAAATTGCAGGGGCTAGCGATGTAGAAAGAAAAGAAATAGGAAGAACCTATCGTTTTATTGTAAGAAAACTAAAGATAAAAGTTACTCCTTCTTCTCCAAAAGATTATATCTCTCGTTTTGCATCAATTCTTCACCTTTCTCCAAAAACACAGAATGAAGCTCTTAAAGTTCTAAAGAAAGCAGATGTTTCAGAATTAACTTCTGGTCGTGGACCAGCAGGAATTGCAGCCGCTGCATTGTACGTTGCAGCTTTAATGAATGATGAAAAGAAAACTCAAAGAGAAGTGGCAGACGTTGCAGGTATAACTGAAGTTACAATAAGAAACAGATACAAAGAACTTATAGACAGACTCCAATTAGAAGACAAGCTTAAAACAAAAGTAGCTCAATTCGATAAAAAAGAAACCAAGTAGAGATGTCTAGTTTTAAGATAACTATTTAAACCAATAATTTTGACAGTTTTATGGCAAGTAAACAGATAGAACAACAAAGAGAAGAATTAAGACTAAATCTAGGACAATTAGTAACTTCAGCAGAAAAAGTAAACGAAGTTATGAGCTCTCTGAAACATTCTAGAGGACAAGCTCAAAGATCTCTTAAACATAGAAGTGGAGATTATATAGTTCATGGAGAAACTGGATTTTTATCAGATTATACAGATGAAAAAACAGGGCAAAAATACAGAATTTCAATACATAGAGTTAGCAGTTAACTTACAGATTCAATTTTTATTTTAACCAAACCTTTAAATTGCCTCAGAAACATCTTTTCATACGCGGGGATGCCGGAGTGGTCAAACGGGCGAGATTTAGGCTCTCGTTGCTTAGTGCATTCCTAGGTTCGAATCCTAGTCCCCGCATTCCAATTAATTAAAAGACATTTTTTTCTTATCTAAATCATTCACGGCAGGATAAACATTCTTGTTATCAACGTAAAGTAGCCCTTGGGAAATTTCTCCAATCTTATTGCTACTTCCATAAGGATAAACATAAACTCCAGAGTTCCCAGAAACTAAATCTCCGTATCCTGCTGCAAATATTGGAACTTTGACATCATTCAAGGTAATTTGTTGTATTCTTCCACCGCTGTACTGACTTACTAAAGCAGATGGAGCATTAGAGCTACTAACAAGAGAAATCTTTGTTTCTTTGAAAGCAGCACTATCTTCAGTAACCATCTTTTTTATTAAAAGAGTTGAAACAAAAAACATATCTTCTTCAGTATTAAACAATCCATCTCCATTTATGTCTTGATATTCTTCGGAAGTTAACAATGAACTTGAGTATATCTTGTCAATTAATTCTTTATTATCTGAGTATTTTCCGCTTTTATCAGACAATTCTTGCAAAGCATTTCTTAAATCGTAACTATTTGTTACAGAATCTTTAACATCAAGTCCAATTCCTAGGCAAGAATAAAGCCTCTTTGACATATCTTGAGAATCAGATTTTATAGTATCTCCATTATTATCCATCCAGTTTTGCTTCCACTCTAAAACAAATTTGTTTATTTCTCTAAATTCTTTGTCAGATATCAAACTATTAGTATCTGGACTTATTTTAATTTCGTTTATTACAACTCCTGCTTTAGCGTTAGAAGTGGTTGTAGTTAATTCAACATTATTTAAATCAGCGTTATACACGTTTACTATACTCTTTGCATCAAGTCTTAAATCATTAGGCAACGAGTCTATTTCTGCAAGGAGCATTTCAATATCCTTTTGTGAAATTTCGGGGCAGTAATTTGTTAAAGCTTTGTCGTTTGTCATTGAAGCAAGATATGACAAATGCTCTCTAAGCAAATCAGTTTCAGATAATATGGCAGAAGGTTGATTTGCAAGTCTTGATGTAAATTCTTCTAGTGCCTTTCCACTTTCACTTAATTGATTTAGTGCAGTTACCATATTTCCAAATTCATCAACAGCCAAGTAAACATTAACTCCAGAACAAACTGCTCCCCAACCATTAAGTCCTCCTGCAACTGCTCCGCTAGCTCCTGTAATTACTGGTCCAAGCTTGGCAAGATAAGGTGCAATAACGCTTCCTTTTGGCACAGATTTCCAAACTCCGTTATACTTAACTAAAATATCTGCAGATCTTTCAACAATTACTTTTCCTGCTGTTAAGGCCTCATCAACACTGGATAGCGTAACAGTTGGTGAACTTGATACTCCAGATAATATTGATCTTGCAACCGTAACTGAACTTCCTGCTGCAAGTCCTGTTGCTGGTGCAACTGAAGGTTCATCAATCAAACACCATTTCTTTGCATTTTTAATAAATTCTTCACTAAATGTTCCAGTATTATCAAAAGAATATCCTGACTTTGTTTCTGTGGTTGTTTGACTAGTTGTAGTTGAAGCCGCGTTAGTCTTTGTAGATAGTTCAGACGCGCTTAGAGTGGTAGATTTTATTTCCTTACCATCTAAAAGAAATATAGATTTCAAAATTGCTTTATTTGAATCGCTGTTTGTAAACTTAATTTTCCAATTTCCGTTTGCTTGTTTTGTAACTGCTCCAACTGGAGTGTTAGAAGCAAGCCAACTAGTTGTAAAGTATAAAGTCAATGTTCCAGAAGCTTTTGAAGGATCTTCAGTTACATATATAGGAAGCACTCTATTGCCCAATGAAACATAATATGCTGCTTTGTCATATCCAAGCATAACAGAATTATAAGTTCCTCTGACAAAATTAAGTTCTGCATTTAAATTGTTTTTAACATAATCATCAAGTGCACTTATTTGTGTGCTTGTCAAATCTTTATAATTGCCTCCTAAAATTAATCCATTAACTAAATCAGAATCATCCACTGTCGCTGTAGGTTTATTTGTCTGAGAAGTATATGCTTTAGGAGCAGCAGGCAAATCACTTGCAGCAGTCTTTCTTATTGCTAGTGCGATTGCTTCATAAGTTTTAGCTTTCTGTATTCCAAGTTCAGCCAATTGATGATTTAATGGAATTTGCTTTTCAAGAGAGAATATATCGTTAATTAGTGTAGCTCCCTGCGTCTTTATATTATCTAAAGTATCTAAAGAGTTTGTCAACTTCTCAACTCTTTCTTTTATCTCGTTTATTTTTCCAGTAGCAGTTTCTGAAGATAATGAAGTTGAAGTTCCAGTCAATGCATTGTCTGCAATGGAGCTAAGTGTTGACAATGTTTCATTTCTTACTCCCGCGTCTTGCTCTGTCAATGCTCTTGCAACACTTTCTGTATCAAGCCAGCATCCAACTGCTTGATTATCACAATATCCTACTTGTTTGTATCTGCTAGGAGAAGTTGTTCCTCCAGGGTTTGTTGTTCCACATATTCTTATTATTCCAGATTTGTAAACTTCAGGATTCACAGTACTTTCAACAGTTGATTGAATGTTTGGTCCTATTGAAACAGTACTTCCTACTGTTCCAGAAATACATTCAGATTGTGAAGTTATATCTGTTCTTGTTAATTCGCTGCTTCTTGCTTGGTCTGTAAGATAATTAACAGCAAAACTTGTTGAAACCTGACCAAATCCACACTCTTCTCTTCCGTTAACTCTTACACAAAGTTCTTTGTAACCTTCTGGAGCTGTGAAATCTTTTGTTTGTGAAGCATATTCTCCCTTGCCAATAAACCCAGTTGAAACCATTACAGTTTGAGGGATATTATAGTAAGATGAACCATCAGTATTCTTCAAATAAACTTGATAACTTACTCCAGAATCTTTTCCTGCAAATATGTGATAAAATACCTTGTATTGGTTTGTAGCAGGTACAGTAACATCATTGAACTTTGTTGAACTAAAGTAAGCATGGAATTGTGGAGGGCTGTCAGTTTCAACTAGCGATTTCAATGCCTTTGGAGAAGTTATTGAAGCAAAAGCCTTACAGAATTCTCCTCCAGCCTCGGCAACAGATCTAACTTTGAAAGCTTGAATTGAGTTAACTGCATATTGTTGTGTAAAGTAACTTACAGACTTTTGTGTTTCTTGCCATGCATTCATTACAGTAAGATATTCTCCTCCACCCTTTGTATTTTGTCCATATGCTGCTTCAGCAATCTTAGGAACTATCATATTTGCTATTGGGGCTGCTTGTTTCCAGAAGAATTCACACATATAAACAGAATATATCTCGTCACATATTCCAACTGTTTTTCCAGTTGTAAGTTGCTCAGCCAAACAATCTCTATGGCTTTTCATTATTGAAACAAATCCATCCACTCCTGTTTGAAGTCCTGTAAGACAAACTGGAACAGCAATTCCTTCTCTAGCATTAGGTAAGCAAAGTAAAGCTGAACCAACAATTCCAGTCTCTGGAACATTTGAAACATAATATTGTCCTCCAAGGTTGCATCTAGAGCTGGGACATATTACAGGGTCGCAAACATTAAACAATAACAAACACTCTTTAGGAGACATATAATCTTGGCATCTAGCAGCAGTTATTCCCACTGCAGGGTTTCCAACCTTCATTTTTTGTCCATCATCAAATAATACACTTGTAAGTCCAGAGCTGTACTGCTTTGCAGCTTGGTTTATTCTTACAATTGCTTTGTTTACAAGAGCCTGTGTTTTTTCATCAGAAAGTCCAGGGAATTTGTTTGTTGCTTGCCCAGTATAGAAATTAAATTGCTGGCATATATCTCCTCCAAAGTCAGACTTTTCAAATTCTTCTTCTCCATCGCTCCCAACATTACATAACCAGAAGCTTGAAACTTTTCCGCTTGATTGGAATGTTGCCTGTTGTCCTAAGACAGGTAAAGTCTGCTGAGTTGCAGCATACCATCCATTGGTTGTGTCAACAGGAACAACTGCAGGCATTCCTTTGTATGGCTCTGTTTCATGGAATCTTATTTCAGGACTCTTATACAAATTATTGTAAGAAGCTTCAGTGTATTTCTTAAATCCAGATATTTTACTCTTAATATTATCTATAATTTTTTGATCTTTAACTTCTGCAAGATTATTATTCGAGTCAACTGTGTAGATTGAATTTATAGAATAATCAATTTCATTTGCTTGATTTAAAGTTAAAGCATACTGGACATTATCAACAACAATATATTTGATAGGAGTGTTTTCTTTTATTCCATAAGAGCCTGCATTAGGATGTTTTGCGCCTGCCACTGAACCAGAATAAGAATAACTTGAAGATTTAGGATTTGTTGAAACAACATCAATTTGTTCATTCAAATTCAGCTGTTTAGCATAACTGCTACTCTTTCCTTTTTCAGCTAAGGTTGTATCTATAGATTCTTGTATTCTCTTAATTTCTGCCTTAGCTGCTGCCTGCTGAACAGAACTTGAATCTGGATTTTCAAGAATTTGAGAGTTTAATTCCAGTGACTTCAAATCTGAGTAACTAATCAATCCATCAGAAACAAACTTCTCATCGAT
This sequence comes from Candidatus Nanoarchaeia archaeon, assembly GCA_035548435.1. Classification (GTDB taxonomy): domain Archaea; phylum Nanobdellota; class Nanobdellia; order Pacearchaeales; family GW2011-AR1; genus DAIEOU01. The sequence continues at coordinate 3,215 of DASZSY010000022.1, read as the reverse complement.
TTTTCCAAGAACTTCTTTTGTTTGAGTGGAACCAGAAGATTTTACCAAGTTGAAATAAGCTTTAGCAGAGCCATCAGTATCAATTATGCTTCCAAAAGTGGTTTCTTTCTTTAGATTATTACTTTTCTCAATATTTTCTATCTTCTTGTTCTCATTTTCAATAGCAGTCTTTCTTATTTCAACGTCTTTATTTATAGAGTCTGCATTTTGTCTTAAGCAATCATCAACACTCACATATGGGCTGTGTGAAGACTGAATTACAGTCTTGCTCTTGAATGCTGAAGTACACTTAGCACTCCATCCATTATCTCCAGTCATAGTTTGTTTTCTTGCCAGCGAAGTTCCATCAAGACCTGAAATAAAGTTTTTAGCAGTCAAAACTGCAGCAGTAGCAAAACATGCTGTCTTAAGTCCTGTAACTGCCTTACTTAATGATTTAGATATAGATTCCCATTTTTCTATAGATTTATTCAAGTTATTTACCATCTTTTGAGCTTTCTCAGGAGAAAGTTGTATTGCTCTTTTTTCAATTCCTATTCTTACTGTAAGATTAGTCTCAGTTTCAGTATTTTGAATGTTTGGAATTACTCTTACAAGTCCAACCTTTGTGTCTGGAAGATTATCAACTCTAACAGTTTGTCCACATATATTTGCAGTTTCTCCTTTAGATAAAGTAAAGTCTCTTGCACTAGAATATTGAGCAGGACAGTCCGATCTTAATTTAACTTCTTCTGGAGTTAATTGTAGTAAAGTTATTCTTTCAAGCAATTTAGTATTTGTTGCTTTATTACTGTAAACTTCTGTTCTAGATTCTCCAGTAAGAGAGCTTGATAAAGAAACTTCTTTTTTATTTCCATTTACAGTTAAACTTGCAGAAGGTTTATCTTTAGCTGCAGTTAATCCCAAAAGCTTTACAGAGTAATAATTTCCACTTATTTCAACAACACTCATTGCGTTCGATCTATCAATTCCAGAAACTTTTCTGTTCTCATAGTAAGAAATATCAGCGTTCGGATAATTCTGTTTGTATATAACAAGCAAGTTTTGATATTCTTGATCTAATCCTGCACTAAAAGCTAAATCAAGTGCATAACGCAAAGCAGTTTCACCATAAGTTTGTGTAGCGCTAGTTGATGGAACCTCGGAAGGATAATTTTCTATAACTTTTTTATATTCAGTCAAGGCCAACTGAACATTTTTGTAATATTCGCTTGAGGTATCAGTTTTAGTATTAGAAGAACCTGAAGAACTAGTTTGAGAAGGATTTGTTAAAGATAAAACAACGCTCTTTCCTCCACAGCTTAATCTAACAGTTCCAGTTTCTCCATTATTATCTACATTTACACTTGAAACTGAGCACTTATTGTTTGCAAATCTAGAACCTGCATAAACATCATATACATCAGTTCCCTTGCTATTTGAAACTTCAATATTTGCTCTTGCTTTTCCAGAATCTTCAAATCCATCGTATGCAACTCTCATTGCAGCATTACATGTTGAAAACCCTGGAATAAATATATCTGAAGATTGCTTTCCTCTTTCAACGGTTACAGTAGTCAATCTCTTTCCCTGGTAAAATATAGATATCTTTGCGTATGTGCTTGTAAGTTCGTCTGCTTTTATTGAATATCTTCCTTGCCAGAAGCTTTGTTTTAAAGAAGAGTTGAAATAATTTGTATCTGTCTGCTCTGGTAGTATAAATGAAGCCTGTCCTATTCCAAGTGCATTGTAAGCATCATATCTTATTCTTGCAGTCAAATTCAAAGTAACTGAGTCAGGCAATGCAGATTCATTAGCTTGTTTTTTCAAAACAACTGTAACATATCCTATGTTGTTTATTAAAGGATCTCCAAGCAGTTCGTCTCTATTTGTTAAAGCAGAACGAGCAGGGTAAAATCCTGTAGCTGCAACTTCTTTAGGATAATTCCCTCTAAAGCTTATACTATCTATTGTTTTTATATCAATCAAAGGATTAACTTCAAGTGCATCAAGTTGGCACATAACTGGAACATTTTGTTCTCCAAGCAAATCACTTCTTACAACTGTTGGCTGGCATCCAAATGGAGCAATCTGAAGTAATATGTCTTGTCTTCCTTCACATGCAGTTCTATCATTAAGAGTTGGCCAATATGTATTTATGTCTGCAGAAGAATATGAACGAGCATATGGATAGCTTTGGGTGTTTACATCTCTTATACTACTAGGTCCTGTAGATACGTATGAAGCAGCACTTACCATTGACAAGAGAAAAGTAAGGATGAAAAAAGCAAACACTACTTTCATTTTATTCATATAAAACATCAACTCCTTGTGTTTCAAATAATGCATAGTTTGACTGCAGCGAATCTATTCCTGTTGGCTTAGGTAAAGAGCTGACGGAAACAGTCAATTCTCCTTTCTGGAGCAGTTCCTCTGGTAAATAAATTTCTCCTTGCCCTCCAGCAGTCAGTGCCCTATCAATTATTGTTTCAGGCAAAGTAACATCGTAACACTGTTCTTTTGTTTTTCCTAAGAAGCCCGCAATTCCTCCGCTAGGAACTTCAGAACACTGTCTTGTTGTTGAAGCAGGTATTCTTATGCTTGCATTTCCATATTGATAAACAGAAACATTGTAGAATCCTTGAGTTAACTTAACTTTATCTGAATCTGGAATAACTCCTTGAACAATTCCATTATCTCCTGTAAATGAAATAAAGGTTTGTCCGTCTGATTCTTTTCCATCAACCAAAAGGCGTAGATTTACTTCATGATTTTTGTCTAAGAATACTTCTGCGCTTGAAGCATTATTACTTGAGAAAATTATTTTCTTGTTGTTATATCCTTCTGCCTCTGCTTCCAAATATCCATTGATACATGCTGGAACTTTCCCACTTAATTTTCCATTAGAATTTGTTTTTCCAATGTCACAACTTTGATCAAAACAAGTGTAGCTAACAGAAGCATCAGAAACCTTCCCCCCACTAGAGCTCAAAACGTCTACCTCCAAATCATTTGTAGAAAATTCACATAAATCTTGTTCAGAGTTATCTGTAAATTCTAAAGAGTATTGATTTGCTTGCCTTGGAACATTCTTTTCAATTACAACTACAACTGGAAATTGAAATATTTCATTGCTTTGGGAAACTATTCTAAAGACAACTGGGAAATACATATCATAAACAAAATGATATGGAACATAACAGAAACCCATTGCCTGGAGCCCCTGTTGGTTTCCA
>DASZSY010000021.1:0-7577 GCA_035548435.1 Candidatus Nanoarchaeia archaeon | reverse complement strand
ATACTTTTATGTCTGCATTCTGTGCATTGTATGCAACAAAGTCCACTACTGGTTCACCTCTAACAACTATTGGAGGAGTCACATCAAGACCTTGCGAAACGCAGAAGTTTACCATGTATTCTCTTATGTTTGAATTTCCATTTCTATCTTGACAACGCACATAAAGATTGTAATCTGCTTGTGTTGTAGAGTTTATATCTGTATAACCTAAACTTTCTAAACTTGGAATTGAAAGAGACATGGTGTGATTTTGAAGATAAAGGTTTCTTCCTCCGAAACTAAATTCCATATCTTTGTAGCTGCTTGTATGCGCCACATCAAATTTACATTGTGAGGCTTCACTTACTTTAATTCCAAATTGAACATTTGTATATGCAGGAACGCATCCTTCAGGTCCTTTGACAACTACTCCCTGATCTGTCTGAGAGCTGTAACTAAATCCTGTTTGCAATGCTTCTTGCATAGGAGTTATTGTTGGAGCGCTAACATCATTAGGAGAAACATCAACGCAAGCAACATCTCCAGTTCCTTCATTTACAAGTTGACATGTTTGTCCTAAAGACTGACATGAATATTTGCTGCAAGGGAATCCGTTTGTTCCACACTTGCTACAATCGCTTCCTCCATTTGGTGCTTGCCATGGTTGACATTGGAATTCAACAACTGTTGTTTTTGTTTTTCCAATTCCAAGAATCTTTAGAACTACTATTACTGCCAAAGTTACCCATAAGAAAACCCATCCAACTCCCGCAGCTCCTGCAAAAAATCCTGCAACTCCTCCACTGCTTGCAGTAGCTCCGCTGGCAATTGCAACTTTGGCTCCAATTATCAATGCTCCTGCAACTGTTCCAGCAGCCAAGAGTGCATAAGTTATTCCAGAAGGTAATCCTGGACCAATTCCACTTAATTTCAATAACAATGACGTTACTACCATTCCAATTCCTGCTCCCACAAGTGCTCCTCCCGCTGCGGCAAAACCTGCCTGCGATGTAGTTAAAATTGCACTGCTTCCTTGTGTTGATGCAATGACTGAAGTTCCTCCAACTTTTCCAGCTACAAATCCCCCATAAGTTCCTAGTCCTGCAGCTCCAGGCACTGCAGTTGCTCCAACTCCTCCTATTGCTTGAGAAACTCCTGCCATGAATGATGCAAAACTACCTACTGCAGTCGCTCCAAGAGTATGCCCTGCAATCCATGCGGCTGCTAAGGTAGCAGTTCCAATTCCTCCTCCAATCGTAGCGACCATGTCTATTGCTTCTTGACCGTTAGTTACAGGCTGTCCTGGAATTTCACTTGGAATTCCCAGAGTTCCACTTTCAAGAAGAGCAGAAGTTCCAGGCTCTGCAATCTGTCCTCTAACTGGAGTTCTATAGTTAACAAGTCCTGCAAGATAGGAAGCACTTAATTTAGGACTGTTTGAAACTCTGTAGTTATCAGTTTGCTTTCCAGCAATATTTACTTTAGGTCCACAATCTCCTAAGCTTACACAAAGGTTACTCATTTTTTCTGCAAATTCTTTTTGAAGACATTCACAATTTTGTTTACACTTCCATCCTCCAAGTCCTTTAACATAAACTACATTACATTTTTGTGATGCCAAAGAACATATTGCTTCAGCACTTTCTGCCTTGTCAGTTGTATCAAATCCAGGGTTATACTTAGGAACGCACATTTTGAAATCATATGTTGTGCTTAACTTAACTTGATTAAGGAAACAATCAGTGTTTGTTAAACATTTATCGGTTTGATTTTTGAAATTATAATCAATACAACTCTGCCAGGTGTTTAGTCTACATGCTGCAGAGCTAAAACCTCCAACTATCTCTGTGTTTTTTGTTTCAACACAAATTCCGTTTCTGAAATCTTGACATGGTTCTGTTCTAACTTCTCCATCAATGCATACCTTTCTGAAATGTCTGCTTCCAACTACGTCTGTACTTCTTCCCTGATCAACTCCTATTGAAGAATCAAATGCACACCAACTTTCTCCATTCTTTCTTTCTTTGCCTTCATCGTCAAGGCATGTCAGAGAGCGGCAAACAAAGTTTTGAGTGTTATCTGCAAGTTTCTGTGTGCTTGTTTTAGCTCCACATCTGCTTCCAAGCAAATAATTACAGTTTCCGCAAGTATTTTTGTTGTTAGTTACATCACAGCTTGCTGACTTTGAAAGAACTTTTCCATTGTTCCAACTTTGTTCCTTGTTTGCAGAATAAATATTTTCCTTATTTCCACATGAGTCAAACCAATAAATTTCATCTTTTCCATCAAGACATTTTGTGGTTGATTGTCTTACGCAATTTGTTTGTAGCTCGCTAGCACTGCAAAGATATCCAGAGTGAAATTCTCCATTTATTTTAAGACAAGAAGATTTTGTTGTAAACTTACATGTTGTTTCAAAGTCCTGTTCTATTACACATGCTCCCTCAGTGTCTCCCCCAGAAAGCGCAAGGCAAGCAATTTCAGTTGTTATTTCAGTCTTGAAATTTTTAGTTACTCCAAGTTGTGCACTTCTAACGCTGCACTCCTGACTTCCAATAAATGCAGCCTGACTTCCAAGAATACAACATCCTCTTTTACATTGTGGAATATTTCCATTAGGATCAGCATTCCATTGTCCTCCAGAACTTTCACATCCTATTTTTGATGAACCTATTTGACAGGTTCCCTGCTTAGGTGAATAACAGGTTCCAGGTTTACATTCTGGAGTGTTAGCTAGCGAAGCAGGAACGCATGCACCATCACATTTACTTGCACAATCACTTGCAACCATTTCTTGACAAAGTTGCCCTGACTTTGCCTTTATGCATGTCTGTACTCCCTGCTGGAAGTCGCTTGCTTCTAGAGCACTCACGCTAGGAATTAGAGTAAAGAACTTTATTATTTTTGATAGTAAAGATTCCTGTTCAAACTCTATAACGTTGGTGCTTGAAATAAAATAAAGATTAGAGAAAGTCATTCCAATCATTAGTATTATTTGCATTAAAGCTAAACTTTGTATTTTCATATTCCTGCAGGTATAGCGCACCCCCTTATTGCCGTTCTTGTTCTTTCCCCTGTTTTCTTGTAGGTAAGAGTGTATATTTTTGTATCTTCAGAAAGAGAATCTTTTCTTATGTCTATTTCAGGGTAAAGAATCATGTATCCTAGATATTCAAAATAACAATACTTTGCTTCTTGGTTTCCTATTTCTATCATTGTTCTTGCAAGTTCATAAAGATTTGTTCTTGTTTCAATTTGGAATGAATTATAACTACTTGAACTTTCTTGTTGAGTTATAAAGAAAGTTTTATTGACAGTCATTGAAACTTTTCCAGGCAATATGCTTGTATTTATTTCTAGTTCTCCTGTTTGCACAGCAGCGTTTCTTTTTTCAAGTTCTGCTTTCAAGGATTCATAGCAAGAATCTATTCTAGAGTAAGAGAAGTTGTTTATTTCACTTTCCATTTCATTGAATAGTGCAGGATGTTGCATTCTACATGTATTGAAGTATCCTGAGTTAAGGCAAAGATATTCTATTTTAGTATCATTGTAAAGCTTGTAGACTTTAGGAGAAACAAAACCTCCCTGTGGAAGCATCAAAAGTAATGCATCATCTATTGTTTTCTTTATACACTCCTGCATGTACGTTTGTGGAGAGAATTGGTCTTCTTTCTCTAGACTAAGTCTATTCTTGAAAACAAATACTATTGTAATAGAAACAACAATTATCAATGCCACAATTATCCAAATGGTAAGTTGACCTTTTCTATTGTATTTATTTTTTACAAAAGCCATAATGTTACTCCTTCTTTTTTTATTCTCTGAATTTTTTCTTCTATGAGCATTTCAGTAAGAATTCTATCGGCAGTGTTCCAAGATATTTTCAATAGCTTCGCAACTTCAGAACTAGTAAGTACTTTCTCTTTCTTCAAAGTAGCAATTATCTTTTCACTATGAATATTCATATGTTCATTAATTTGAACACTAATCTAAACATTAGTATGTTCAATAATATGAACATACATAGAGCATATTTAAACCTAACGAGTACTTGTTTAAAAAATTAAACACTTGTAAAATTTTAGAAATTAAATTATTTTATGCAAAATATAAACTTAAGCAGAAAAGTCGGCTTCAGAAATTATTTCTTTTCCGTCGGAATTTATTATTCTCTTTATTGTTCCCTTTCTTATGGACTTTTCTCTCATTTGAACTGGATCCGAAACTCCTTTTGGAATAATTATCTCTTTTATAATTAGGCTGTGTTTTATTGTGGTCAATTTAGCTTCAGGAGTATCAAAAAGAATTTCGCCAGCAATTTTTGCATCGCTTGTTTTAAGTGAGCAAAAGTCTACTTTAGGTCCCTTATCTCCTCCAGCTGCAGGCTTAGCACTCTTAGGAGCTTTAGGTTTTATTTTTAATTCAGCATTATCGGTCTTGAATGTTAGTGCAAAAAAAGCTCTAGGGTATGCTTCCATAAGTTCAATCATCTTCTTTGCTTCAACATTTCCTTCAATCTGAATTTGCTTTATTCCCATAAATTGCTTTATTCCCTTAACGCTTCCATTGCCCAGAAATTTTTGTGCTTCCTGCTGCATATTAAATGTAGATACAATTACTCCCTTTACTTCAACTGTTTTAGAGGTGCTTTCAAGGCACATTCTTACAAGAGAGTTAGCATATTCAGGGCTTGTCTTTATGCTCCAAGCATCTTTTTGCTTTTTTGCTTCAATCATATACTTGTCTTTGAATTCACCCTTACTAAATTTGATAAACTCATCGTGTGCAGTAGGTGCTGTTTTACCGAGAAATATAGAGTGCAATGTTGTTTCCATATTCTATTTTCTTAAATATTCTTTTTAAATCTATCCAAGAATTTTCTTAACCTTTATATACTAACTTTAATGTTTAATGTAATGGATTCAACGGAAGAGTCAAAGAAGAAAATAGGTACAATTTTTTTGCTTATCGTACTCACAGTTTTAGTTTTTTTTCTTGTTAAACCAATACTACTTGCAGCCATAGGAGGTCTGCTTCTTGCATACATTTTCAATCCTCTTTATGTAAGATTAAACAATAAACTATCAAAACCTAACCTTTCAGCTCTTTTAGTAATTTTAATTGCAGCACTTATAATCCTTATACCTCTTTGGTTTGTAACTCCTATTCTAGTTCAGCAGGTCTTCAATATATTTACAGCCTCACAGGGAATTGACTTCAGTGCAATTGTCAAGGCAATCTTCCCTACCTCTTCAGATGTCTTCCTAAAACAAATGATTGTTACAATAAACAGTATTGTAAGCACTTCTTCCTCAGCAGTGTTAAACGGACTTGTAAATATCTTCCTTAATCTTCCAAGTTTAATATTCAATATTGTGGTAATTGCAATAGTTTTCTTCTTCTCCATAAGAGACAGTGAAAAACTTGCCAAATTCATTTCTGACGTTTCTCCTTTGGCAGCATCTAAAGAAAAGGCAGTTGTTCAACATTTCAAGGATATAACCAACTCCATTGTTTTCGGACAAGTTATAGTTGGAATTGCACAGGGAATATTTGCAGGAATTGGTTTATTTGCTTTCGGAATTCCTAATGCATTCGTTCTTACTCTTTTGGCAGTTTTCCTTTCAATAATTCCATTCATAGGTCCAGCAGTTCTTTGGATACCTACAACAATTGCTTTGTTTGCTCAAGGTAGCACAGGAATTGCAATAGGATTTTTACTATATAACGTATTCATAGTTTCAACAGTTGATAATGTACTAAGAGTTTACATTATTTCAAGAAAAACAAATACTTCTCAGATCTTGATGCTTGCAGGAATGATTGGAGGAGTTCTTTTGTTCGGACTTCTAGGTTTAATCCTTGGACCATTAATACTTGCATACTTTATGATGTTCGTAGAATTATACAGAAGCAACAAACTTTATACTGCTTTCGTGGACTAAATGCAATTTAAAATTAAAAAGATACTAAAAAAAAGAGAATCAAACCAAATATTCCTCTCAGATACTTCAGCAGTTGCTCTAGGTATATTCTTTGGAGATTTAGTTAGAATAAAGCAAGGTAAAAAAGAAATTGAAGCTGTCGCACTAAAATCCAATTTAGAATATGGAGAAGCAGGCATATCCGAAGAACTTTTGAAAGAACATGCAATTTCAAGTTCTATTGGCATAGAAATTTCAAGAGCAAAGGAAGCTGAAAGTCTTAAATTAATTTTAAGAAAATTAAGTGGAGAAGTTTTGTCTGAAAAAGAATTTTTTACAATTGTAAAAGACATAAATTCACAATCCTTGTCCGAGGCAGCAATTGCCTACTTTGTTTCTGGAGTTGCTAAAAATGGTCTTACAACAAAGGAGACCGTTTCTTTAACAAAGGCAATGGCCTATAGCGGAGATAAGTTAAACTGGGGCTCAAAAATTGTGGTGGACAAACATTGTGTTGGAGGCATTCCAGGAAATAGAACCACTCCTCTTGTAGTTTCTATTTGTGCAGCTGCAGGACTTACAATGCCAAAAACCTCTTCTCGTGCAATAACAAGCGCTGCAGGGACAGCAGATTCCATGGAAGTTCTAACTCAGGTTTCTCTCCCAACAAATAAGTTAAAAAAAGTTGTAAAAGAAACTGGAGCTTGTCTTGCTTGGGGAGGAGCTCTAGGTCTAGCTCCTGCAGATGATTTGCTTATACATGTTGAAAGAAAACTAAATCTCGATCCCATGCCTCAAATAGTTGCTTCAATACTTTCAAAAAAATTAGCTGCCGGAAGTACTCATGTTTTGATTGATATTCCGGTTGGAAAAGGAGCTAAAGTCTCAAATGCAGAAGGAAAGAAACTTGCAAAGATGTTTAATTTGATTGGCTCCAAGTTCAATTTAAAATTAAAAACAGTATTTACTGATGGAACAAGACCCGTAGGACAGGGAGTAGGTCCAGTTTTAGAGATAAGAGACGTGCTTTCTGTTTTAAAACAAGAAAAGAACTTGCCTGATTTGGAAAGTAAAGCAGTATTTCTTTCAGGAGAGATATTAGAGTTATCTGGAAAAGCTAAAAAAGGACAGGGTACAAGGCTTGCATCAGAAATTCTCAAATCAGGTTCTGCTTTTATGAAATTCAGAGAAATAATTTCTGCCCAAGGAGAAGTTATTAGCCCTAATTTATCTCCCGGCCCTCTTTCATTTAAAATAAAAGCAAGCAAGACAGGTAAATTAGTATGGCATAATCAAGAAATAAACAATCTTGCCAAGGCTTTGGGCTGTCCAGAGCATAAAAGAGCAGGAGTTTTTCTAGATCTTCCTCATTTCTCTAAAGTACAGAAAGGACAGGTTCTATGCACTCTATATGCACAAAACAAATCTTCTCTTAATGAAGGTATTTCTTTCATTAAATCAAAAAAAGTCTTCGATATATTATGATATTATAGAGAATAGCAAATTTTAAATACGATTTTCTATGTGTTTAGGTATGGCTAGAACATTAAAGACCTCAAAATCTGGAAAAGACAAGAATTACATTGATGAAATATCTGAATACCTTAAGAAAAACTCAAAGAAAGGGTATAGCATGGAATCTCTTAAGTGGGCTCTAGTTCGCCAGGGTTACCC
>DASZSY010000020.1:0-6460 GCA_035548435.1 Candidatus Nanoarchaeia archaeon | reverse complement strand
GGTAAAGATACTTTCAGACAAAAAAGAACTTGATACCTTACATGGAAGAATTGCTCTTGGAATATTAATAGTTGAAGATTTCATTGCTTCCATAGTTCTTATGCTTCTTCCAGTAATTCAATCTGGAGACATAAATGCAATTTGGATGAGCATAGGAAAAATAGTTGTGCTCGCAATAGGAGTGTTTGTTCTATATAACTTAATAATAAAAAGAAGTATGGATCATCTTGCTAGAAACCAAGAAGTTTTGTTCTTAACAGGAATATCATACGCATTTATACTTGCAGCCACTTTCCACCACTTTGGTTTGTCTTTAGAAATTGGAGCTTTAATTGCGGGAATGTCTTTGTCTTCAAGCAAATACACTATGGAAATATCTGGACGTATAAAACCACTAAGAGACTTCTTCGTTATAATATTGTTTGTTTACTTTGGAGCACAGTTGGTAGGCCCACTAAACGCAGACATAATAAAGACTTCACTTATATTTTCAGGAATAATTTTATTCATCAAACCATTTATTGTAATGGGATTCATGAGAGCATTAGGATACAAGAAAAGAACAAACTTCATGACTGGAGTTTCAATGGCCCAGTTAAGTGAATTTTCATTGATTGTAGTTCTTATAGGATATCATTCTGGAGCATTGACTGCAGATATAATGAACATTGCAGTTTTGGTTTCGCTAACTACAATTGCAGTAAGTTCATACTCTTTATACTACTCTAATGGTATATTCAACAAAATATCTCACCTTCTAAATATATTTGATAGCAATAGAACTGAAGCTTCATTAAACAATAAAGACAGAGATACATATGATATAATCTTATTTGGATATCACAGAATGGGATACAAAATACTCTCAGAACTAAAGAAAATGAACTCAAAGATTTTAGTTATAGATTACAATCCTAAAGTAATTTTATCTCTAGCAAAAGAAGGAATAGACTGCATGTATGGAGATGCTGCAGATAAAGAATTTTTATCAGAAATAAAACTTGGAAAAACAAAGCTTGTAATTTCCACAATACCTGATGAAGAATCAAACATTGCCATAAAGAAAGACCTTGAGGAAACACAATCAAAAGCAGCATTTATTGGAACAGCAGAACAACCAAGAACTGCATTAGATTTATACAACCAAGGAGCAGACTACGTTATAATCCCTCACCACCTTGGAGGAGAATTTATGGCTAATATGATAAAAGATAACGGACTAACTCAAGAAGGCTATAAAGCACTAGGAAGAGAACATAAAAAGAAGCTTTTGAAGGCAAAAAAGGGCTCAAGCTTCTGAAGATATAATTTAAAAATACCTTATCCATGAAATATTATGCTCGACATAAAGCTCATACGTGAAAATTCTGAAATAGTAAGAGAAAATATAAAGAAAAAAGACCAATTGCAAAAGTTACCTTTAGTTGATGAGATTCTAAGAATTGACCAAGAATGGAGAAAGCTTAAGGGACAAACAGATGACCTTAGAGCAAGCAGAAACAAAGTATCCAAGGAAATAAGTGATTTCAAGAAAGCTGGAAAAGACACTTCATCATTAATGAAACAAGCCTCTGAAATACCTAATAAAATATTAGAAACAGAAGCAAAGATGCTTGAGCTTGAAGAAAAAATAAACACTATCTTAAGACAACTTCCAAATATAATTTCTCCTCAAACACCTAAAGGTAAAGATGGAAGTGAAAATAAAGAAATAAAGAAAGGTGGAAAAATAAGAAAGTTCGACTTCCCTGTAAAGAACCATGTAGAAATACTTGAATCTCTTAACTTAGTAGACTTTGACGCTTCAGCAAGAGCTGCTGGAAATGGATTTTATTACCTCAAAGGAGATCTTGCTCTATTAAATCAAGCTTTAATTCAATTTGCTATATCTAAAATAACAAAGAAAGGATATACCTATGTCGAACCTCCTCTAATGCTTCATGAAAAAGAAATATTTGCTTCAATGGACAAAAATGCAATAGAACAATCAGTCTATAAAATTAAAGATGAAGATCTAAACCTTATAGGAACTTCAGAGCAATCAGTTTTAGCAATGCATGCGAATCAAACAATAAATGAATGGGATTTGCCTAAGAAATACGTTTCATACTCTATGTGCTTTAGAAAAGAAGTTGGAGCTCATGGTATAAACGAAAAAGGACTTTGGAGAACTCATCAATTCAATAAAGTAGAACAATTTGTTTTCAGTACTCCAGAACAATCAATAAAAATATATGATGAATTGTTAAAAAACTCAGAAGAGATTCTCGACGAACTTGAAATTCCATATAGAGTAATAGAGATATGCACTGGAGATTTAGCAGATTGGAAATATAGATCTGCAGATTTAGAAGTATGGAGACCTACAACAAAAGAATATGGAGAAGTAATGTCTTTGTCTAACTGTACAGACTATCAGGCAAGAAAACTTAATATAAAGTGCCTAGATAGACAAGGAAATAAGCGCGTTCTGCACACTTTAAACGATACTGCCATAGCTACAAGTAGAATAATGGTTGCAATAATAGAAAACAATCAAAACGAAGATGGAACTGTTAATGTTCCTAAAGTTTTAGTTCCATTTATGCATGGAATAAAGGTAATTGGACAAAAGAAAGAAGAAAGTAAAAAAACAGAATCAAAGACTGAAAAAAAGACCGTTAAGAAAGCTAAGAAATAGTTCTAAATCTTCTTCTTTAGCAGTTCTTTCTTCTCAACAATCCATTTGAGTATTGCTGGAATAATCCCAGTTAAAACAAAGTTCCCCATAATTAGTATTCCTTTTCTAGGTCCTAAGCTTATTACTATTGGTGAAGATTTGTGCTTGTATGAAGTAAGTTCTTTTCTTTGCTCAAATCTTCTTATATTTTTAGCAATAACCTGTGCATGTTTCTCAGCATTTTGTCCTGTCTTTTCCTCTCTTATGTTTGTTATATCTCCTCCAGCAAAAACATTGTTCATTCCTTTCACTCGCAAGTTCTCATCAACATAAACAAATCTTCTTTCGTCCAATATTCCATTCATTTTATTTAATAAAGAGGTGTTTGGACTTATTCCAACACAAGTAAAACCTACCTCTCCATTCATCTTTTTGCCTTTCTCAGTGATAAACACATTATTTTTTTGTTTTACAACCTTATCATTGAAAATTATTTCGACCCCCATTTCTTTTAAGACTTTTTCAGCATATTCTTGTGCCTTTAGAGGCATCCTATCAAGTAAATGCTCTCCTGAAGCCACAATAGTTATTTTCTTTCCACAGTAATAATAGCCTATTTCCCCAGCAAGCTCAACTCCTACAAGGCCCCCTCCAATTATAAGAATATTTTTTCCATCCACAAGATATCTATTGTAAACTGCAAGCTCCTTAGATCTTGAAGCTGCGAATAACTTGGGATGTTTAAATGGAGCAACATAACTGCTCCCCATTGCAAGAACTAAATAATCGTATTTTATTTTCTTTTTATTAACAGAGACAAATTTATCTCCTATCTTATCTGCCTTTCCAATAATCACATTTGAATTCTTAAGATAGTCTTTATGTTTAACCTGTATACATCTTGTCTGCGTTGGATGCACAATGGTCCTAAGTATTCCTGGGGTAAACTCAAAATATTCTTTATTGTCTATTAAGGTTACATCAAATTCATTCTCAAGTTTTTTAGCAACCGTACTTCCAGTAAATCCTCCTCCTATAACAACCACTTTTTTCATATATCAAGCAGAAGAAAGCAGCTTAAAAAGATAGTGAAAGATAACCCTTTAGCTTTTGTCTATAGCTAATTTACCTGCACCTTGAGAGAAAATAACAATAAATGCAGCTAGGAAAAGAAGTTCAACTATTCCATTAGTGACTATAGGATTCCACCCATTTATTGCTTTTGTTGCAAAATAAACTATAAGCATGAGCAATCCACAAACTAGTGCAGTTTGTCTTGTCTTAAAACCTACCAGTATAAACAGACCACCTATAAGCTCTAAAACCATTGTAATGCTGTACAAAGTGAATCCTAATTCTACATTTCCATTAAGAACTTCAGATAACATAACCCATCCAGACAATAAGAACAATAATCCTACAAATAGTCTAAAAGCAAAATAAAGAGTATCTTTCTTATTATTTACAAAATTCTCTAACATATAAGATAAAATGTAAAATAATATATAAACATTGTGAAAAATAAAAAATAAAAAATAAATTATATTTAATCAATCTGATTTAAGAGCCCACTTTCTAGCACCAAATGCAGCCAATACAAGGAATGCTGCAAAGAACAATACTGCAGGTTCTCCCTTATTTGCTAGCGGACTTAATGCAGTCCCGGCATGTGCCATGAAGTAAGCAAATATCATCTCTATTCCAGCAATTACTGCTGTGCATCTAACGAATGCTCCAACAACTATAAACAACCCTCCAATGACTTCAATTAAGAAAGCCAAAGCCATTAATGAGATTGGGTCAGCCTTGAACATTCCAAGTTTCATCCAACCGTGAAGTATGAACAAAACTCCTACAATTACTCTAAATGCAAAATAGAAATAATCTCCATTTTTATCAAAAAACTTTTTCATAATAAACCTCCTTTCATTATACTCAGGTAAAATATATTATATTGTATATAAACGTTATGAAAGCTGGAACTGCCTAGCACTATCTAAAACTCTTTTATCTGGAGAAAGAAGATAAACGTGATCATCTTTACTTCTAAGTGCTCTGTATATCCTCTGTAGGAATTCTCTCCAAGCTTTGTCTTTGTAAACATCCCAAAAACTACTTTTATGCGTTTGCATGAGTATCTTCCAGAAAGTATTTCTCATGTCTGGATTAGGATATTTGGTAAAAACAATTGAGTTACACTGCGCTCCAGGAAAATCAACTCCTCTAGCACATCTTGTTGAAAACAATCTGTCAATCTCTCCATTCTTGAATTTTCTAACCTGTTCTCCCTTTCTATCTTGGTTTTGTATAAATCTAAGTTGCTCTTTGGATATAAGGGCATTAAGCTCCAAATTTCTTATTTCTATTTCACTAGGAAGATCTTCAAAAGCATTAACATGAATCAAAGTTGGTTTCTTTGCAGCTTCAACTGCTTTGTTTAAAGCCTTTAGATAATCTTCTCTATTATGCTTTCCAGATTTAAAGTTTTCATACTTACAATCAATTTCTTTTCCAGTCATATGTATCTCTAAGTTTCCTTGGTTAGCCTTCTCAGCATCAATTAATGCAAAATCTTTTATTCCGAAAACATTCTTAAGTACACTAGGGCTGTGTAAAGTTCCAGAAAGAAGAATCATTGCTCCAGATTTTTCAACAAGTTCGTTAAATTTCTTTGCCACGTTTGTTGTAACAAAAGTAACAAGTAATTCATGATTATCTATTCTATAAGTAAGATAAGTTTCCTCCAAGGAATCTGCAAATTGTTTAGCTGCTTCAAGTCCCTTATGAACATAACTTAAATCATCCATTGAAACTTCAACTTCTATACCCTTTGTACTTGCCAAAGAACGCAAGACTGATTCAAGATTTGTTTCTTTTATGTGAAAAACTTTTTCTTCGTTAACTCCTATTGCTTTTATTCTCTTTTCTTCTATTCCTAAATTAAGCAAAATTTTGTCTATAGCCGATTGAGTTTCTTCTTCTGCGTAAAGCAACTTTAGTGCATTGATTAGCTTGTTAACATTCAATATATATTGAGCAGAAAAGCTATCTAAAAATTCATCTCCTTCATCAATTATATCTACATGCGTCTTTGGCTTTCTATCCAGTGCACACTCAATTTTATATTTTGCAGCATTAAAAACAAGAACATCTGCATCAAGATATGCTTGATACTGATCATAATATGAACAACCTTTCTGCCGATGATGAAATACAAATTCTCTATTATTTAGTCCAAGATATTTCTTTTTTTTAGCATCTTTTAATTGCAAATCGACCTCTGCAGGAAGTATGGGACTCCAGTAAGGATTTGCAGGAGCAATAGCGATTCTCGTAAGTTTCGATACAGAGTCAAGCTGCGCCTTATGTTTAACAAATGGATTTTCTTTATAATAGCTTACAACCTGTTCAAAATATTTATCTGAAATAGGAATTGTTTCTGGTAATGTAGTATCTGCACATGAAACTCCAGGTTTAAATATAGAATCGTGATTTTCTCTTCCAGTTAACATTGCAATAGATAGTCTACTTCCATCTTTTTTTAGCAAATATTTTCTATCAGTATAATCTTCCTCATATTGTTTTTGTAAGTTCTTGACTGGAACAACAATTGTTGCTCTTCCAAGTGCTCTTGCCACATTTAAAGCGATTGCAGATTTTCCAGTTCCACAAGCACCATGAACTAAAATTACTTTTTTACCTTCATTTACAGAATTCACAATCTCTCTTACAACATCTTCTTGAGTTTTTCCATTAGAAAACTTTAACGGATTTAGTCTTCTTCCCTTATCATACAAACTC
>DASZSY010000019.1:0-5685 GCA_035548435.1 Candidatus Nanoarchaeia archaeon | reverse complement strand
TTTTCATAGAATAATGCTGTTGCTGCCGCTCCACTTGAAGCTTCAAATTCTTTATATGGAAATGCTGCTAAATCTGATATTTTGAACAGTTCTGCAATCTTCTCTTGAGTATTGAAGTCTAGGAAGAGGGTTATTTTATCTTTTAAGTTAAGTTCATCTATTATTTTTTGATATTCTTCAAAACTTCCCCAAGGTTTACCTGCAATTATTAATTTTACATTTTTATTTGATATATTTGGCAGAGATTTAATTAAAACATCTAAACCCTTGTAAGGTCTAATGTTTCCAAAGAATAATATTATCTTATCTTGTTTTGTGAAATTATATTTCTTAAGAAGTTGTTCTTTTGAAAGATTACTCTTTGCAAACTCAATTATTCCATGAGGAATTACATAAATCTTCTTTTTGGTATTGTTTAGTTCTAGGAATTGTCTTTTATTTTCTTCAGAATGTACAATATATTCATCTGCAAGACCTATCACTGAATTGTTTAGGAAGTCTTTGATAAATGATTTTTCATGAGGTTTTACATTGTGAATAGTCATTATTATTTTTTTATCTCTCATTCTGGCGATTTTAAGAACGGTATAATAAACTGGAGCTAGAAACCAACTCCACCACTGTGCATGTACTATTGGAGTATTAATCTTAAACCCTACATTTATCCATGAGAATGGATTGTACCATGAAAGATAATTATGAATGTTAACATTTTTTATTTTAGGTTCAGATTCATTTGTTTTTGTTCCACCAGGATACATGAATTCAGGGTAAATTGATTTGAAACCATAAAATTCTATATTTGCTTTTTTTGATAGTTCTTTTACAAGACCTAAGGTATATGGACTAAGTCCTTTTGTTGGAGGAAGCGTACTTATTATTGATATTTTAGGTTTCATCTTTTCCTCAGTTTATTTAATCCTAAACAAACTAAATAAATTAATAATCCAATTCCTGATAATTTTATGAAAATAGCAATTGAATCAATAATCGGTTTTGAGTATTCCTCATTGTCTCCTGAAATATACAAACTACCACTTTTTTCTTTTAAGTCTACATTTCCATGAATATCATATGCTACTAAACCTGTGTATGCTGAAATGGAAGAATGCCCTTTAGCTGAGTAAGTTATGCCTATCATGAACAAGAGAGATATTAGTAGTAAGGTTATAGTTAGGATAGTTTCAGTTCTTCTTAATTCGATCATCCTGCTCCATCAACCAATCTTTTTCTATTTAGATACAAAATTTCTTCGAGATAACGGCGATTAACGGCCAAGAGGTCTGCAACAAAGCCTAGAAGAACAGACATTCCACCTGCTACAATGAGTACTGCTCCAACTATAAGGGATTGAATATGTTGTCCACCTTCAGATAGAAGATAAGAAAGAACAAACCATCTAATCATTGGAATAAGACCCAAAATGATGAGAATTGCTCCAGTGTAAGAGAAAAATCTGAAAGAGTTATACATTAGAGTTGTTCTCATTATTGTTGAGAGAGATTTCTTTATATGAGAGGATACTGATTTGATTAGTTTACTGTCTCCTTCTCTCTTTCTAAATTCAACTGGAACCTCAATTACTTTTAGGTTCTTGTGAGAAGCTTGTATTAATGTATCGTGAGTGTATGTATGAGTGCTTGTAACAAATAATTTCATTGCTGCTTGTTTGCTATAGGCACGGAAACCTGAAGAAGCGTCAATTATATCATAACCTGCACAGAACTTTACAACTTTACTTCCAACCATGTTTCCATATTTCTTGGCTGCAATCATATGATCTAATTGTTCTACTTGTCTGTTTCCCGAAACTATGTCTGCTTGGTTGTCTAAAATAGGCTTTATTAGTTTAGGAATTTCTTTTTGGTTGTATTGGAAGTCAGCATCAGTGTTTACTATTATATCTGCTCCAAGTTCAAGAGATTTTTGAAGTCCTTTTTGGAAAGTATATGCTAAGCCCGAGTTCTTTGTGTTTTTTATAACGTAATCTGCACCAGCTTTCTTTGCTTCTTGACTTGTATTATCTGTTGAACCATCATCAATTACAAGAATTTCTACTTTTTGGATGCCTGGAATCTTTCTAGGGATTTCTTTTATAACAGAAACAATGGATTTTTCTTCGTTAAAAGCAGGGATTTGTACTATTAACTTCATTTTTTTAGGAGCTATTTTTAACTTAAAAATGTTGGGGTTTTTAGCTACTTGAGAATTATGATAAATTAAGATAATAAAGAGCAATTTGTATTGTTATAGGGGAAAAGGAAACCAAAGCCGTTGTCAACAATGAGTTTGTTTACGAACAAGGTGGAGTTAGGGGTTTTGACGTATACAAATCGCAAGGAACGATTATATCTGCCTTTGTCTAGATTATCTTGCTGTTTTAGAGTTATTTCACCTTGGGAGAGAAGAGAGGAAAGGTAAAGAGAAGCTTGCTTATAGCCTGGGCGATTTATTTCTGGAGTTTGAACACAAAGAAGACGAATTACTTCATCTTTATATGTGAAAGTATCTCCATCAATTACTCTTAGTTTGTTTAGGGAGTCGGGAGGGTTAGAGGATGAGAAAGAGTAGTTTTTTGATATTATATCTATGGCAAAGAATAGGTTTAATGCAATTACTGCAATACATATTATTACTATAATAGAAGTGTTTTTTTGTTTCATTTGAGTTCTTTATTGCTAGGTAAATAATATAGTTAAATGTAATTGTTCTGAATTGGAAAGATTTATAAACAAGTGGTAATATAAATTACCAAATGGAAATAAAAATTAACAGAGTAGATATATTGAAGCCTCTTTTTGAGGATCCAAATAAAAGGTTCTATCTTAGAGAGTTATCTAGAATTTTGAAAGTTAATCATGTTACTGTGGGACAGCAATTAAAGCAGTTTGAGAAGGAAGGAATAGTCAATTCTGAGAAAAATAAGATTACTAAGACTTATCAGATTGTTGTTTCAAGAAAGTCAAGAAATTTAAAATTATTTTTCAATCTTGAGAAGTTAAGAATTTCTGGATTGGTGGATGATTTGTTTAAAGAGTATGATGCTCCGACGATTGTTTTGTTTGGAAGTTATGCAAAAGCAACAGATTCAATTGATAGCGATATAGATATGTGTCTTTTGAGCGATATAAAGAAAGAGTTTAATTTGGAAAAGTATGAGAAAGTTTTGGGAAGAAAGATAAGCATTCACCAGTTTGGAAAGAAAGAGTGGGAAAATGCAATAAAAAACAATCCTAATTTGGTTAATGGGATATGTAATGGGATTGTTCTTACAGGAGAACTGGAAGTGTTGAAGTGAAAAGAATTGATATAAACAAAATAAAAGCCAAAAGTTTGTCTGAAATGGGTTTACAAGCAATTGAAACTGCAAGAACAATAGAATTCGAGGAAAGACATTTTGTAAGTATAATGAGGGAGTTATATGAAGGACTGAGACAATATTGCGAAGCCATTGGATACTTTAAAGGATATAAGTTTGATAATCATGAAGAGGTAGGATTATTTTTAAGAAAGGAATTGAAAGAAGAGTCTGTTTCAATAAAGTTTGATAGATATAGAATTTTAAGAAATAAAATGAATTATGATGGTTTAGGAGTTAACAAAGAGACTGTTAAAGAGGCATTGGAAGAGATACCTAAACTTGTTGAAATTCTTAGTAAATATATCTCTTTCTAGCGACGGAAAAGCTTGTTTTTACAGAGGACAGAAAAGAAGAGGGTTTTTAAAGGCTGAAATATAGTAAAAAGCATGAGAATTGCTGCCCAAAAGCAAAAGAAGATAGTTGCAAGTGTTATAACTATTCTAGTCGTTACTCTTCTTGTTATCGCTGGTCCTGCTGCAGCACTTCAAATGGGATTAACAGGATTTTCAGTTTCAGCTCCTATAAAGGGAGAAATTGTATCAACAACTGCTACAATTGATGTTCAAAGCAATGAAAGAATTAGTTTTGATTCAATAAATTTGATATTATCTGGAGCTGCAAATAGCACATGCACATTTGATGTTTCAGGAAACAACTTAACTACATGTGAAGGAATTGAAATTGATCTTTTATCTAACACTGCAAGTTCTGGATACGGATATGGTTATGGATACGGTTACAATTATGGATATGGATTCAACAATGGATTATCAAATGGACAATTAAAGTATAATATTACATTAAACACAACAGGATTTGCAGAGGGAGATTACTCATTAATACTACAAACAAGTCTTGGAGGACATGAATACAAGTCTTCAACTCAATCATTATCAGTTCTTGCTCAAACACAACAACACGCTAGCGAACAAACAGAAGTTGTTGAGAATGGAGTTACTGAAGTAGTTATTGACTCTGGAAGTTCAGCAGTTAAGGGAATTGTTGTTCCTTCAAATGTTACAGGACAAGTTAACTTGAGCTTAACAGCAATACAGAACGCATCAAAGCAAGTTTCACTTACAAACACATTCACATTGACAAGAGAGTCTTCAAGCGTTAATTATTCTGCTGAAATACCTTCAAGCACTGTAATTGATGGAGGAGCAGCATGGGATGGAAAGCTATCCTTACCTACAGTACTTTCAAACTCAGGATTTACAGCACCATCTGGAACAGTTGATGTTGTTGTTGATATGGGAAGCACAATTGAACTTAACTTCTCACAACCAGTTAAGGTAGTTATTGGAGGAATGGCTGGAAAGAAAGCAGCATGGGCAAGAGGAAGTTCTGCACTTAACTCAATATCTACAGTTTGTGATTCTGCTACAAGCCCAACAAACATTGATAAGAATTCAGTAAGAGAATGTTCAATTGACAATGGATCAGACCTTGTAATATGGACATACCACTTTACAAGCTTCTCAGCATACACACCACAAACAACCACACCAAGTGGAGGAAGTGGATCAAGAACAGCTAATATCAATTACACTGATGTATTCACAGGAAATGACTTTAGCTCATGGAAACCTACAAGCGCAGAGCCAACACAACAGGCTACAGCTCCTGCAAATGCAGAGAATACTGCTGCTCAAGGTTCAGGAATAACAGGTAATGTTGCTGCAGAGGGAGAGGGAATGGGAATGACTGGAGCTATAATGGTTATAATTGGATTGGCACTTATTGTTGGAGTTGTTTCATTCATAAGAAGCAGAGCAACAGCAAACAAAGAAAGCAAGAAAGAATAATTTTATTTAAGATTTTATAATTGAAAGAGCAGTTAAAGCACTTTTCTCTTTGTCTTTTATTTCAAGCATTATATCTCTGTCTATTCCATCTGCTTGCTGCATATATTGTTTGAAATCTTTTTTATCAAGAGTTGAGGCGTGTTTTCCTTTTCTTTGTCCATGTTCTTGGGAACTATAGTCACACATAAGTATTCCATCTTGCTTTTTCCATGTTTTAGCTGCCAAAGACATTGCTGCAGGCATTTCCTCTCCGTTATTAAGACAGGAATGATGGAAGTTATCAAATAAGATTGGGATTCCTGTTGATTTGTTTATTTTAAGACAGTCTGCTAAGCTGAAGAGTCTATCATCATTCTCTATTACAAGACGAGATTTTATTTTATCTGGAAGCTTATTATATTCTTCTATGAATCTTGCAATTGCACTTTCTTTATCTCCATACATTCCTCCAACATGGATTTGTACTTTTGCTGTTTTGTCAAGGCCAAGACAGTCAAGAAAATCGCAGTGATACTG
>DASZSY010000018.1:0-3836 GCA_035548435.1 Candidatus Nanoarchaeia archaeon | reverse complement strand
TTGCATTTGTTCCAAATGCTCCCTTACTTCATTATATGACTTCAAAAAAACCATAATAAAAAAATAAAAAGTATGTATTTAAGGCTGTCTAAAACTTGCTTAGTTTATATTGGACAACAATGTTTGCATTGACGTCAATATCTCCAGGTGTCAAGTTTGCAGCTGCTTCTCTTACTTCCATAGCTCCTGCAGAAGCAGAAACTCCAGAGTATGAGTCCTTTGCATAGTACATAATTGGTCCAGGATAGTAAAAGTCCTGAGTCTGTACTGCCACAAGTCTTCCAAGATTTTTTCCTAGTCCACTTGCAGTTGAAGCTGCTTTTTCTTTAGCATCCTTACTTGCTGCAGACAAAACCTGTGATTTGTATTCATTTTGTTTTTCCTGAGAAAGCTCAAATTGAATACTGTTAATCAAAGCCTCATGAGCAACCACTGCATCAACTATAGTTGAAACCTGATCAAAGTCTTCTGTGCTTACAACAATTTGTTGTGTTGCAACAAAACCTTTTTGAGTTTGTTTTCCATTGTTCCAATCGTATTCAGGATAAACTGCATAGTTAATCAGTTGAATTTTGTCCTTAGCAATTCCAAGGTCTCCCAAGGCCTGAAGAACTTTATCTCTAATTTCTGAATGTGCAGCCTGAGCCACAGAAGCAGTAGAGTCTCTTGATTCAATTGAAACATATACTAAAGCAGTGTCTGGTTGAACTTTCATAACTGCTGTTCCGGTAGCAGAAACAACTGCTGCGGAAGCATCCATCATGTAAGCTCCAACAAGTAATATTCCTATAACGATAAGTCCGATAATATATTGTGTTTTCATGTTTTACCTCCTTTTTAGTTTAATGAATCTCTCCTTATATTGAAAATTACAAATATGAGTAGTGCTGCCCAAGCTCCAAGCAAAAACCAACTCCATGCTCCAATTCCGCTAACTCCAACTTGCTGAACAACTGCATCTTGCACATTTGGAGCATACTGAGCTACCAAATTAGATCCTTCCATTGCTGCAGGTCCTGCTGCAATCTTGGCTGAAGAATAATCTCCACTAACAATGACATCTGCTGCTTTTGAAGAACCTGAAGCAAATAGTTTAACTAAAAATGCAACAACTCCAGTTCCAAGGAGCGCTGGAAGTATTCCCTTGAAACTTGTTTTAGGAGAAATTATAACTTTTTTATTTGAAATCTTGTACATAACTATTTTCTTCCCTTTGGTACTCCAAAAGAATTTTGTCGATGCTTCAACAAATCCTGCAGAAACAAGCTTTTGAACATTGTAGTGAACAGTGTTAGAAGGCAGTTTAAGTTCTTTTGCTAAATCTCCCTCAGACATTTCTTTCTCAGAGAGCATTGAAAGTATCTTTGTACAAGTCTTGTTACCTAAAACTTCAGCTATTAAAGCTGCCCTTGAATCATTGATGTCGAACATCATATATTGTTTTTCCATGATTCATATACACAAAGCCCATATATAAAGCGCTCGAAGACTTCAATTAGGTTTGAAGTAATGCCCTAACTCTAGAAGAATAATACTTATAAACGTCAAAGATTTGTTTAGAATATGAATAAATGGACAGAACTTTTGCTAGGATTGTTTCTAGTTATATTACCTATAATACTTGCAACACTTAAGTGGACAAGTTGGTGGACTTCTGCACTAGTTGTTCTTAAGGGTCTTTTGTTCTGGGGAATTGTTGGAGTGGGAGTTTTGTTTATTCTTGTTGCAATTGCAGACATAAAAGACAATAGAAAGTAATTATTTAATAAAATAAATCCTCTAATATTTCTAAAAAGTCTATTAGTGAAAAGTTTAAACTAATGAAAATAATATTAATGCTCATATTTTATCAACTCCATTAAAAAATATTTTACTATCTTAGCTTATAAATATGGTCTCAGAATTTAGAAATTACTTGTTTCCCTTGATTGCTTCTTTAATATTTCTGTTAAGCTGAACCATGCTATTCTCAAGTTGTTCTTTATTCTTTGTTCCAGTACATACAAGCTTTCCGTTTGAGAAAAGTAAGAATGTTGCTGTAGGATCTTCTAGTTTGTAAACTAGTCCTGGAAATTGCTCAGGTTCATATTCAGTGTTTTCAAGCTGCAAAGCAAGAACGTTCAAGTTTAAGTTCAAGTCAATGCTTCCTGAAGCTACGATGTTTTGAACTGTTATCTTTGGCTTGTCTGTGATTTTAACTCCAATCTTTGCAATTTGTTTTATAACTGCATCAATAACTTCCTTTACTTGAGCTACAGACTTTGTTCCAGTACATACAAGATTTCCAGATGAGAATACTAAAACTGCTGATTTTGGCTTTTCAATTCTCAAAACTAGTCCTGGAAATTGCTCAGGATTATACTCTGTATTTGACTGTGAACGAGCAAGTTTTGTGAGTGAAATTTGCTTTCCTAAAGAAGTTGTAGCTACAATGTTTTGTACCTTTAAATCGGACTTTGTTGCTGTCATTAAGGTAGTTTATAAATGGGCCTTTATAAAGCTTTAGAATTTCTCGAGGAGGTCCTATCGCAGGCCTTTTTTGAAAGACTTTTCTATCTCAGATATGTCTGCAACTTCTTCTGCATTTTTATCTGGTCTGTAGGCAGTTATGCGTGGAAAACGTAATGCGAATCCAGAGCTATATCCTGGGCTCTTCTGAACATTTTGATAGGTTACAGAAACAACTATTTTTGGTTCCACCTTCACAATCCCATTGTCTTCCTCAATAATTATGTCTTCAATTAGTTTAGTCATCTCTTGATAAGTAAAACCTTCCTCTTCTTTTTCTTTAAGTCCTGAGCTAACGCGCCCAACCTCAACAAAGTTATCTCCATCCTTACATGCAACAATAAAACTACTATACCAATTTCCTCTTTTCCCTGTTCCATGCTCAGCTCCAACAATTACAAGATCCAAATCTTCCATAACTGGTTTTAGTTTCACAAGATGCCCCACATATCTTCCCTGTTTATATCCTACATTTAGATTTTTTATCATAACTCCTTCTTCTCCTGCTTTAAGAGCTTCTCCATAAAAGTCATTTGCCTCATCGGCGTTATCAGTAATAAGCTGCTGAGCAGGTCTTATAACAAGTTTCTTCTCAGAAACTACTTTCTCTACAATTTTTCTTCTCTCAGAAAAAGGTTTTTCCATAACGCTTTCTCCATTCAAGTACAAAACATCAAAAACATTCACTTCAACCGGAAGTTTCTCTTGCAATTCAGAAATATCATACTTTCTCCTTATTCTTTGACTTATATGTTCAAAGGGCATATACTTTTTTGTTTTTGAATCGTATCCTACTGCTTCAGCATCCAAAATAAAAGTGTCTCCATTTACATTTTCCTTAACTGCAAGAACAACGTCTGGGAATTGGGCAGTCACATTTTCCATTTTTCTTGTAAATAGCCATATTTTTCCTTTATCTTTGTGAATAAGCATTCTAA
Source organism: Candidatus Nanoarchaeia archaeon (assembly GCA_035548435.1). Taxonomy (GTDB): domain Archaea; phylum Nanobdellota; class Nanobdellia; order Pacearchaeales; family GW2011-AR1; genus DAIEOU01. Next base: position 390 of record DASZSY010000018.1, on the reverse strand, counting down.
ATCCATCATATTTATACTCGAATGCTGCAGGTTTTCCACATTCTTCAAATCCCTCTTCCACATCTGCAACTTTGGTAGATAACATTGCATGGAATGGAACTCCAGGTTTCAAACTAAGCTTCTCTAAAGACTTCATACTTCCATCTGAAACTGCATCTATTATAAGTAAAAAGTCATTAACAACATTATATTTTTCTTCCAATTTATCTCTTATTTCTTTATTTCCCTCAAAGAAAGCCAATGCAATTGCATCCAGAACAATAGAGTCTGCAACCCCTATTCGTAAGTCAGACATCAATGTTCTTGAAATATACAAAGCTTCTCTTGAACTTGCTCTTTGTAACAATCCGCAGACAATTTCCACTTTTCTTCCCACTGCTCCCTTACCTT